>NZ_JAMYSF010000020.1:0-124267 GCF_040321775.1 Mesorhizobium sp. M0243 | reverse complement strand
CGACCTCTCTCGTGGTCTGGGGGGCGCTGTCTTGTGTAAACGAGACGGGCGTTCTGCGACGGGGCCCTGAGGCTGTAACGGGTTTTGTCGCAAAATTCGGGGGGGGATAGCCCCGCGGCTCTTTTGTTGAAGATCAGCTTCGGCTGTTAACGGCCGAAGAGGTTCCGGTCGCTGCCCTGAGGGGCGGACTTCTCCACGTCGCCCGACGAATTGAGCAGCTTCTCGACGAGGCCACCGCTGTTGCGGACCGAGCTCGTATGCGCGCTGTCAACCGAAGTAACCGCAGGCTGATTGGCGCCGTTGGAGCCAAAGTTGTCGCTGCCGGCGAACGCGCTGCCGGTGATGGCCAGAACGGCGGCGGCAGCAATAAGGATCTTGTTCATTTTAATCTCCTGAATTCTGGATTTCGCCAGGACGGCAGACACAGCTGCCGTCGCTTGCGAATTGGTTATTAGCGACCGAAGAGGTTACGGTCGCTGCCCTGAGCGGGCGTCTGGGCAGTCGATTCCGCGGTCTTGGTGGAAGCCGTGTACGACTGGTCCACCGTGGCGGCAGGCTGGTTGGAGCCGTTCGAACCGTAGTTGTCGCTGCCGGCGAAAGCGCTGCCGGAGATGGCCAGAACGGCGGCGGCAGCAATGAGGATCTTGTTCATCTTAAATACTCCTGAATGTCTGAATTTCGCCAGGGCGGCGGGCGAGCCCGCCGTCGACTGGGAATCGGCTGTTAGTTGTTGCCGAAGAGGTTGCGGTCAGCACCCTGGGCAGGCGCCTGAGCAGCCGGTTCCGACTTCTTGGTCGAAGCGGTGTACGAGCTGTCGACAGCAGTGGCTGCCGCGGCGTTCGAACCGTAGTGGTCGCTACCAGCGAAGGCGCTGCCGGAAATGGCCAGAAGGGCTGCGGCAGTGAGAATGATCTTTTTCATTTTTGTACTCCAGTATCGTCTTTTTCCGTCCGTCTAGCGGCGTGTCTTGGAAATGAAATCGCGTCGTTCGGACAGCCCCGATGTGGGAGGGCAACCCCGCCTTTTCCAATCACGAAGTTGTTCCGTGTGGACCATGAATCCACACCTTGAAATTGTGCCAAGGGAATCTACGGGTATATTTTTCTTCTTTAAATCAGCATGTTAAGTGTAACCGCTGGATGGATCACTGACTGTTTCAGAGGCCCAGCGTTCACACCGTCCTGCACGCACCGTCAACAGAAACGAACCGTTCGGTTCGATTTTAGATCGAGCTAATAGTCACTTTTCGAAACCGTTAACCTTTTTTGACCCCGCCAAGGGGTCCGATTCGGGGATATCGCAGCCGGCAAAATGGTCATCCGGGAGGTGGATTTCAGCCCGCGACGGTCTGCGGGAACGTTCGCATGCCGTGTCGCGCCGCATGGATACGATGTCGTTTTCATGCCGACGGCGCGCCCCCGATCGTGGTTAGATCATACCATCTCAGGTGCCGCTTCGTGACGACGAGGCGGAGAATTGGGAAGCCGGTCAGAATCCGGCGCTGCCCCCGCAACGGTGGTGGAGTTCAAGTCGCAACGGGAGACCACTGGGCAACTGCCTGGGAAGGTGTCGCGATGGTCCGCAAGGACAACTCCAGAGCCCGGAAACCAGCCCGAGATTGTTAGACTCGACTGATCGCGGTGGGCGGTCAAGAGGTGGATAGCGCATGTCTGGCACCTAGCCGGCCTGCGTTTCAATCCTTCCTCCATCACCACCAGTTCAGTCCTTAGAAACGAGGACAGGACATGGATACCCGCAACGACATGCTGAGGCTCTTGAACAGCCGCCGGCAAGGCTTTTCACTGGAGCAGCCCTTCTACACCGATCCAGACTACTTCAAGCTCGACATGGAGTTGATCTGGTATCGCGACTGGCTGTTCATCGGCCATGATTGCGAACTGCCGAAGCCGGGCAGCTACATCACCGTGCAGATCGGCGACTACCCGGTCGTCCTTGTCCGCGACCAGCACGGCAAGATCAACGCCTTCCACAATTCCTGCCGCCATCGCGGCAGCCGCGTGTGCAACGCGGAAAAGGGTACGGCGGCAAAGCTCGTCTGCCCGTATCATCAGTGGACCTATGAGCTGGACGGCCGCCTGCTGTTTGCCCGCCAGATGGCCGACGGTTTCGACAAGAGTGATTTCGGCCTGAAGCCGGTCGCCTGCGAGAGCGTCGGCGGCTACATCTTCATCTGTCTGGCCAAGGAGCCGGCGGATTTCGCGCCGATGCGGGCGATGATCGAACCCTATCTTTTGCCGCACCGGTTGCGTGAAGCAAAGATCGCCTTCGAGAGCACGATCGTCGAGAAGGGCAACTGGAAGCTGGTCTGGGAAAACAACCGCGAGTGCTATCACTGCGCCGCCAATCATCCTGAGCTGTGCAAGACCTTCCCCGAGGCTCCGACCGTGACCGGCGTCAATGGCGCCGACAGCGACCCTGAAATGGTCGCGCACTGGGCCAAATGCGAGGCATCAGGCCTGCCGAGCAAATTCCGCATCGATCCGGCAGGGCAGTACCGCGCCACCCGCGCGCCGCTGCTGCGCGATGCCGTCAGCTACACCATGACGGGAAAACGGGCGGTCCAGAAGAACCTGTCCGACAGCGTTCCAACCGACCGCATCGGCTCCTTGCTGCTTTATCATTATCCGACAACCTGGAACCATATCCTCGGCGACCATGCCGTTACCTTCCGTGTGCTGCCGATCAGTGCCACGGAAACCGCGGTGACGACAAAATGGCTCGTCCACAAGGATGCGGTCGAAGGGGTCGACTACGACCTCGCTGAGCTCACCCATGTCTGGACCGAGACCAACGACCAGGACCGCCGCATCGTCGAGGAAAACGCCTTCGGCATCCTGTCGCCGGCCTACGAACCAGGCCCCTATTCGGAGCTGCATGAGGGCGGCGTGATCCAGTTCGTCGAGTGGTACGCGTCGTTCATCGGACCGCGCCTTGCCGAAGGCGACCGGCCGGCCCTGCGCAGTGTCGCCTAGCCCAGGGGACAAGAGGATGAATGCGATGACGGACCTTGGCCTCTATCGCCATCTCGACCAGATGACGCCCTGGAACGACAGGCTGCAGGTGCTGGAAGTGATCGGCGTCAGTGACGAAGCGCCTGACGTGAAGACCTTCACCTTCCGCTCCGACAACCAGACCTGGTTCCGTTACAAGCCCGGCCAGTTCGTGACGCTGGAACTGCCGACATCGGACGGGCCGCTGATGCGCACCTACACGCTGTCGTCCTCGCCGTCGCGGCCGTTCTCGATCGCGGTGACGGTCAAGGCGCAGGCGGGCAGTACCGGTACGCGCTGGATGTTCGACCATCTGACGCCCGGTTCGCACGTCAAGGCCTATGGGCCGACCGGCGACTTCTCGCTGCACAGCCACCCGGCGGCCAAATATCTGTTCATTTCGGCCGGCTCCGGCGTGACGCCGATGATGTCGATGCTGCGTTGGCTGAATGACTGTGCGCCATGGACAGATGTCGGCTTCGTCAACTGTGCGCGCCGCCCGGAAGAGATCATTTTCCGCAAGGAACTCGAGCTGCTCGGCAGCCGCATGCCCGGCCTGTCGCTCGGCTTCATGATCGAGGAACGGTCGAGCCGCGAGGGCTGGTTCGGCCATATGGGCCGCATCGACGCGATCCGGCTGCCATTGCTGGCGCCCGATTTCCGTGAGCGCGAGATCTTCTGCTGCGGCCCCGATCCCTTCATGCGCGCCGTGCGCGGCATGCTGGAAGCCGCCGGCTTCGACATGGCGAAATACCATCAGGAAAGCTTCGCGGCGCCTGCCGTGGAGGAGATCCCGGCGCCGTTCTCGCCGCCGGCGGAAGACGGCGCCGCTGCTGCTGTCGAGGCCGTGACACCAATCCGGTTCTCGCTTTCCGATGTCGATGCCGAATGCGTCGCCGGCCAGACCGTGCTGCAGACGGCACGCGCCTCTGGGGTGCGGATTCCCGCCGCCTGCGAGTTCGGCCTGTGCGGCACCTGCAAGGTGAGGAAGGTCGCGGGCGACGTCGAGATGAGTCACAATGGCGGCATCCTCGATCACGAAATCGAGGACGGCTTTATCCTCGCCTGTTGCTCGAAGCCGCTTTCGGCGCTTGAAATCGAAGCGTGACCGGCTGCGCTCGCCCGGAGCCTGCGCCATCTTGCCAAAAACCCTGCAAATGGTTAGACGCCTGCAACGGTGGGGTTGACCGTAAGGCCCGAAGATCATCTCCGCGGCCTGCTCGGCGGGGGAGCAAATATGCGACAATCCGGCATCTATGCCATTGCCAGCAAGGATATCGTCTTTGAATCCTTCGACGGCGAAGCCGTCGTTCTTGACCTGACCACGGGCAAATATTTCGGCTTTTCTGATTCAGGCAGCAGGCTTTGGGATGCACTGTCGTCCGGCGTGCCTGCCTCCGAACTGGTCGGCGCCGCGACCGGAATTGGCGCCCTCGATGCCGCCGCGATTGACGGCTTTGTTTCACAATTGCTCGAATTCGGCTTGCTGGCGGCCGTAACCGATGGCGTGGCAAGACCGGTTTCCAGCGAATTTCTGGCTCAGCTCGCCGCTGCCAGAGAGCCCCTCAAGGTCGATATCCATGATGATCTCGCCGATCTCATCGTCGTCGATCCCATCCACGAGGTCGAGGAGCCCCTCGGCTGGCCGGCGGTAAAGCAGGCCAACTGAGCCGCCCACTAGGTTCTCGCTGCCGGACAGCTCCGGAACAGGCAAATCATGCCGAAAGTCACTCTCGAAAACCTGGCTGACTACGCACGTCATGTCCTTGCACAAGCGGAGAGCAGCGCCGCGCATTATCCACTGACTTGCAAGGTGGGCTTGCCGCATCTGGATCTGACCGCGCATGTGAGTGCCGGCGCGTTGGCGGATGCCTTCGCTCATGGCTTTGTCACGGCTCCGGGCAGCCGAACGCCTGCCGACATCTGCCGCATCTTCGTCGCGCATCCCGGCATTGACGGCATCGCGGTACCGGCCAGTTGGGGCCAGGGACCCTTCACGCAGCATGGCTTCGCCACCCAACTGGCGGAAGCAGGATTGCGCGGCAACCATTTCCACGATCTCGATTTCTGGCAGTTCTATGATCCGCAACGTCGCGTTGGCGTGCAATTGATGGCCTCGGCCGATGTCTTTCCACCGTGGGAGCCGGGAGCGCCGCTGCGCCCCTTCCTCCATTGGGAATATGCGGCACGTGGCATGCGGCTGGCCCATGCGGGGACGCTCGGCACCAATGGCAAGGGCGTGCTGTTGGCCGGCGCGGGCGGCGCCGGGAAATCCGGGACCGTCGCCGCCGGCCTTCTCCACGGGTTGGACAGCGTCGGCGACGACTATGTGCTGGTCGACCTCTCCAACGGCGTGACTGCCCGCCCGTTGTTTTCAACGCTCAAGCAGGATCCCCAGGGGTTCGCGCGGCTTGGGCTGAAGCACCGGCTGAAGGCGCATGGTCCGCTCAACTGGCAAGGCAAGCATACTTTTCACATTGATGACATCGCGCCTCGGCCGGTGCCCGAAACTCTGGACATCGTTGCGCTGGTGGTGCCACATATCGGCGGAGGCGAGGCAAGTTCAATCGTGCCGGTGTCGCGCAGGGATGCCATGATTGCCTTGGCGCCGTCCGGCATAGCGCAGATGCCGGGCGAGCGGGAGAGCGGCTTTCGCTTCTTCAGCGACCTGACCCGCCTGCTGCCGTGCTATCGTCTGTCGCTGGGGACGCAGCCTCAGGAGATAGCCGGCACGATTGCGGACTTTCTCGCGCGGGGCGATTCGTGAAACTGAGCGTGATAATGCCCGTCTACAACCGTGAGCGCTATGTCGTTTCGGCATTGCGCTCGCTGGTGCGGCAGCGGGACGCCGCCGATCTCGATATCATCGTCATCGACGACGGCTCGACCGACGGCTCTACTGAGGCCGTGCGCTCGATGATGCGCGAAAACCCCTGCATCCGACTGTTCCAGCAATCCAACATGGGCGTAGCCAGGGCGCGCAACGCCGGGCTGCGGCAACTGCCGCCGGATGCGGAGTTCGTGTCATTCCTGGATTCGGACGACATCTCGCTGGCCGGACGGTTCAAGGCCGATCTCGCCCGCTTCGAGGCTACTCCCGGGCTTGAGCTGACCTATTCGCTGATGACGCTGGTCGACCGGATCGACGATGAGCAGCTGAAACCGGCAGTCGACAGCCGCACGATGACGCTTCGGGGAATTTCGCTGAGCGCCGCCGTGTTCAGCAGAGGGCTTGTCCGCCGGACGGGCGAGTTCGATGAGGATTTCGAGCAGGCTGAGGATACCGACTATCTGCTGCGCGTTTTCGAGGCGGGACCGAACTACGAATTGTTGGACGCGGTCGCGATCTACTACCGACGCCACGCCGGAAATGTCACCAAGGAGCATAGCGGCAGGGTCCGCAACCATTTGCGTGCAATCCACAAGTCGATGCGGCGGCGCAAGGCCGATCCGTCACGGCGTGAGGTCCAGGGCATCTTCGAATTGAAGAGTCCCGCCGATTGGCGAATGCTATGATGCTCGACACAATCGGGTCGGATCAGCCAAGCCCGGAACGCTGCTGGAGACGCCAATGAGGCTGAGCGTCATCATGCCGGTCTACAATCGCGAACAGTTCGTTGGCCTGGCGCTGCGCTCGCTGCTCAGGCAGCGCGAAGACATCGATCTCGACATCATCGTCATCGACGATGGGTCGACCGATGGCTCTGCGGCCGTCGTGCGGTCGTTGATCGACGAGGCCCCGTGCATTCGTCTTTTCCAGCAGGTCAATGGCGGGGTCACCAAGGCGCGCAATGCCGGGCTGAAGCAGTTGCTGCCGCAGACCGGCCTGGTGTCGTTTCTCGATTCGGACGACATCTCCCCGACAGGGCGCTTCAAGGCGGATCTCGCCTGCTTCGAAGAGGATCCGGGCCTCGACCTGACCTATTCGCGCATGACGCTGATAGACAAGATAGATGGAGAGACGCTGGAACCGGCCGCCGACAGCCACTCCATAACCGTGCGAGGGATCCACCTGTCCGCCGGAATCTTTGCGCGAGACCTCATCGAGCGCACCGGTGGTTTCGACGAGGATTTCAAACAGGCCGAGGACACCGACTATCTGTTGCGTATCTTTGAGAGCCAGGCAAAATACGTTATGCCCGATACGGTGGCTCTCTATTACAGGCGTCATCCCGGCAACATGACCAAGGAAGCCGATGTGCCCTTTCGCGAGTTCATGCGCGCCATTCACAAGTCGATGAAGCGTCGCAAGGCCGATCCCAGCTTGCGCCGGGTGGAGGGGATTTTCGACTTCAAGGATCTCGCGCAGTGGCGGTTCCTTTGATGGCAGGCTACGGCGTCGTCATTCCGGCTTTCAACGCGGCCGCCACCATAGGCGCGGCCCTGAACTCCGTTCTGGCCCAGACGGCAAAGGCGGAGGCCATCGTCGTGGTCGATGACGGTTCAACCGACGATACGGCTGCGGTGATCGATGCGATGAACCTGCCGGTGACGGTGCTGCGACAGGACAATGCCGGACCTGGCAGCGCAACGACCCGTGGCATTGCGGCACTCTCGACGCCGCTCATCGCGACGCTCGATGCCGACGATTTGTGGCTGCCGGACAAGGTCGAAAAGCAGCTGGCCTATCTCGGCCGTCATCCCGGGACAGCGGGCGTCTTTACGCATTGGCGGACGTTTCGCGGCGACAGCCCCGATTTGCCCGATGCGACCAGTGGAGCTGGCTGGTCGCGCACGACGATGATGATCCGCCAGGAGGTGGTGCCACGCATCGGTCCCATCATCGACCCACCAGGCGGTCGCGGCGAGATGATCGACTGGATCGCCCGGGTTCGTGAGGCAGGCCTTGCCCTTGCCATGCTCGACGACGTGCTTGCATTGCGCCGCATCCGTCCGGGCAGCCTTTCCTACGGCCGCGATCCGGCACGCGACCGGGGCTATCTCCAGGTCGCAAGGCTCGCCATGCAGCGGCGAGCCCGGAACAAGGCAGGCTCCAATTGAACGCCAGGCCCGTTCGCCGCATCGGCCGCCGCTTCCCGGACTATGGCTGGTCGTGGCCCACCGGCCAGCTGGACCTGTTGCTAAAGGCGGCGCTGCTCTCCGACGAGGACGCAGCCGCCGGCTGCGCCGCGCGCTGGCTGGACGAGAACGACATCGATCTCGTCTCGTTTCGAGAACATCGCCTGCTCGCCGCCATCTCCGACAGGTTCGGCAGGAAGCTGGCCGGGCATACCGCGCACCCGCGCCTCGTCGGCCTGCAGAAGATGCTGTGGACGAAGTCGCGCATGGCGATGCGCGAGGCCGAACCGGCGCTGAAGGCGATGGCAGACGGCGGCGCCGACATCATGCTGATAAAGGGCGCCAGCCGCATTGCCTTGAACGCGTCGGCGCAGCGTGGCCGGGTGGCGCACGACATCGACATACTGGTGCGCCCGCGCGACATGGCTGCCGTCTTCGACATCTTGCGCGATCGCGACTGGCAGATCGCCTCGGGCGTCAGCGCGCAATATCTGCGAACCCGGTTGGCGTCACTGCGGTCGATGAACTTCTTCAAGGGCCGTTTCGGCGACATCGACCTGCACCAGCTCGGCTATGACGGGTCGCAGACGAGCGCGGAAGACGACCTGGCGATCTGGCAACGGGCGGTCCCGGCACAATTCAGCGGCGTCGCGGTCTTCGTGCCGTCGCCGGCCGATCGCATGGCCCTGGCCATCGCCCATGGCGGCCTCGACGCCCACACCCACAGCGACTGGCTTGTCGACTGCGCGGTCGCCATCCATGGCGAAGACGTCGATTGGGACATGTTCCTCGACATCGTCGGCAGACGCGGCCTGGCGGTTCCAGCGGCGGTGGCGCTATCCTATCTGGCGTTTGAGATCGGCATTCCGGTGCCGGAACCGACAATGGTCAGAATCTTGGAGATGGCCGACGGAGCTGGCCTGTCGCGTTGGTCGTCGGTTCTGCAAGCCAAGCCGCGCACGGATTTCGGCGGCCTGGTCTGGCTGTCGCGCGGGCTTGCCAAGCAGTTGCGCCTGAAGCGGAAGAAGGGCCGGTTGCAACAGGAGCCACCCGCCAAACCTTGGCGCGGCAAACCGGCCGCGCGCAAGCCGCAGGCCGTACCGGCGCTATTGGTGTTTTCGCAGGCCATCGCCTGTCCGCAAACGACCGGCGACATGATGCTCGATATCACCGTCAGGATCGGCGTTCCGCCGGTCCGGCGCCGCATCGAAATGGAGATCAATGCCGGCGACGACCATGTCGCCCGCCTGCGCGCCATGGCCATCAGCCGATCCGGCAGGGAACGCGTGCTGCATTTTCGCGGCAAGGTGACGCTCGACGGCGCGCGAGCTGCCTGGACGCTAGAGGCGCGACCGTCGCGGCAGTTTCGTGAATGGAACGACGAAGCCACAGTGGCTGCTTATGGCGCCTTGCCCTTCGAGCTGCTGTCGGCGGATTTCTCGCCGGTTGGCTAAAGGCGAATCCGACGAACCTTTCTCGAAAGGCGGCGTCGGTTCACACTCCGTAGCGTTCGGTGCGAATGATTTCGGCTGCAACGCCGGCATCGATCAGCGCCTGGGCGGCCGCGGAAACGAAGGCATTGGAGCCGCAGACGAAGGCGATGCCAGGCGGCTCCGGCAGCCGCGCCAATGCTTGAACCATCATCGCAACGTCCACCCGCCGCGCATAGTCGGCTGGACGGCGTGCGGCTTCGCGGGTCAGTGTCAGCACCAGGTCGAAGCCGTCCTGGCGCTCGTCGAGAACGATCAGCTCGTCACGAAAGATCACTTCGTCCCAGACCCGGACCGAAAAGACCAGGACGACGGGCACCGCTGAATTACGTGCGGCGCGGTGGCGGAGCATCGACATCAAGGGCACGACGCCCGAACCGCCGCCGACCAGAACAAGCGGCCCACTCTCATCCTCCGGCCAGACGAAATGCCCGCCAAGCGGCCCGCGCAGTTCGATTTCATCGCCCACTGCCGCGACCTCGTGAAAGAAGGGCGAGACCTCGCCATCGTCGAGTTTTTCGATCGCCAGTTCAATTACGCCATGCGTTTCGGGCGCGGAGGCGATGGAATAGGAGCGGCGCGCCTGATAGCCGTCCGGCGCCGTCAGCCTGACGTCGACATGCTGCCCTGCGCGATAGGCGAAGGGCCGAGACGGCTGGAAAAAGAAGCTGGCGACACGCGGCGTGCGCTTTTCGATGCGGACGATGCTGGCTGTTTGCCAGGGCGATTGCACTGCTGCCGCATCGCTCATGGATCGTCCGTGTAGCGCTGCTCGCGCCATGGGTCGCCATAGATGTGGTAGCCGCGTAATTCCCAGAAACCGGGCTCGTCGCGCGTGGTGAATTGCAGGCCGTTCAACCATTTGGCCGATTTCCAGAAATAAAGATGCGGCACCAGCAGCCTTGCCGGGCCGCCATGGTCCGGTGTGATCGGCTTGTCTTCGTAGAGCAGCGCCACCATGGCCTTGCCGGCGGTGAGATCCGTGACCGGCACGTTGGTGGTGTAGCCGTCGAACGCGTGCGCCAACGTGAAGCCGGTCGGCGGCTCGACCCCTGCATCGGCAAGGATATCGTCGACCAGCACGCCCTGCCACGGCGTGTCGAACTTGGTCCATGCTGTCACGCAATGGATATCGCGTGTCATCTTGGTCAACGGCAGCGCGTTGAACTCGGCCCAGTTCCATTTCTTGATCGGGCGTGGCCCGTGTTTCAGCGTGAAAGACCAATCCTCGGTACGCACGCGCGGCGTCGGGCCGGCCGACAGCACCGGGAAACCCTGTTCTAGATATTGGCCTGGCGGGATGCGGGCATCGCCATCGGTTGGCGGGCGCCGTCCTGAAGAGAAACCTCGGGTGACCATAGCGGCAATCCCCATGCAATCAGGCCACTATCGGCCTGACGCAATGTTCTCGAAGATGTCGTGACGGGCAACCGAAATCTTGACGGGCGGAGACCGGCGGGACCGTCACCGATGGACCTGCCGCTCCCGCGTTCACGTCAACGCCATTTCTCAGCCACTTGCAAAAGGCACCGCGATGTACATTTGAGCGTCGCCACGCTCGACCAGCAACAGCACCGATTTCCTGCCGGATTTGCCGGCCAAGGCGATCGCCTGGGTTACCTGCCTGACATTCTTCACCGGCACCTGATTGACGGCAACGATGATGTCGCCGGCCTGTATTCCGGAAGCGGCGGCCGCTTTGTCGGGGTTGACGCTGGCAACCACCGCGCCGTGCTGCTTGTCGGCAAGGTTCATCTGTTGGCGAATGTCGGGCGTTATATCCATCAAGCCGAGCCCTATCGCCGGAGCGCGCCCGGCGCTCGGCGCACCGGACCCGTCGTCCAGCGACGCGGTCTTCACATCGTCGCTGTTGTGGCCGACATCGACGGAAATCCGCATCGGCTTGCCCTTGCGCCAGACATCGACCGTTTCTCTGGCACCCGGCGCGACATCGGCGACCGCCCGCGACAGGTCCTTGGGATCCTTCACGTCCTGCCCGGCAAAGCTGGTGATGACGTCACCCGTCTCGATGCCGGCCCTTGCCGCCGGCGAACCGTCGTTGACCTCTGAAACCAGCGCGCCGCCGGTATGGTCGAGCCCGATGGCGCTCGCGACATCCGGTGTCACCTCCTGGATCTGAACGCCGAGATAGCCGTACTGGATGGAGCCGCCCTTCATCAACTTGGCGACCACCTTCTGGGCCTGATCCGACGGAATGGCAAAGCCGACACCGACGCTGCCGCCATTGGGCGAATAGATCGCCGTGTTGATGCCGACGACATTGCCGGCGACATCCACCAGCGGGCCGCCGGAATTGCCGTGGTTGATCGGCGCGTCGATCTGGATGAAATCGTCGAACGGGCCACTATGCAGGTCACGGCCGCGCGCCGAGACGATACCTGCGGTGACGGTGGTGCCGATGCCGAACGGGTTGCCGAAGGCCAGCACCTGGTCGCCTGGCATGAGCTTGTCGGAATCACCCCACTTGACGGTCGGCAGGGGTTTGTCCGACTTGACCTTGAGTACGGCGAGATCGTTCTTGGCATCGCGGCCGATGAGCTTGGCCGGAAGTTCGGTGCCGTCGTCGAGCGTCACCTTGATCGAAGAGGCACCATCGATGACGTGATTGTTGGTGACGACGGTGCCATCCGCGCCGACGATGAAGCCGGAACCCAGCGCCTCGGCGCGCTGCGGTTGCTGTTGTGGCGGCGTCCTGGGCGTCGGCATGCCCTGGTCACCGAAGAACTGGCGGAAATAGTCATCGAAAGGCGAGCCGCCGTCGAAAGGAGAGGCATCGCTCATCGTTTCAGGCTGTGCCTTCATAACGGTGGTGACCGTCACCACCGCCGGCTTGTCGGCGGCAACGATGGGTGCGAACGAGCCATTGGGCGCGGTGATGCCGGCGACAGGTGTCTGGGTCGTCGGAACGGTGTTGCCCTCGCCTTGGGCGAAAGACATGACGAAGGGGGATATGATCAGCGCAGCGCCCAGCAAGGCCGCGACGCGATGCCTACGAAGGATATCTGACATGGTCGTTTGTCCGGGCGAGAGTTGATCCAGCGCCGTGGCCTCTCCCGTGCGGGGAAAATCGGTCATCGGCGTGTCGAGGTCGCAATTGCCCGTCTCGCCTACATGGCAGCCAACCGGATCGACGGCCTTGCATCTAGGGCGCGGATTCGCCCGATTTAGGGTTTTAGGGCGACCTTACGAAGATTTAATATCCGCACGGCGGCAGCGTCGCAAAGTCGTCGGGCCCCGCCTTGCTGCCTCGCTGGAGCCTCAGCCACCGGCGGTTCGTCCGAGATAGGCCGTGGCAATCTCGCGCATGCGCTTGCCGTCGAAGCTCGGTCCGTGTCCACCATGACCGATGCGGATCGGCAGGTCGAGCAGACGCCGCATCGTGCTGATATAGGCGGCTCGGTCGGAATCCGGCAGGTCGTCGATCAGCATGGCGTCGTAGATGGCATCGCCGCTGAAGAGCAGTCCGTCGGCCTCGTCGAACAGCGCGATCGAATCCGGTGAATGGCCCGGCAGATGCAGCACCCGGAACTGCCGGTCGCCGAGATCGATGACATCGCCCTCGTCCAGGGTTCGCGTCAACGGCGCAGGCGGGATCCTGTAGTCAGCCGACTTCCATCCGGGCGCCGGCAGTTTCGAGACGGCACCCTCGAGGTCATGAAACATGTAGGCGTAGGTCGCGGCCTCATCCATGGTCTCGAACTGCGCCGCGCTCATCCTTGGTCCTGCGCGCAACGGGAATTCATGTAGCGAGCCTACATGGTCGAGATGGATGTGGGTGGCAACGACCAACAGCGGCTTGCCCTCCGTCGTCTCGACCTGCGGCGCCAGCGGACAGATGCCCATACCGGTGTCGACCAGCAGGTCGGCATCGCGACCGCGCAGATGCCAGATATTGGCCCGAACATAGGCATGGACGAAGGGCTCGGTCAGCATCGTCGTCTTGTCGTCGACGACGCTCCTGCTGAACCAGCCTGGCATCAAGTGTGAGTCCGGCATGAGAAGCGAGCCGGGCATCAAGTGTGAGCCCGGCATCAGACGAAGGGCTTCCCGACCTTGTATTTTTCCGGCACCAGCCGCTTGAGATAGGCCATGCCGGCATCCGACAGCTGATTGACATCGGGCTTCATGAAACCGCCCGGCATGTGGCGTGTCTTGCCGGCGACGTTCTTCAGCGGCACCTTCTTCAGAACCGTTTTGGTGCCGTCATATTGCAGCGCCACCGAGCCGCCGCCCTGTTCGGCGACGGAGACGGCGAAGGCGCCGGCATCGAAGGCCTCCTGCGCATCGACCGCGCTGATGGCGCCGATATAGCCGCGCGGCATGTAGCCGAGCGCATCGACGCGGGCCCGCTTGCCCGGCAGGCCTTCCGCCAACGCGCGCTCGAGTGCGGCCGGCAGGTCGCTGCCCGACAATTTGACGTTGCCGTGCGCGTCGCGCTCGAGCTTGTCCGGCGGCACCAGGCTTTCGACCAGGGCCTTGCCGTCGGCGGTGCTGACGCCTTCCGAAACGGCGACGATGCAGCGCTTGTGGCGATCGAGCGTGGCACGGACGTCGTCGATGAAGCCGGCGGCTGAGAATGGGCGCTCGGGCACGTAGACGAGGTGCGGGCCGCTGTCGGCGTCGAGCTGCCAGGCGGCCGCGGCCGCGGTCAGGAAGCCCGCATGCCGGCCCATGACGATGCCGACATAGATGCCGGGCAGCGCACGAAAATCGAGATCGACGGACAGGAAGGCGCCGGCGACGAACTCGGCCGCCGAAATGAAGCCCGGCGTGTGGTCGTTTTCCTCGAGATCGTTGTCGATGGTTTTTGGCGCATGGACGAAGGCAATTGAGCCGCCGGCGGCATCGGTCAGGATCTGCTGCGTACCCGACGTGTCGTTGCCGCCGATATAGATGAAGGCGTCGGCGCCGGCCTTCTTCAGGCCGTTGAGGATGACATCGCAATAGGCGGCGTCGGGCTTGTCGCGGGTCGAGCCGAGGGCGGCGCTCGGCGTGCCGGCAATCAGCCGCAGCCGGTCCTCGGGGATGGCGGAAAGGTCGACATAATTGCCGTCACGGATGCCGCGCACGCCATGGATGGAGCCCAGCACCTTGGCACCGGGATGCCGCTTGCGGATCTCCAGCGTCGCTCCGACAACCGTCTGGTTGATGACGGCGGTTGGGCCGCCGCCCTGCGCGATAACAAACGTTCCAGCCATGCTTGATTTCTCCCGGCGCGATGGTTTTCAAGGCACCTTGGCCTGTCTTGCCGTATCGCGCAACGGGAGTTTCGAGCGGCGCCAACACGCCGCATAAGCGTCAGACGACGACGACCGGATTTTTCTTGGAGACGCGGCTGTAGAGGTCGATGATGTCCTGGTTGATCAGGCGCACGCAGCCCGACGACATCGCCTGGCCGATGCTCCACCATTCGGGCGAGCCATGGATGCGATAGCCGGTGTCCTTGCCGTCCTGGTAGATGTAGAGGGCACGCGCGCCGAGCGGATTGGTGAGGCCGCCGGGCTGTCCGGCTTGCCATTTCACCAGTTCAGGCTTGCGGGCAATCATCTCCGGCGGCGGCGTCCAGGTCGGCCATTCCCTGCCGTACTGGATGTTGGCGCGACCCGACCAGCGGAAACCATCCTTGCCGATGCCGACGCCGTAGCGAATGGCGTCGCCACCCGGCTGGACGAGATAGAGCATGCGCTCCTTGAGATGGACGACGATGGTGCCGGGTGCCTCGCCTGTCGTGTCGACGACGATCTGGCGGCGGAATTCCGGCTTGACCTTCAGATATGGCACTTCCGGCACGTTGAAGCCGCCGTCGGTCAGCCCGGCATACATGACGCCGGGGCTGGTGATGTTCTTGTCGACGCTGATGCTTGGCCGGATCGGCCGCACGGAACCCGTGGTGACGTCGTCGAGCTCGAGCGCCGGCAGACCCAAGCCCGAGGTCGAGCAACCGGCGGCGCTCAGCAGCGCGAGCGCCCCTGCCCCGGACAGGATGGCACGGCGGGAAAGATGATGATCGGTTTCGATTGCGTCGCCATTTCGCGGCGGCGTCAGACCTTCCGGCAACTCACGCATATACCCAGACCCTACGCTGTCGGCGGGAAGCACGGTCCGGCCGGATAGCGGGCATTTTCATCATTCATGGTTGATAAAGCGTGAAGACCTTCCACAGCCTGCATTTGCGCATGGCCTTGACGATGTCCGACCTTCTTGCCCGGGCTTGAACGAAGGCTGCTGCACAAAAAGACCTCGGTCGGGTCATATTCCCGGCGCTGGCGTTTCCTACTCCTCGAACCATCAGCGAGGGGCCTCCATGTGCAAGACCTTAAAAACCGACATCAAGCTTTTTGCCGCTGCCATTGTCGCGGCGGCAACCGTTCTCGGTGCCAATGTCAGCCTGGCCGATATCGTGAGCACGCTGAGCGGCGCGAACTGACACCGATCCGCCGCTGGCGCCGTCAGGTCAATCGCCTCTTTACATTCTCCCGGGCCTAAGGATTTATCCTCTTCTTTAAGCTCAAAGGAGACGAGCATGTCCTTCGAAAACTGGGCCGCCTTTGCTGCCGCGTCGACGATCCTTCTCATCATTCCGGGTCCGACCATCCTTCTCGTCGTGTCCTACGCGCTGGGCCAGGGCTGGCGTACCGCCTTGCCGATGGCCGTCGGCGTGGCGCTGGGCGACTTCACCGCGATGACCTTGTCGATGCTGGGCATCGGCGCGCTGCTGGCGGCTTCGGCGACCGTCTTCACCATCCTGAAGCTGATCGGCGCCGGCTATCTGATCTATCTCGGCGTGAAACTGTTTCGCGCAGGCGGCGCGCTGAAAGCCGAACCGCGCACCGACGCGGTCTCCTCGGCCAAGATGATGGCACACGCCTGGCTGGTTACCGCGCTCAATCCGAAAAGCATCACCTTCTTCGTCGCCTTCCTGCCGCAGTTCCTCGACCGGCACGCCGATTTCTGGACGCAGATGCTGATCTTCGAGACGACCTTCCTGGCGCTCGCCTTCGCCAATGCTTTCGGCTATGCGCTGATCGCCTCACGCGCACGCAACGTGGTGCGCAATCCCAAGGCGATCCGCATCTTCAACCGCACCGGCGGCACGCTGCTGGTTGGCGCCGGCATCGCCACGGTGGCGATGCGTTCCAGCAATTAGGCTCTCTGTCTGACCGTGACCCCGAAACTGTTTTTCGGGGTCATGACCGGCCTTACCATTTGACGCTGAACCCCAGATTGCCTTCGAGGATCCGACGCTCGTCGCCGCCGAGATTGGTGGTGTAGTCGCCGGTGGCGAAGATGCTGACCTTGTCCGTCACCTTGGCGATCACACCGCCACCGAATTCGAACGAGGTCGATCTGCCCTCGGTGGAGATATCGGTGGTGTCGAAATTGACATGGCTCGTGCCGCCGAAATCGTGCCAGATGTTGGCCTTGAGGTACGGCTGCAGCGCCATGCCATTGATCGTTGTTTCGCCTTGCAGCCGTGCGCCGAGCCGGCCGGTCACGCTGCCGTCCGTATCAAAGGAAACCGAAGCAAAGCGGTCAGACGCATCGTCGAGCGACAGTTGCTGCCAGACCAGTTGCGCCTGCGGTTCAAGCGTCCAGCCTTGCCCCAGCGCGATGGGATAGCCGCCTTCCAGCGAAGCGGTGATGCCGGTCCCGCCGACATCGATGCCGATGTCGCGCGACGATGTTGCGTTTCCGCCGAACAAGGTGGCCATGAGGACGCCGTCCAGGTACCAGCCACCCTGACCGATCCGGGTCCAGTAGCCGCCGACGCTGGTGCCGTTGATATCCATGCTGCCGACGGACAGATTGGCCCAGCCCAGCGCCTGGCCGCGCACGTCGCCATTCATGCTGGCATAGGCGACGAACAGGCCGGCGCGATCGGTCTGGCCCGACGCGGTTTCGCGGCCGAACAGATCGAAGCCCGCCTGAAGGCCGAACAGGGTGCCGTCGAAGGACGGCGATACCGTTCCTGAATACGCCATCTTGCTGTCCTGACCGAAGATGCGGCCCCAGACCGGCGACAGCTCGGTGTTCGACAACAGGCTCTGCTCGCCGCGCCGTTCGTGGAAGGTGCCGAGCGTCGTCATCGCCAGATGTTCGGCGACCGGCGGCAAGGCCGAATAGACCGGAACCTCGATGCGATAGAGCAGGATCTCCTCGCCCGCCGCTGGTGTCGGTAGGTCGGGCACCTCCGTTGGCACCACCGGCGGCGGCGGGGGCGGATCTGCCACTGGTGCCGGCGGTGGTGCCGGTGGTGTCGCGGGCGGCGGATCGGTCGGCACGACCGGCGGCGCCGGATCAACCGGATCGGGGTCGCCGGGGGTGGATTCCGGCGGCGGCGGCGGCGCAGGGTCGATGGGCGGCGGCGGCGGCGGTTCGGCCGCCGGCGGCTCAGGTTCCGGCGGCGGAGCAGGTTCCAGCACCGGCGGGGCTGCGGCCGGCGGGGCCGGCGTGTTCAGCGTCGAGCGCAGGTACCAGTTCTCCTCGCTGCCGGCGCTGACGCCGCCCTTGAACAGGTAATATTCGAAGGCACCGGCGGCGACCGGGGCGTCGAGCGCAAATGTCGTGGCGCCCGAGGTGGCGCCGTTGATTGCCTGGACGACCATGATGCCGTCCTGCGTGGTCGCAGCCCCCGCGCCGCCGAGATTGACCACGGAGATGCCGGTCGAACCGGAAGCCGTTCCGCTCGACAGGACCAACTTGTCGGATGCGGAGGAATCGTCACCGAGCTCGGTCTGGATAAGCAGCAGGCCACCCAGGCCGACATAATTGCCCGAAATCGTCAGGCTGTCGGTGGCACCGGTGCTGCCATTGGTCAGGTCGATGCGTCCGGCATTGGTGACCTGCGCCAACTGACCCGCCGTAAACGCCTGGATCGCCGCGTTGAAACCGCCGCCATAGAGCGTGCTTGCGGCATCGACACTGAGCGAACCTGTGCCGGTGCCGCTGTCGCCGAGCACCAGATTGCCGTCGAGCGTCAGCTCGGTGTCATTGGTGGCGTCGATGCTTTCCCAGTTCTGGAGCCGGCTGATCCCATCTAGTTTGACGTTGTCCAGGGTGAGCGCGTCGGTGCCGAGACCACCCGATATGGTATTCGTGGCACCGAGATTGGCGTTGGTGAGGTTGCTGAGTTCGGCGGTGTCGTTGTCGCCGCCGAGATCGACGGAACCATAGATGATGCCGCCACCGTTCCAGACGAAACTGTCGGCGCCAAAGCTCATCAGTATATCGCCACCGACCGTACCGCCGGTGACCGTGACGCTGTCGTTGCCGCCGCTGACGCTGATGTTGCCGCCGATGGTGCCGCCCGACAGGATGATCGTGTCCTTGTCGAAGCCGGTGACGAGGTTGCGGTCGATGGTGCCGCCGGACATGTTGAAGTAATTCTGATCGAGCTTCATGTTGACGCGGCCGATACGGCCACCGGTCATCACGGCACGGTCGCCGTCGTCGAAGAAATCGACGATGCGCCCGCCGGTCATGGTGAAGGTGTCCAGGCCGTCGCCCTGGTTGAGCGAACCGATCTGGCCGCCGCTCATGTTGAAGTCGTCGATGCCGGCGCCCTGCTGGACATTGCCGGCGACGGTACCCGCGCCGATGGTGAAAAAATCGGTGCCGCCGCCCTGATCGACGGTGCCGGTGATGGCGCCTGACTGCATATCGATGCGGTCCGTGCCGACACCAAAGGTGACATTGCCTGATATCTGCCCGGTGCCCCCGGCGGGAAAATTGAGCGTGTTGTCGCCATCGGGATCGGCGAGGCTGCCGCCTGAATCGCCGCTGTCGCAGGTGTAAACGGTGTTTCCGGCGGATGGACCCAGCACGCATGCGGCAAACGCGGCGGAGTTGGGCAGCAACGCAAAAGCCGTAGTTGAGAGGATGCTAATAAGCCACGGGTGTAGCGGATGCGGCTTTCGCCGTAGCGAAGCAACTGCCACCTGCACATCCTCAGAATGACTGTTCGGAAGTGAGTTCTTCATATGCCGCATCGCGTCCCCTCTCGATTCGCGATTTCCAGCCCCCGCCAGTCGCCGTAATGAAGACACAATTCATTCGATTTTACAAAGCCTAATCTGCCCCGCATGGTTGCTAAACTGCAAAGACTACTCAAATGACCTGGCGTAGCGCGCGGTTGGCGTTGCCGTGGCCCATGCTTTAGGATCGGTTTGGGCCGAAGGATCGAGGCCTGTCACGGGTCGATAAAAGGACATCGCATGGCAACCAGGGACGCATTCGGCCTGGCACTTTCGGGCGCCACGGAGGCGGGATTCACCCCCTACAGCCAGGCAGTGCATGAACTGCAGTGCTTCATCGGCGATCCCGTAGCCTCCGTCGACCGCGCCATCGCGGAAGATCCCGGCTTCGTCATGGCGCATGTCTTCAAGGGCTATCTGTTCGGCCTCGCCACCGAGCGGGAGGCGACGGCCGTGGCCAAGGCCTGCCATGAGGCCGCACTGCCGCTTGCCGCGACCACGCGCGAGCGGGCGCATGTCTCGGCCCTCGGGCATCTCGCCAGCGGACGATGGCATCAAGCCAGCCGCATTCTCGAGGACATCACCATCGAGACCCCGCGTGACGGGCTGGCGCTGCAGGTCGGCCACCAGATCGATTTCTTCACCGGCAATGCACGCATGCTGCGCGACCGCATCGCACGCGCCCTGCCGTCCTGGCAAAGCGGCATGCCCGGCTACCACGCCATGCTCGGCATGCAGGCCTTCGGGCTGGAGGAAATGGGTGATTATGTCAGGGCCGAGCAGCTTGGCCGCGCGGCGGTCGACATCGAGCCGCGCGACGGCTGGGCACAGCACGCCGTCGCCCATGTCATGGAAATGCAGAGCCGGCAAAGGGATGGCATCGCCTGGATGCAGGCCAACCCGGAAGCGTGGACAAGGGAGAGCTTCCTGCAGGTCCACAATTGGTGGCACCTGGCGCTGTTCCACTATGATCTCGGCGAGACCGACGCGGTGCTGGCCCTCTATGACGGCCCAATCTATAGCGTGCAATCGACGATGGCGCTCAACATGGTCGATGCCTCGGCAGTCTTGTGGCGGCTCGCCCTCGGCGGCGTCAATGTCGGCGACCGCTGGGCGGCGCTCGCCGCCAATTGGCATAAGGCCGGCGCCGGCAATTATGCCTTCAACGATGCCCACGCGATGATGGCCTTTGTCGGTGCGGGGTTGGATGCGCCGGCCCTCGCCTTGCTTGAGGCTCAGCGCGAGGCCATGCGTGGCAGCGACGACAATGCGGCTTTCACGCGGGATGTCGGCCATCCGCTGACGCTCGCCATCAAGGCATTCGGGGAGGGCAGCTACGCCGAGGCCATGCGCCTGATCCGGCCGATCCGATCGATCTCCCATCGCTTCGGCGGCAGCCACGCCCAGCGCGATGTTATCGACCTGACGCTGATCGAGGCAGCGTTGCGCGCCGGTGACGGTGCGCTGGCCAGGGCGCTCACGGCGGAGCGTTCGATGGCGCGGCCCGACAGTCCGCTGTCAGCGCTGTTTGTGCGACGCGCCGCCGATTTGTCGGAGAATTGACCCGAAGCGGATCTTGTTTTAAAAACTGGCCAAGCCAGATTTTTTCGAGACCCGAAAAAATTAACTGGCGTGGGAGGAAGACATGTATCTGGGCCTCGATCTCGGGACGTCGGGCGTCAAGGCGCTGCTGATCGATGCCGGGCAAACCGTCATCGGTTCCGGCCACGGTTCGCTTGATGTTTCACGGCCGCATCCCGGCTGGTCGGAACAAAATCCCGAGCACTGGATCCGGGCCTGCGAAGACGCAATCGCCGAACTCAGATCCTCCCATCCGGATGAACTCGCGGCAGTCAAGGGCATTGGCCTGTCCGGGCAGATGCATGGCGCCACGCTGCTCGACGCCGCCGACAAGGTGCTGCGTCCCTGCATCCTGTGGAACGACACGCGCAGCCATGCCGAGGCGGCCGTGCTCGACGCCGATCCGCGCTTCCGCGCCCTGACCGGCAACATCGTCTTTCCCGGTTTCACCGCGCCGAAACTTGCCTGGGTGAAAAACAACGAACCCGCTCTCTTCGCCAAGGTCGCAAAAGTGCTGCTGCCCAAGGACTTCCTGCGGCTCTGGCTTTCGGGCGAACACATTTCGGAAATGTCGGATTCTGCCGGTACCTCCTGGCTCGATGTCGGCAAGCGGCGCTGGAGTACGGACCTGCTCGCAGCGACGTCGCTCGACGAGAGGCAGATGCCGTCGCTGGTTGAGGGTACGCACAAGGCAGGCGCACTGCGCAGCGAATTGGCATCGAAATGGGGCGTCCAGGCCGGCATTCCGATCGCCGGCGGCGCCGGCGACAATGCGGCCTCGGCCTGCGGCATGGGCACGGTCGGCGCCGGCCACGCTTTCGTCTCGCTCGGCACATCGGGCGTGCTGTTTGCCGCCAACGCTTCCTACCTGCCCAACCCGGCTAGCGCGGTTCACACCTTCTGCCACGCCCTGCCGAACACCTGGCATCAGATGGGGGTCATCCTGTCGGCGACGGATTCGCTCAACTGGCTGTCCGAAATCACCGGGAAGAGCGCCGGTGAATTGACCCTGGAGCTCGGCGACACATTGAAGGCGCCCAGCGGCGTGTCCTTCCTGCCTTATCTCTCGGGCGAGCGCACACCCTACAATGATGCCGCCATTCGCGGCGCGTTCACCGGGCTGGCGCATGAATCGAGCCGTGCCGTGCTGACCCAGGCCGTGCTGGAGAGTGTGGCCTTTGCCTTCCGCGACAGCCTCGAAGCCCTGGCCACGGCCGGCACGATCTTGACGCGGGTGACGGCGATCGGCGGCGGCTCGCGCTCGCACTACTGGTTGAAGGCGATTGCCACCGCGCTTCAACTGCCTGTCGACATTCCCGCCGACGGCGATTTCGGCGCCGCCTTTGGTGCCGCACGGCTCGGTCTGATTGCTGCGACGGGTGCCGATCCGCTGGCTGTGTGCACGGCGCCCAGGACGGATGCTACCGTTGAACCGGACGCTGCGCTCGCTGGGGCGTATGCGGATGCATATCAGCGCTACCGGTCGCTGTACCCGGCAATTAAGAGCGTGACCGCGTGAGTGAGCGCGAGGCACCCCCCTCTGCCCTGCCGGGCATCTCCCCCGCAGGGGGGGAGATTAGCAGCGTTGGCGGGTATGCCAGTCCTGCAAGGTGGGTGATTGGCGAAGGCGCGGATGCCAACCAATCTCCCCCCTTGCGGGGGAGAAGGCCGGTAGGCCAGAGGGGGGCGCTTCACGCCCGCCTCCCCCAGAAGTCCTCACTGCGCCGGCACCTTGTCGAGAAAGCCGGTGACGCTCTTCAGGCGGCCGTTCTCGATGATTCCGATGTCGGTACCTTCGATCACCGAAGGCGTCCCCTCAGGTCCGAGATTCCACGAGAAGCGGATCTTGTCGGCAAAACCGTCCGGCGTGCCCTTCAGCGAGAACCGGAAGCCGGCAAAGCGCTGCTGCACGCCGTCGATCAGAGCCGCGACGCCTTCATGGCCGTCGCCCTGCATGAGCGGATCACGATAGCTGACGTCTTCCGTGAAGGTCGCCTTGAGCAATTCGGCCCGGCGGCCGGCATCGCTTTCGTTCCAGGCGGTGATGTAGTTTTCAGCGATCTTGGTGAGGTCGGTCATGGTCCGTCTCCTTCGTTTGGTGGCTTTGACCTGACCCTTTTCGACCAGCGCTGGCCTGAAACCAATTACGCCTGAGGTAATGGCGGCAGAACTTTGTGAGAGGACAGAAATCATGAGCAGCGGATTCTTCGGCGACATCAAGAAAATCAAATATGAAGGGCCGGATTCGACCAATCCGCTGGCCTATAGATTCTACAATCCCGACGAGGTCGTCGCCGGCAAACGGCTGGAAGACCATCTGCGCTTCGCCGTCGCCTACTGGCACTCCTTTGCCTGGCCGGGCGGCGATCCGTTCGGCGGCCAGACCTTCGACCGGCCGTGGTTCCCCAAGGCCGGCGGCACCGACACGATGGAGTTGGCAAAACTGAAAGCGGACGTCGCCTTCGAGATGTTCTCGCTGCTTGGCGCGCCCTATTTCTGCTTCCATGACGCCGATGTGCGGCCGGAGGGCAAGGACTTTTCCGAAAGTGCCGCGCGCCTCGACGAGATCGCCGATTACTTTGCGGGCAAGATGAAGCAGACCGGCGTCAAGCTGCTTTGGGGCACCGCCAATCTGTTCTCCAACCGCCGCTTCATGTCGGGTGCGGCCACCAATCCCGATCCGGACGTCTTTGCCTACGCGGCGGCGACGGTAAAAAGCTGCATCGACGTCACCAAGCGGCTGAAGGGCGAAAACTACGTGCTGTGGGGCGGGCGCGAAGGCTATGAGACCCTGCTCAACACCGACCTTGCGCGCGAGCAGGAACAGGCCGGCCGGTTCCTCAGCATGGTCGTCGACTACAAGCACAAGATCGGTTTCAAGGGCACGATCCTGATCGAGCCGAAGCCGCAGGAGCCGACTAAGCATCAGTACGATTACGATGTCGCCACGGTCTACGGCTTCCTCAAGCGCTTCGGGCTGGAGAAGGAGGTCAAGGTCAATATCGAGCAGGGCCACGCCATCCTGGCCGGCCATTCCTTTGAGCACGAACTGGCTCTGGCCAATGCGCTCGGCATTTTCGGTTCGATCGATATGAACCGCAACGACTACCAGTCGGGCTGGGACACCGACCAGTTCCCCAACAACGTGCCGGAAATGGCGCTGGCCTACTATCAGGTCCTGCAGGCCGGCGGCTTCAAGACCGGCGGCACCAATTTCGACGCCAAGCTGCGCCGCCAGTCGCTCGATCCGCAGGACCTGCTGATCGGCCACATCGGCGGCATGGATTCTTGCGCACGCGGCCTGAAAGCCGCGGCCGGCATGGTCGAGGACAAGGCGCTATCGGCGCCGCTGGCCGAACGTTATGCCGGCTGGAACACGGCCGAGGGCAAGGCGATGCTCGCCGGCAAGCGCACGCTGGAGGATATCGCCGAGCGCGTCGTCAAGAAGAAGATCGAGCCGCAGCCGAGGTCCGGTCGCCAGGAACTGCTGGAAAATATCGTCAACCGCTACGTGTAAGGCGCGCGCCGCTCCATCTCTGGACCGACATCCGACACCACTGGCTGAAAGCCGCCGCCATCGCCATCTGCTAGTCAGCCCACTTCGCACGAGGCTGCCGAGGATCGCACAGATCTTCGGCAGCCAGCGTGTGATCAAGATGCCACGCGTGCCGCCGAAGAGGGCCCGTGCGGCAGCCTTTATTTTATGCATGTCGCCATCCCAAAATCGCTGTGCGCTTTTGGGCGACATGCATTGGCGGGAGACTGAAAATGGCAGAGGATCGAATCATCGTGCGCCCGGCGCAGGCGAGCGATATTCCGGCGTTGAAGCAGGTGCTGCATGAAACCTTCGAAGGCACATGGCTGCCGAACATCACCGAAGCAGCGGCGCGGCGCTATGTCGAGACGGATATTGGCGGGCGCTATGTCGACCAGAGCTGGCCTGAATTCGCCGTTGCCGAGATCGATGGCGAGGTCGCCGGCCTGATCCATTGGCGCGCGGATTTTATCGAGGCCCTGCACGTCATGGCGTCCCGTCAAGGCCAAGGTGTCGGCCGCAAGCTGCTTTCCCATGCCGAACAGGCGATCGGCGCCGCCGGATTGGCGCAGGCGCGGCTGGAAACCGACACGTTCAACCTGCCCGCACAAGCACTCTACAAGGCGGTCGGCTATATCGAAAAAAACCGCTATCCAGACGACGAATGGGACAGTGGCTTCACCACGGTGCTGTTCGAAAAGCGGCTGTAGATTTCTCCTTGACCTGACCTGCCAAGGCGCAGGAACAGCTTTGCGCATGGCCCGGTCCCGCGACATGGTTTTGCCCTTCGACGCCCTTCAATGACCTCGCTCTTGCCTTCAAACTGCCGTCACGAATCTCGTATAAGACTGGCTCGTGGCGGGAGAGGAAGAAGGAGGCGAACCGATATGCAGAACGAACGTGAAATCGACGCCCTGCTCTCACCTGGCGAGGCCGGATCGATCATCGATAGACTGATGGCAATGCCGCATCCGAAGGATGGCACGCGCCGCTCGAACGAGTGGGACCGCGCCGTCGCCAGCCGTTTTGAGACCCACCTTGCTAAACAGATGCGCTCGCAGATCGATGGCGGCAGCGGCCGTCAGGACGCGGCCTGATCTTTCCGATTTTGTGCATATCGTCGTCCTTTCGGTCGACCTGCACTCAGCCCCGGCGCAGCCTGACCGGCGCTTCACCGAAAGCCCTTGAAAACGCCCTAGAAAATGCCGCGGCGGACGAAAATCCGGTCCGCCCGGCAATGTCGGCCATCGCCACTCTGGTGTCGACCACCAGCCGGCGGGCAGCACCCAGGCGCAGCCTGAGATAATAGGCGCCTGGCGTCTCGCCGATCGACTTGCGAAAGATGCTTTCCAGCGTCCGTGCCGTCACCCCGGCACGTTTTGCCACCGCTTCTATGGTGAGCGGCTGGTCGACATGCGATTCCATAAGCCGGATGGCTTGCGCCAGCCGCGGATCGTAGCCGTCGAGCCGGCCAAGCGAGACCAGTGGCTGGGCGTCGGTCGCGGCACGCGCCTGGTCATAGATGAAGACGCTGGCGACATCGAGCGCGACGGCCATGCCCAGCCGCGTGCGAATGAGATGCAGCATCAGGTCGAAGGTCGGCGACGCGCCGCCCGACGTGAACACCGGCCCGTCTATGACGTAGCGGTCCGGACGCACGTCGACGCCGGGGAAAGCCGACGAGAAATCCTCCATGTCCTCCCAGTGGGTGGTGGCGCTGCGCCCTTCCAGCAGGCCGGCGCGCGCCACCAGCCAGGTGCCGGCCTCGACACCGCCGCACGCGCGGGCCGTACGCGCAGCCCGGCGCAGTCCGGACAACAGAGCCGAGGTTGCATAATTCTGGGTGCCGAAGCCGGCGACGACGACAAGGACGTCGGTCGGCTCGCCCGCGTCGAAACGGCCACTGACCGCCACCGGCAGGCCGCATGTGGTGACCGGAGCCTCGCCAGTGACGGAGACCAGCTTGAAATCGAACAAGGTCTCGCCGGCGATACGGTTGGCGGCGCGTAGCGGATCGACGGCCGAGGCCACGCACATGATCGACGAGCCCGAAAACACCAGCAGCGTCACCTTGAGCGGCAGACGCTCGGCGCGAAAGATCGTCGGTTTTTCGCTTTTCGTCATGGAAACTTCGTAAAACGCAAAACAGTTTCCGGCAAGTCGGGCATTGTTATGGTCTGTTTCGATGGGAGGAGAGTTCCATGCCGCTAGCGATGAACCGCGAGGTTTTCATTACCTGTGCCGTGACCGGGTCCGGCGGCTCGCAGGACCGCAGCCCGCATGTGCCACGCTCGCCCAGGCAGATCGCCGATTCGGCTATCGATGCGGCCAAGGCGGGTGCGGCGATCGTGCACTGCCATGTGCGCGATCCCGAAACCGGCAAGCCGAGGCGCGATGTGCATCTCTACCGCGAAGTGACCGAGCGCATCCGCGCGGCGGAAGTCGACGTCATCCTGAACCTGACCGCCGGCATGGGCGGCGACATGGTGTTCGGATCGCCGGAAGCGCCGCTGCCGCTCAACGAAAAAGGCACCGACATGGGCGGCGCCACCAACCGCATGGAACATGTGCGCCAGTGCCTGCCGGAAATCTGCACGCTCGACTGCGGCACCATGAATTTCGCCGAAGCCGATTATGTCATGACCAACACGCCCGGCATGCTGCGCGCCATGGGCGGCATGATGACGGCGCTCGGCGTCAAGCCGGAGATCGAGGCCTTCGACACCGGCCATCTGTGGTTCGCCAAGCAGCTGGTCGAGGAAAAGGTGCTCAATCCGGATGCGCTGGTGCAGTTGTGCATGGGCGTGCCGTGGGGCGCGCCTGACGATCTCAACACCTTCATGGCCATGGTCAACAACGTGCCGTCGACCTGGAACTGGTCGGCCTTTGCCATCGGCCGCAACCAGATGGCCTATGCCGCGGCGGCGGTGCTGGCCGGTGGCAATGTCCGGGTAGGTCTCGAAGACAATCTGTGGCTCGACAAGGGCGTGCTGGCGACCAATGCTCAGCTGGTCGAGCGTGCCGCCAGCATCGTCACCAATCTGGGCGCCAGGATTCTTGGGCCGGAAGAGGTGCGGCAAAAGCTCAACCTCACCAAGCGGGCGCCGATCGCGGCATAACTTATTCATCGGAAGGGTCGACATGACTACCGTCAAATTCACCGCGATGAAGGATGGCGATCGGGACGATTACGAGTTCCTGACCGCGCATGAAATCGACTATGCGGCCAGGACCGGGGAGCGGCTGCTCGACGCGCTGGTCCAGCTCGACGCGGGCCTGTCGGGCTACAAGATCACAAGGCTCGGCCATTCGCTGCAGGCGGCGACGCGTGCCTGGTATGATGGTGCCGATACCGACTGGATCGCCTGCGCACTGCTGCACGACATCGGCGACATCTATGCGCCTTACAATCACGATGAATATGCCGCTTCGATCCTGAAACCCTTCGTGCGCGAACAATGCACCTGGGTGGTGGAGAAACATGGCGATTTCCAGCGGCTCTATTATGCCCATCATCTGGGCGGTAACCGCCATGCGCGCGATCGCTTTGCCGGCCACGCCTATTTCGACGATTGCGACCAGTTTTGCGAGCGCTGGGACCAGTCGAGCTTCGACCCCGACTATGACACGCTGCCCATCGAATTCTTCCGGCCCTTCGTGATCGAGGTCTTTGCCCGCAAGGCCTACGATCCCTCGGTGATCCGCGCCGGTGAGCGCGTGCCCCTCATCGATCCCGCAACAGCCACGACAAGAACCGGAGCTTCCGCATGAGCATCATCAACAAGGCAGCCGCCATCGGCGGCGGCGTCATCGGCGCCGGCTGGGTGGCGCGGCTCTTGCTCAACGGCATCGACGTGTCGATCTTCGACCCCGATCCCGAGGCATCGCGCAAGGTTAGTGAAGTGATGAAGGGCGCGCGCCGCGCCTACAGGCAGATGGTTCCCGGCGGTCTGCCCAAGGAGGGCAAGTTGACCTTCGCCAAGACCATTGCCGAGGCAGTGGCCGATGCCGATTTCATCCAGGAAAGCGTGCCGGAGCGGCTTGACCTCAAGCACCGCGTGCTGGCCGAGATCGACACTCATGCGCCGGCCAATGCGATTGTCGGCTCCTCGACCTCCGGCATCAAGCCGACCGACATGCAGGTGGCGATGAAGAAGCACCCGGAGCGGCTGGTCGTCGGGCATCCGTTCAACCCCGTTTACCTCTTGCCGCTGGTCGAGATCGTCGGCGGCGAACAGACCTTCCCAGAGGCGATCGAGGTCGCCAAGGAGATGTATGCCTCGATCGGCATGAAGCCGGTCGTCATCCGCAAGGAGATCGAGGCCTTCGTCGGCGACCGCCTGCTCGAAGCGGCATGGCGCGAGGCGCTATGGCTGATCAAGGACGGCATCTGCACGGTCGAGGAACTCGACGACATCATGCGCTACGGCTTCGGCCTGCGCTGGGCGCAGATGGGCATGTTCCAGGTCTATCGCGTCGCCGGCGGCGAGGCCGGCATGCGCCACTTCATGGCGCAGTTCGGGCCCTGCCTGAAATGGCCATGGACCAAGCTGATGGATGTGCCGGAGTTCAACGACGAACTGGTCGACCTGATCGCCACGCAGTCGGACGACCAGGCGCATGGCCTGTCGATCCGCGAACTGGAAAAGATCCGCGACGATAATCTGGTCGCCATCATGGACGCGCTGTCGAAGCAGAACAAAGGCAAGGGCTGGGGCGCCGGCGCCCTGCACAAGGACTATACTAGGCAGTTGGCCAAACTGGCGGCGAAGAAGCCCACGGCCTCCAAGGCGGCCGAGAAGGCCAAAGCCTTGAAACCGGTCAAGAGAGCCGAAAAGCCGAAGAAAAAGACCGGCAAGAAGAAAGGCTGAGAGCATGGATTTCGGGCTGTCGGAGGAACAGAGGCTCATCGTCGAGACGACGCGTGCGTTCGTCGAAAATGAGCTTTACCCGCATGAGCGCGAGGTCGAGCGCACCGGTGTGCTGCGCCGCGACCTGATCGAGGAGATCAAGGTCAAGGCAATCGAGGCCGGGCTCTATGCCGCCAACATGCCGGCCGATGTCGGCGGTGCAGGCCTCGATACCGTGACCTGGCTGCTCTACGAAAAGGAACTCGGCCGCGCCAACTATGCGCTGCACTGGACCTGCGTGGCGCGTCCCTCCAACATCCTTCTGGCCGGCACGCCGGAGCAGCGCGAGAAATATCTGTTCCCCTGCATCCGTGGCGAGAAATGGGACTGTCTGGCGATGACCGAGCCGGGCGCAGGCTCCGATTTGCGCGGCATGAAGGCGACCGCCGTGCAGGACGGCGACGACTGGGTGCTGAACGGCACCAAGCATTTTATCTCCCACGCCGATCTCGCCGACTTTGCCATCGTTTTCATGGCCTCAGGCGAAGAGGATTCGCCGCGCGGCAAACGCAAGAAGATCACCGCATTCTTCGTCGACAAAGGGACGAAGGGCTTCACCGTCCGCGATGGCTACCGCAACGTCTCGCATCGCGGCTACACCAACGCCATCCTCGAATTCGACGATTGCCGACTGCCCGCCGCCCAAGTGTTGGGAGAAGTCCACAAGGGGTTCGACGTCGCCAATTCCTGGCTCGGCGCCACCCGGCTGCAGGTCGGCGCCACTTGCCTCGGCCGCGCCGAGCGGGCGCTTGGCCATGCCGTCGAATATGCCGCGCAGCGCCAGCAGTTCGGCCAGCAGATCGGCAAGTTCCAGGGCGTGTCGTTCAAACTCGCCGATATGGCGACCGAATTGAAGGCCGCCGACCTGATGGTGTTCGAAGCCGGCTGGAAGTACGATCAGGGCACGGTCACCGACCAGGACATGGCCATGGCCAAGCTGAAGGCCACCGAAATGCTCGCTTTCGTCGCCGATGAGGCGATCCAGATCCATGGCGGCATGGGACTGATGGACGATCTGCCGCTGGAGCGCATCTGGCGCGACGCGCGCGTCGAACGCATCTGGGAAGGCACGTCCGAGATCCAGCGCCACATTATTTCAAGGGCGCTGCTGCGCCCGTTCGGGGCATAACATATGCATAAACTTGAGCGTCTCCTGCGGCCGAAATCGATCGCCGTGTTCGGCGGTGCGCAGGCTGCGGCCGTCGTCGCGCAATCGATCAAGATGGGCTTTGCCGGCGAGATCTGGCCGGTGCATCCGACCAAGGACGAGGTCGCCGGCCGCAAGGCCTATCGTTCGGTGGCTGACCTGCCTGGCGCGCCCGATGCTGCCTTTGTCGGCGTCAACCGGCATTTGACCATCGAGGTGGTCAAGGCGCTGGCCGAGCGCGGCGCCGGCGGCGCCGTCTGCTTTGCCGCCGGCTTCCTCGAAACCGAAGCCTATGACGATGATGGCGAGCGGCTGCAGGCCGAGCTGGTCGCGGCAGCCGGCTCGATGCCGATCATCGGGCCGAATTGCTATGGCCTGATCAATTATGCCGACGGCGCGCTTCTGTGGCCCGACCAGCATGGCGGGATAAGACTGGCCGAGGGCGGCAAGGGCGCCGCCATCATCACCCAGTCCTCCAACATCGCCATCAACATGACGATGCAGAGGCGCGGCCTGCCGATCGCCTTCCTGATGACCGCCGGCAACCAGGCGCAGACCGGTCTGTCCGAAATGGCGCTCGGCCTGATCGAGGACGAGCGGGTCACGTCGCTCGGCCTGCACATCGAGGCTTTCGATTCGGTAGCCGGCTTCGAGAGGCTGGCGGCACGGGCGCGCGAGCTGAAAAAGCCGATCATCGCCATGAAGGTCGGCCGTTCCGAACAGGCCAGGCAGGCGACCGTCTCGCATACCGCCTCGCTCGCCGGCTCGGACGCGGCCTCGGGTGCGTTCCTGAAGCGGCTCGGCATTGCGCGCGTCGATTCGATCCCCGCCTTCATCGAGGCGCTGAAGCTGCTGCACATCACCGGACCTTTGCCCGGATATAGGCTGTCGTCGATGAGCTGCTCCGGCGGCGAGGCCTCTGTCATGGCCGACAGCGCCGAAGGGCGCTGGGTCAATTTCCCTGTGCTGACCGACAGCCACCGTGCCCATGTCAAATCGACGCTTGGGCCGCTGGTCGCGGTCGCCAACCCGCTCGACTATCACACCTTCATCTGGAACAACGAGCCGGCGATGACCGCCACCTTCACCGCCATGGTGTCGGGCGGCTTCGACCTCAACATGCTGGTGCTCGATTTCCCGCGCCCCGACCGCTGCTCGGTCACCGATTGGTGGGCGACGCTGCGCGCCTTCGAATCGGCACTGAAGACCAATAAAGCGCACGGCGCGATCGTCTCCTCGCTGCCGGAGAACCTGCCGGAGGAATACACCGCCGAGTTGATGGCACGCGGCATGGTGCCGTTGTTCGGCATTTCCGAAGCCATGGACGCCGCCCAGGCGGCAGCCTTCATCGGCTGGGCGTGGCACGAGCCGCAGGCGCAGCCGATCGACACGTCCGCATCCGGTGCGCCTGGCGGCGACCACGTCACGCCCGATGAGGCCGAGGCGAAGTCACGGCTGATCAAGGCCGGCCTGCCGGTGCCGAAGGGCGAACGCGCCGCCAATGCGGTCGAGGCGGTGATCTCTTCCATGGCGCTTGGCTTCCCGGTGGCGCTGAAGGCGCTCGGCGTCAGCCACAAATCCGAAGTTGGCGCCGTCAGGCTCAATCTCAGGGATGCCGAATCCGTCAGCACCGCAGCGCATGACCTCTTGCCACTCGGCACCGGGCTCTATGTCGAGCGCATGGTGCGCGACGGCGTCGCCGAACTCATCGTCGGCTTCACCCGCGACCCTATGTTCGGCGCGGTGATGACGCTCGGCACCGGCGGCGTGCTGGTCGAGCTATTGCGCGACAGCGTTACGCTCATGCTGCCGGCGACCCGCGACGATATCGAGGCGGCGCTGCGCGGCCTGAAACTGTTCCCGCTGCTCGAAGGCTATCGCGGCCGGCCGAAAGCCGATGTCGCGGCTGCCATCGATGCCATTTCGGGCATTGCCGCCTTCGTGCAGCAGAATGCCGGTGAGATCGAGGAACTCGACATCAACCCGCTGATCGTCTGTGCAGAGGGCAAGGGCGCCTGGATCGCCGACGCGCTGCTGGTGCTGGGAGAGAACAAGAATGTCTGACGTCATTTCGACCCGCCGCGAGGGCACCATCCTCGAAGTCACCCTCGACCGGCCCAAGGCCAACGCCATCGACCTGAAGACCTCTCGGCTGATGGGCGAGACCTTCAAGGCATTCCGAGACGATCCGGAATTGCGCGTCGCCATCGTCAAGACCGCAGGCGACAAGTTCTTCTGCGCCGGCTGGGATTTGAAGGCCGCTGCAGGCGGCGATGCGGTCGACGGCGACTATGGCGTCGGCGGTTTTGCCGGGCTACAGGAATTGCGCGACCTCAACAAGCCGGTCATCGCTTGCGTCAACGGCATGGCGGTCGGAGGCGGCTTCGAGCTGGCGCTGTCCTGCGACCTCATCTACGCCTCCGATCATTCCTCCTTCGCGCTGCCCGAGATCCGCGCCGGTACGCTGGCCGACGCGGCGACGATCAAACTGCCGAAGCGCATCCCCTACCATGTCGCCATGGACCTTCTGCTCACCGGCCGCTGGATGGATGTCGCCGAGGCGCATCGCTGGGGCCTGGTCAACGAGGTGCTGCCCAAGGAAAGGCTGGAAGATCGCGTCTGGGAGATCGCCCGGCTGCTGGCTGGCGGCCCGCCGCTGGTGTTTGCCGCGATCAAGGAGACGGCGCGCGTGGCCGAGGCGCTGACCTTCCAGGATGCGATGAACAGGGTGACGCGGCGCCAGTTGGCGACGGTCGATGCACTCTATGGCTCCGAAGACGGCATGGAAGGTTTTCGCGCTTTTGCGGAGAAGCGTGAGCCGGTTTGGAAGGGGAAGTAGCAGGAACGATGGCGTTCCGTCACACCCCCCTCTGCCCTGCCGGGCATCTCCCCCGCAAGGGGGGAGATCGGACGTCGTTTCTGCTTTCGCCAATAGTCGACGCTGCAAGAAGAGCACCGCGATCGAAACTGCCAATCTCCCCTCTTGCGGGGGAGATGGCCGGCAGGCCAGAGGGGGGTGCCCAGGTTCGACTCCGGCAGCCTCACTCGTGACCGACTACAAAACCCTCATCGACGCCGAGACGTGGGCCTTCATCGAGCGGACCAACTCCTATTATCCGCCCGACACGATCGACTACACGATCGCGCAGCAGCGTGAGATTTACGACCGCATGTGCCGCGAATTCTTTGCCGGCTATCCCGACGGCGTTGCGGTGGAAATCTCGGCCATTGCGACGCCCACGCACGATATCCCGATCCGCATCTACCGAAGCCCACTCCAAGCCACCGTGACGGTGCTGTATTTCCATGGCGGCGGCTTCATCCTCGGCGGGCTGGACAGCCATGACGATGTTTGCGCCGAACTCTGCGCCCGCACCGGCTACGAAGTGGTCTCGGTCGATTACCGGCTGGCGCCGGAGCATTTGCACCCAGCCGCCTTCGACGACGTGATGAGCGCCTTCGAATGGGCCACCTCCACCCGCAACCACCCAATTTTTCTGTGCGGCGACAGCGCCGGCGGCAATCTTGCCGCTGCCGTCAGCCATGCGACACGCGGCCACGCGAAAAAGCCGATCGGCCAGGTGCTGATCTATCCCGGCCTCGGCGGAGACCGCTCGAAAGGCTCCTATGTCAAACACGCCGAAGCGCCAATGCTGACCGTGCGAGATCTCGAATTCTACAAACACATCCGCACCGGCGGCGTGGATCACAGTGGCGACGCGACGCTAGCCCCGCTTGCCGACACCGACTTCTCCAACCTGCCGCCGACAATGCTGATCACCGCCGAGTGCGACCCGCTGTCCTCGGATGGCGAGAGCTATCGCGACCTGGTCGTGGCGGCGGGCGGACGCGCGACCTGGTTCGAGGAAGCGGGGCTGGTGCATGGTTATCTCCGAGGCCGGCACACGGTCGGCCGCGCCCGCACCAGCTTCACCCGGATCGTCGATGCGGTGACCGCGCTTGGACAGGGCGATTGGCGCTGGTGATCGCGGCTAGACTCCGGGGGCCGACCGGCGCCGGCTCACCCTACCGAAGCGGCCGCCGCCCGACCGGCGCCGCGGCCGGAAAAGATGCAGCCGCCGAGGAAGGTGCCCTCAAGCGCCGCGTAGCCATGCACGCCGCCGCCGCCGAAACCGGCGGCTTCGCCGACAGCGTAGAGCCCCGCAACCGGCTGGCCGTCGGCACCCAGAACGCGGCTGTCGAGGTCGGTCTGCAGGCCACCCAGCGTCTTGCGGGTCAGGATGTTGAGCCGCACCGCGATCAGCGGGCCGTTTGCCGGGTCGAGCATCTTGTGCGGCTTTGCCGTGCGGATCAGCCGGTCGCCGAGATAGGCACGGGCGCCGCGCAAAGCGGTGATCTGCATGTCCTTGGAGAACGGATTGTCGAGCTGCCGGTCGCGGGCGCGGATTTCGCGCTCGACCTGGGCCACCTCAAGAAGCGGCTCACCGCCGGCAAGCGCGTTCATGCGCGCGACCAGCGCCGGCAAATCAGCCTCGACGATGAAATCCTCGCCCTTCTCCATGAACGCCTTGACCGGACCCGGAATGCCAGATGTGGCGCGGCCGAGCACCTGGCGCCAGCTCTTGCCGGTCAAATCAGGGTTCTGCTCGGAGCCCGACAGCGCGAACTCCTTCTGGATGATCTTTTTGGTCAGGATGAACCAGGAATAGTCAAAGCCTGTGCTCATGATGTGGGAGAGCGTGCCCAGCGTGTCGAAACCGGGATAGAGCGGCACCGGCAAGCGCTTGCCGCGCGCATCGAGCCACAGCGATGACGGGCCGGGCAGGATGCGTATCGCATGGTCGGTCCAGATCGGCGCCCAGTTCCTGATGCCCTCGACATAGTGCCACATGCGGTCGCGGTTGACGATCGAGCCGCCGGCCCGTTCGGTGATCGCCAGCATGCGGCCGTCGACATGGTCGGGCACACCGGTGATCATGCGCTTGGGCGCCGTGCCAAGCCGCTTGGGCCAATTCTCCCGCACCAGTTGATGGTTGGCGCCGATGCCGCCGGAGGCGACGATCACCGCTTGGGCGTGAAGCTCGAAATCACCTGATATTTCGCGCGAACTCTTGTGGCCGCGCTCGACAGCGCTGGGCTGCAGGATGTCGCCACGCACACCGGTCACAACAGCACCCGTCCGCGTCAGTTCATTGACCCGATAACGGAACTTGAAGCTTATCAATCCGCGTTTTTGCGCCTCGCGCACGCGCTGCACGAACGGTTCGAGAACGCCGGGGCCGGTGCCCCAGGTGATGTGGAAGCGCGGCACCGAATTGCCGTGGCCGATGGCATTGCCGCCGCCGCGCTCGGCCCAGCCGACCACCGGAAAGAATTTCAGGCCGCGCTGCATCAGCCAGGAGCGTTTTTCGCCGGCGGCGAAGCCGACATAGGCTTCCGCCCATCTGCGCGGCCAGAAATCCTCGGGCCGATCGAAAGCCGCGGTGCCCAGCCAGTCTTCCAGCGCCAGGTCATGCGAATCGCGGATGCGCATGCGCCGCTGCTCGGGCGAATCGACGAGGAAAAGGCCGCCGAACGACCAGAACGCCTGGCCGCCGAGCGACTGCTCCGGCTCCTGGTCGACGATGATGATTTTCTTGCCGGCCTCGGCAAGCTCGGCGGCGGCAACCAGCCCTGCAAGGCCAGCGCCGACAATGATCACGTCCGCATCGTCAGCCATCTTTCCTCCCAGAATTAGCCGGCTAATTCAACGCAAGGGGTCAGACGGCCTCCCAGCCTTCTTTGCCGCCGGCGCGGAAGATGGCATCGATGACTTTCTGATTGAGCACAGATTCCTCCAGCGTGAAGACGCGCTCCTTGCCGCCCTGTGCCGCACGCGCGAAGGTCTCGACCTCCAGCCGGTACTGCTGCGTGCCGGGAAAGCGGAACACCTGCGCCTCGGAGTGGTTCTGGTTGTGCAGTTCGACGCGGTGGTGGTCGTAGAGCCCGGCATTGAAAGGCGAGAACAACTCGATGAAACCCTTCTCACCGTGGAACACCATGACCTGGCGCGCCGCCATCTGCGTCGACAGGTAGAAGGACAGTTCGAAGTCACCGAAATCGGCGCGGATCGAGGAGTAGATGTCGGTGCCGAATTTCTGGTCGCGCTCGATCGTCGCCTGCACGCGCAGCGGCTCCTTGCCGGTCGAAAAGCGCGTCGACACGGTCGGGTAGACGCCGATGTCGGGCAGCGCGCCGCCGCCGAGGTCGAGCTGGTTGCGCATGTTGCTGGGGTCGACATTGTAGTAGGAGAAGGCACCCTGCACATGGCGCAGCCGGCCGATGGCGCCGCTGGCGATCAGGTCGCGTACCTTGATCCATTGCGGGTGGTAGATGACCATGAAGGCCTCGCAGACCAGCACCTTTTTCTGGTCGCGCAGCTTGATCAGCGGAAGAATGTCGTTGGCGTCGAGCGCCAGCGGCTTTTCGACCAGCACGTGCTTGCCGGCTTCGATGGCCTTTGCCGTCCATTCGACATGCTGCGAAGTCGGCAGCGGGATGTAGACGCCGTCTACTTCTTTCGAGGCGAGCAGTTCCTCATAGGAGCCGAAGGCATGCCGCGCGCCGAAGCGGTCGGCGAGCGCCTTGGCCTTCGACAGGTCGCGGCTGGCGATCGCCGACAGCACGCCATTCTCCGCCTCGACCATGGCCGGCAACAAATGCTCGCGGCCGATCTTGGCCGTCGACAACACACCCCATCGGAACATCAGGCTTCTCCTCTCGATTACAGGCGACGAGGTTTGCCCGAAATCGCCGGAAAAGCCAATGACAAGGTCAGCCCCTTTTGCCGGTCAGCGTCATGTCGAAGTCGACGATGTTGGAATAGATCGGCGTGCCGACATCCATGCCGTAGCGTGACCTCAACACCTTGCCGGTGACATGGAATTTTATGGTGCCAGCCTTGAGACCGCCAAGCTCGGCCGTGAATTTTTCCGGGAACGTCTTGCCGCGCGCCGTCAGCCGGCCGCTGACGAGGGCCGTGGTGTCGCTGGTTCGGGTCACGCTGGTCGAGCGGAACTGGATTTCCGGGTTCTTGGCGGCATCGAACACCGCGTCGGAGCGCAGGAAGGCATCGATACGGCCTTGGCCGGTGCTGACGCTTTCGGGAAAGATGGTGAAATTGACCTGCGAGCGCGCGACATCGCTGTTGTCGATGCGGATCGAGCCCTTGAAGCGGGCGAAGGCGCCATCAAGGCCGCCGCCGCCGACCTTGCCGATGGAAAAGCGGATGCTGGAGTTGGCCGGGCTGATCGAATAGCTGCCGGCGGCGTCACCAAGCGCGACGGCCGCTGAAACAGGCATGGCAAGGCAAGCGGCGACCGCCGCAAATCCGAGGATGCGCGTGTACATGGAGGTGTTCCTTTTTGGAGGCGGCGCTGTGTGCGTCCTCGCCCCGTCAACGAATGAGCCGTCCGATCTATTCCGCATCTGACGAAGGCGTGATCATGCGCGTAAGCACGCCATCCCTGAGCTGGAAATGATGACGCAGCGCCGCCAGGACATGGAGAGCGACCAGCGCCATGCCGGCATAGGCGAGATACCAATGCGTTGCCGCCCAGAAGCTTTCGGCGCCATCCGATTCAGCCAGCGGCAGGTTCGGCATGACGAACAGGTTGAACGGCAGGCTGGGGATCTCCAGCATCGACACCGACACCAGCGCCCAGCCGGACAAGGGCAAGGCAAGCTGGAACGCGTAGAGCGCAAAATGGACCAGCGGGGCGGCCCGACGCTCCAGGGTTCCGACCGAGCGCGGCAGCGGCGGCGTTGCATTGCCGAGGCGCCAGGCGACGCGCAGCACCACCAGACCGAGCAGCAGGAAGCCGAAGGATTTGTGCAGTTGGATCAGTTCGAAGGCGGTGCGCTGACTGGTCAGCCGAACCATGACGAAGCCGAGCCCGAACTGACCGATGAAGATCAGCGCAATCAGCCAGTGGAGAATGATCGCGCCCCAGCCATAGCGGGTCGTGCTATTGGTGATCGATGTTTGCATCGTTGGTGAACGACCGCGATGCCGGTTTTCTTCCACCAGGGGGAGGGGCGAGCCCGCTCTATCCACTCACCTTGAAGAAATCGACAAACGCCCTAAGCGCTGGCCGCATCTGACGGCGGCTCGGATAATAGACAAAGAAGCCGTCGAAGGGCGGGCACCAGTCCTCCAGCACGCGGATCAGCCTGCCGTCGGCGAGCGGTGCGCGGACATAATCCTCAAAGACGAAGGCAAGCCCGGCGCCGTCGACCGCCGCCTGGGCGATCAGATGGTCCTCGTCGAGGATCAGCGGTCCCTCCACCGCCATCTCGATCCTCTCGCGGCCTTTCTCGAATTCCCAGCGGTAGAGGATGCCGCTGGAGAAGCGGAAGCGGATGCAGCGGTGGCCGGCTAGGTCGCGCGGGTGGAGCGGCTTGGGGCTCACCTCGAAATAGACCGGGGCGCCGACCACCGCGCCGCGAAGGTCCGGCCCGATGCGCACCGCGATCATGTCGCGCTGCAGGCTCTCGCCTAGCCTGACTCCAGCATCGAAGCCGCCTTCCACCACGTCGGTGAAGCGGTCCTCGATGACGATCTCCAGCACGATGTCGGGATAGGCCGACGCAAAGGCGCCCAGCCGTGGCGTCAGCGCCAAATGGGCCGCCGTGCGCGGCACGGTCAGCCGCAGATTGCCGGCCGGCCGGTCGCGCGCTTCGATTGCCGTCTCCAGCGCCAGGTCGATCTCGGAAAGCGCCGGCCGCAATCGCTCGAGCAGTTGCGCGCCCTCCTCGGTCGGGGCAACGCTGCGCGTGCTGCGTGCCAACAGGCGCACGCCAAGCCGGGCTTCGAGGCTGGATACCGCGTGGCTAACCGCCGAAGGCGCGATGGCCAATTCCCTGGCAGCGCCGCGAAAGCTGCCGCATTGAGCGACAGTCGCCAGCACCGCCAGTTGTGAAAGATGCGCTCGATTCATTGATCTATCTTTTAGTACAGCCCGTGCGGATGAAAACCGATTATCGAACACAAGGCAAGGCGCTATTTCTCCCACATCGCAACAAGGAGACGCGTTATGCAAACCCGCAAGCTAGGAACTGAATTGAACGTCTACCCCGTCGGCCTCGGCTGCATGGGCATGAGCTTCGCCTATGGCGGCCAAGCGGAAGCCGATGCGATCGCCACGCTGCACCGCGCCGTCGACATCGGCGTCAATTTCTTCGACACGGCGGAAGTCTATGGCCCTTACGAGAACGAGATCCTGCTCGGCAAGGCGCTGAAGTCGGTGCGTGACAAGGTGACGATCGCGACAAAATTCGGCTTCAAGATTTTGGAGGAAGGTACAGGCCTCGACCGCATGGCGGGCGTCGACAGCCGCCCCGAGCACGTCAAGGCGGTCGCCGAGGCCTCGCTGAAACGGCTGGGCACCGATGTGATCGACCTCTACTATCAGCACCGTGTCGACCCCAACGTGCCGATCGAGGATACGGTCGGCGCCATGGCCGAACTGGTGCGCGAGGGCAAGGTGCGCGCGCTTGGCCTGTCCGAGGCGAGTGCCGCGACCATCCGCCGGGCCCATGCCGTTCATCCGATATGGGCCGTGCAGAGCGAGTATTCGCTGTGGAGCCGCGACCCGGAAGACGAGGTGTTCGCCGTCTGCCGCGAGCTCGGCATCGGCTTCGTTCCCTATAGCCCGCTCGGCCGTGGGCTGCTGACCGGCACGATCGCCAAGCCCGAGGCCTTGAGCGACGACGACTGGCGCCGGACCTTGCCGCGCTTCCAGGCCGAGGCGATGGAAGCCAATGCCGCCGTCATCGCCACGCTGGAAAAGCTGGCGGCTGAAAAGGGCGCAACCTCGGCGCAGCTGGCGCTGGCCTGGGTGCTGCACCAGGGCGATTTCATCGTACCGATCCCCGGTGCGCGCAAAATCCGCCATCTCGAGCAGAACACGGCGGCGGCGGACATTGCACTTAGCGCTGTCGAGGTGCAGGCGATTGGCGATGCGCTGTCGCCCGACAAGGTGGTCGGTAGGCGCTATGCGCAGAAGGAGTTGGCGCTGGTGAATGGGTGAAAGCTGGTGAGTAAGCGGAAGGGGTGCTTCGGCGCCCCTTTTCATGCGCGATGGTGCAGAAGGTTGCGTGACGTTGGCGCGAGGCACCCCCCTCTGTCCTGCCGGACATCTCCCCCGCAAGGGGGGAGATCGGATGTCACGCCGGCTTTCGCCAATCACCAACGTTGCAAGAAGGGTGCCGCCGATGAAGTTGCCAATCTCCCTCCTTGCGGGGGAGATGGCCGGCAGGCCAGAGGGGGGTGCCTCGCGCCAACATTCCGGCAACTCCCTACCAAGGCACGACAGTGGTCTCCGGCCAATACTCCTGGGCGCGTCTGCCCTTCACCTCATGCGTGCGCTGATTGTCCATCACCCGGTTCGGTGTGATGCGGAACGAAAAAATATCGTCAAGACCAAATGGAGCCACGATCTCGAGCTGCCCATCCGCATCGTATCGCACACCCACCGCATGGGTCTTCGACGCAAAATAGCTGACGGATTCGCTGGCGCTCGAATAGCGCGGGCAGGGTTGGCAGAACTTCTGCGGATACCATAGATGCACCCGCGCCTGGTTGCGCACCTCGACCGGCAACGCTAGCCCCTCGAAATGCCGCGCCGCCCGGCGGATCACCGCGTCCTCGGCCTCGTAGGACAGGTCGCTGTCATCGAAGTAGAAGAGATCAACGTCCTTGATGCCGTAACCCGAAGGCTTGCCGGTCAGGTGGTTCCAGACACTGTTGTAGAGCGCGCCGGACACCACCAGCCAGCCCGGCAGGTCGAGCGTGCGAGCCCGCGCCAGCGCGTCGCGGACCAGCGGGTCGGCAGGCACGATGGCGAGAAACGCCGCGCGCTGTTCTTCGAAAGGAAGTCCGGAATACCGCAGATGGTCCATCGCCCTTTGGAGGGCGATTCGCCATCTGCTCGCAAGTCTTAGCCGCGCAGAACGCCGCCCGTCTGCTTGCCGACATTCTCGACGATACGCTTGGCCAGTGCCTCGAAATCCTCGTCGGTCAGCGTCTTTTCGACCGGCTGGATCGACACTTCGATGGCAATAGACTTCCTGCCCTCGCCGAGCGAAGCGCCTTCGAAGATGTCGAAGACCGAAACGCCCGTGATGAGCTTCTTGTCGGCGGCGAGCGCCGCGCGGACCAGCGTGCCGGCCTCGACCGTTTTGTCGACGACGAAAGCGAAGTCGCGCTTGACCGCCTGGAAGGGGGACAGTTCCAGTTTCGGCTTGGTTTTCGTCGGCTTGGCCTTCGGTTCGGGCACCGCATCGACGAACACCTCGAAGCCGCACAGCGGCCCGGAAACATCGAGCCCCTCCAGCGTCTTCGGGTGGAATTCGCCAAAGGTGCCGAGCACGGTTTTCGGGCCGAGCTTGATGGTGCCGGAACGGCCGGGATGGTACCAGGCTGGACCGCCGGCCTCGATCTGCAGCCGCTCGACCGGCGCACCGCAGGCTTCGAGCGCGGCGATCGCGTCGGCCTTGGCGTCGAACACGCCGACCGCACCCGAATTGCCGGCCCAGTTGCGGCCGGAGCCGTCGAGCTTGGCGGTGCCGCGACGCACACCGGCGGCGACGCGCCGCTGTTGGTCGGCGCCGTCGCCCTCATAGGTGCCCGACACTTCGAACAGCGCCACGTCGCCAATACCCTTGTCGGCATTGCGCTGTGCAGCGGCGATCAGCCCGGGCAGCAGCGACGGCCGCATGTCGGACATGTCGGCGGCGATCGGGTTGGCGAGCTTCAGCGCGGTCTGGCCACCGCCGAACAGCTCGGCATGCTTGGCCGGAATGAACGACCAGGTGACGGCTTCCATCATGCCGCGCACGGCAAGCGCGCGCTTGGCGGTGCGGGTACGGACCTGCAGCGTGGTGAGTATCCTGGCGTTGACCGCGTCATGCGCACCGAGCGGCTGCGGCGCGATGTTGTCGACGCCGTGGATGCGCATGACTTCCTCGACCAGATCTGCCTTGCCATCGACGTCGGGGCGCCAGGACGGCACGGCGACGTCGAAGACGCCCGATATCTTTTCTTGAGACGAGAAATCTCGTGTGCCGGGCGGCGGAGCAACATAGTTGGCATGGGGTCGATAGGTTGGCTCTGCACTGAAACCCAGGCGCTCAAGGATAGATAGGCTCTCATCCTCGTCGACCTCGATGCCGGTCAGCCGCTTCACTTCCGCCAGCGGGAAGGAAACGATCTTCGGCTGATAGTCGGCATAACCGACGACTTCCATTTCGGTCGGCGTGCCGCCGCAGAAATCGAGCACCAGTTTCGTTGCCAACTCGACGCCGGGAACCATGAATTCGGGGTCCACGCCGCGCTCGAAGCGGTAGCGCGCGTCGGTGATGATGCCGAGCGTGCGGCCGGTGCGCGCCGTGGTGATCGGATCCCAAAGGGCGGATTCGATCAGCACGTCGGTCGTGTTCTCGTCGCAGCCCGAATGCTCGCCGCCCATGATGCCGGCGATGGACTCGACGCCATTGTCATCAGCGATGACACACATTTCCGGCGTCAGCGTGTATTCGCGGCCGTCGAGCGCCTGCACCTTTTCACCATCGCGCGCGCGGCGCACGACGAGATTGCCGGCAACCTTGCTGGCGTCGAACACATGCAGCGGGCGGCCGCGGTCGAAGGTGACGTAATTGGTGATGTCGACCAGCGCGCTGATGGGTCTCAGGCCAATGGCGATCAGCCGCTGCTGCAGCCATTTCGGCGACGGCCCATTCTTGACGCCCTTGACCAGGTTGAGCGCGAAGCCAGGGCAAAGCTCCGGCGCTTCGATCGTTACCTTGACCGGACACATGCCGTTGCCGACATGCGGCATGATGGCGCCGCCGACGAGGCGGCCAAGCCCGCTCGCCGCCAGATCCCTGGCGACGCCATAGACGCTGGTGGCGTCCGGCCGGTTCGGCGTCAAATTGATCTCGATGACCGGATCGTCGATATGCGCATAAGCGGCGAAGCTGGTGCCGACCGGCGCATCCTCGGGCAGGTCGATGATGCCGTTGTGTTCGTCTGACAGTTCCAGCTCGCGCTCGGAACACATCATGCCGTGGCTCTCGACCCCCCTGATCTTGCCGACCGCCAGCGTCACGTCGATGCCGGGCACATAGGTGCCGGGCGCAGCAAAGGCGCCGATCAGGCCAGCGCGGGCGTTTGGCGCGCCGCAGACGACCTGCACGGGTGACTTGCCGTCGCCCGTATCGACGGTCAGCACGCGCAGCCGGTCGGCATCGGGATGCTGGACCGCCGTCAGCACCCTGGCGATGACGAAGGGCTTCAGGCTCGACTTGTCGTCGACATGCTCGACTTCGAGGCCGATCGAGGTCAGTCGCTCGACGATCTCGTCGAGCGTGGCGTCGGTCTCTAGGTGGTCCTTGAGCCAGGAGAGGGTGAATTTCATGGGACTGTTCCGTCTGGTCTTTTGACGCTTGTTTTCAGATGTCTCGGCAGGTCGTCGGATATATGCAGGAAGGCAAGCTGTTCGCCGACATAGGCATGCTGCGTCGGCTCAAAATCGGCCGGCATGTCCATGGCGCCGAGCATGAAGTAGATGTCGTCTTCCAGCCGCTCGTCGACATAGGCGATGGGCGAGCCGCAAGTGCCGCAGAACGAGCGCGTCACCGGGCCGTTCTCATACATCTTCAGCGCCTTGCCGGTGAACGCGACCTGATCGACCAGGAAGCCGACAAAGGCCGACACCGGCGCGCCGCTGGCCCGCCGGCAATCGCCGCAATGGCAATAGCTGACGTGATGCGGTTCGACGGAAGCTTCGAACCGCACGGCGCCGCAGCGGCAGCCGCCGGCGTAGGGCGCTGTCATGCGCTCAGGCCTCCGAACAACGTCGGCATGTCGAGCGGCCTGAAGCCGTAATGCGACAGCCAGCGGACGTCCGCGTCGAAGAAGGCGCGCAGGTCCGGCATGCCATATTTCAGCATGGCGATGCGGTCGATGCCCATGCCCCAGGCAAAGCCCTGATATTCGTCCGGATCAAGCCCGCCATGGCGCAGCACGTTGGGATGGACCATGCCGCAGCCGAGGATCTCCATCCAGTCGGAGCCTTCGCCGAAGCGCACTTCGCCGGGCCTGGAGCGGTCGCACTGGATGTCGACCTCGAGGCTCGGCTCGGTGAACGGGAAGAAGGACGGCCGGAAGCGCATCTTGACCTGCGGCACCTCGAAGAAGGCCTTGCAGAACTCCTCCAGCACCCACTTCATGTTGGCGACGTTGGCCGTCTTGTCGATCACCAGCCCCTCGACCTGATGGAACATCGGCGAGTGAGTGGCGTCCGAATCCTGGCGGTAGGTCTTGCCCGGAATGACGATGCGGATCGGCGGCTTCTTCGTCTCCATGGTGCGGATCTGCACCGGCGAAGTGTGGGTGCGCAGAAGCTTGCGCTCGCCCTTCTCGTCCGGCTGGAAGAAGAAGGTGTCGTGCATCTCGCGCGCCGGATGGCCTTCGGGGAAATTCAGCGCAGTGAAATTGTAGTAATCGGTCTCGATATCGGGACCTTCCGCGATGGAAAACCCGAGGTCGCCGAAGATCGCCGCGATCTCATCGATGACCTGGCTGATCGGGTGGATACGGCCGCGCTCGGCCGGCGACTGCCGCACCGGCAGCGTCACATCGACCCTTTCGGCGGCGAGGCGGGCGGTGATCGCCACATCTTTCAACTCGGCCTTGCGCACCGTCAGCGCATCTGTGACGCGGTTCTTGAGTCCGTTGATTGCGGGGCCTTTGACCTGACGCTCCTCAGCGGTCATGGCGCCAAGGGTCTTCAGCATCTCGGACACGGCGCCCTTCTTGCCGAAAGCAGCGATGCGCACGGCCTCGATGGCCGGCTCATCGGCGGCCGAGGCGATTTCGGCCAGAAGTGAGTTTTCAAGCGTATCCAGGCCAGTGGTTGCGTCGTTCACGGTCAAACTCGCTACGTTGGAAATCAGCTCAAAGTGAAAGTCACTTTTAAGTTGAAAGTTCAGGCAAAAGAAAAACCCGCGCCAGCCGTGCCAGCGCGGGTTCCCCAAATCAGAATTGCGAATGCTTGGGAAGCGCTGGTCTTAGGCGACAGCGCTTTCAAAAGCGTTCGGCGTGGTGTTCTTCAGATATTCGAGCGCCACCTTGGCCTTGGCGACCAGGGCTGCGAAAGCCTGCGGCTCATGGATGGCCATGTCCGACAGGATCTTGCGGTCGATCTCGATGCCCGACTTGTTGAGGCCGTCGATGAAGCGGCCATAGGTCAGGCCATGCTCGTGCGTCGCGGCGTTGATGCGCTGGATCCACAGCGCGCGGAACGAGCGCTTGCGGTTCTTGCGGTCGCGATACGCGTACTGCATCGACTTTTCCACCGCCTGCTTGGCGATGCGGATGGTGTTCTTGCGGCGGCCGTAGAAGCCTTTGGCGGCTTTCAGGACCTTCTTGTGCTTGGCGTGCGAAGTGACGCCTCTTTTTACGCGTGCCATGTCATGATCTCCTTAAAAGCAATTCCAGAAAAAGTGCCTTGCGGTTTTCCGTTCGGAATTGCGTAAAACAAATGCGTGTCCGGACCGAATGATCTTATTTTGGCGAATGATGTTTTCCAAAAAGTCTGCAACTTTTTTGGCATCATTCCCTAGAGACCGTTCGGCAGAAAATTCTTGATGACCTTCTTGCCATCCGGTTCAGCCAGAACCATCGTGCCGCGGGCATTTCGAATGAACTTGTTGGAACGCTTGATCATGCCGTGACGCTTGCCGGCCGCAGCCGACAGGACTTTACCCGTACCTGTGATCTTGAACCGCTTCTTGGCGGCCGATTTGGTCTTCATCTTGGGCATTTTGCTACTCCGTATTGTTGGCGCACTATCGCGCTTCTTGTTCGCTTCGGGCCGACCAAAGCCCGAAAAGCAAATGAAACCGCCACGGCATGCCCTGCCGGGCGGTTTTCTTGAACGGCGGTGCTATACGTCAAAGACGGCCCGCGTGCAACACCTGTGGAGATGCGGCGCTGTGTCCTTGGTCAGGGCAGCGTGAACCAGACCGGCAACATGCCTGACAGCTGGGCTCCGTCTATCAGCTCGAAGGCCGGCAGGGCGACGAGGAAGACCAGGCCGTCGAGCAGCGTGGTCAGCAACAGGCGGGGCTTGAAGCTGCCCGTATCGCCCTCCTGGTAGAGCGACAGCTTCGGGAAGAAGCGCGGCACCTTCTCCAGATAGGCCTGGTACGGCGCGCCGAGCGCTTCCTTGAGGAACTTCTCTTCGCGCAGGATGACGATGTGGAAGGCACCCGCGCACAGCAGCGCAAAGAGGATGATGCCGGAGAACGAGCCGATCTGGGCGCCGACGCCCGCCGCGGCCACGGTCGAGAACACATAAAGTGGGTTGCGGGTGATCGAGTAAGGCCCGCCGGTCACCACCTCGGAAGATTTGCGCCCGCCTATGTAGAGCGTCGCCCAAAGGCGCCCGACGATGCCGAGGAAAATCAGCAGCACGCCGAACATTTCGATCGACTCATGCACCCAGGTTTCAGGCGGAAACGTCGATTGGCCGAACAGCAGTGCCAGAAACAGCACCACCACCAGCACCGCAAGCACCATGCGGCGCATATGCTGGTAGTTGCCCAGCCCGTGTGCCTCGACGGGCGCAGACTTGATTTCATTGACCATGGCGGAATCCGATCGTCGAAAAACTTGCCGGCGATCGCAGCTTCTGGCCAAGAAAACAGGGCCCCGCCGATCGTTGGGACGGCTTGCAGGATAATTCAGGCGGATTTAATGCATGTCGCCTCTTTTGACTGCCTACCGCAGCTCAATACAGCCAGAAGAGGACGGGAATTACACCGCTTTCCTGTCCGGACTCGATGAGTTCGAAAAACGGTATGGAAACCAGAAACATCAAGCCGTCGCGCAGCGTGTGATTGAAGATGCGCGGTGTGAAGGTGACCTCGGCCTGATCGCGATAAAGCCGGGGATTGGGAAAAAAACGCGGCACCCGTGCAACGTAGTCCTTGTACGGCGCCCCGAGCACGGTCGTCAAATGCCGTTCCTCGCGCAGCGTGACGATGTGGAACGCGGCCGCGCACAAAACCGCCGACGCTACCGCGACGATCGCGCTGCCGGTCTGAGTGCCAATGCCGACGGCCGCTACGGTGGAGAAAAAATATAGCGGTTGCGCATCACCGAATATGGGCCGGTTGCAACCACTTCGGCCGACTTGCGGCCGCCGATATAGAGGATCGACCAGAGCCGGCCGCCGATTCCGATCAGTATCAGGGCGATCCCGTGCGCCTCTATGCGTTCGTGGGTCAGTTCATCGTGCGGGGAGCCGCCGAAGATCAGCAAAGCGCAAAAAGCGCCGATTAGCAGCGCCAGCAGGACGCGCCGGCGCCGCTGATAGCGACCCATTTCACTTGTAGAACGTGCCGCAGCGGTCATGGGAGAATCCTTTCGCCGCGAGGACCGGCAACCAGAATCCTTGTCGAAGCAACTTGCGGAGAAATCATGGCGGAGGCAAAACAAAACAAAAGCCGCCGAAGCGGCCTTTGCTTTTGACGGGGATCGCTCTAGCGCGGCGACAGCACCATCATCATCTGGCGGCCTTCGAGCTTCGGTTCCGCTTCGACCTTGGCAATCGTCGCCACTTCCTCGCGGACCTTGTTCAGAAGCTGCATGCCGAGTTCCATATGCGCCATCTCGCGGCCACGGAAGCGCAGCGTCAGCTTGACCTTGTCGCCTTCCTCGAAGAAGCGGCGAACCGCCTTCATCTTGGTCTCGTAGTCATGGCTGTCGATGTTCGGGCGCATCTTGATCTCCTTGATCTCGATGACCTTCTGGTTCTTGCGCGCCTCGGCCGCCTTCTTCTGGTTGGCGTATTTCAACTTGCCGAGATCGAGGATCTTGACGACGGGGGGCACCGCATTGGGCGATATCTCGACGAGATCGAGCCCAGCCTCTTCGGCGAGCAGCAACGCATCGTTGATGGAAATATCGCCGCGGTTCTGGCCATCGGCGTCGATAAGCTGGACCCGGGGAACCCGGATGTCACGGTTGGAGCGCGGGCCATCCTTGGTCGGCGCCGCTGCTTTGAAAGGTCTGCGAATGGTCGTGGTCTCCTTGGCCGTTTCGTTCAGGTTCGTCAGTGTTGATGCGTGGACGCGCAATGTGGTGAGCGCGCGGGCGGAGTCAATAGCACAGCATTGACAGAAAATCACCCTGATCGCTGCTCTGCACCAAACAAACAACATCGTGAGCACTTTTCGCCACGCCACCGGCTGTGTCACAAGACCCGCGTTGAGGAAAAGCCATGACTGCTACGCCCCCAATCTTTCTGGATGTAGATGGATCGCGCATCGCGGTGCGCCATACTGCTGGCTCTGCGCCAGGCATCGTCTGGCTCGGCGGCTACAAGTCGGACATGCTGGGCACGAAGGCGCAGACGCTGACGGACTGGGCGGCGAAAGAAGGCCGCGCCTTCCTGCGCCACGATTATTCTGGCCATGGCGAATCCGGCGGCGCCTTTGCCGACGGCACGATTTCGACATGGCTTGCGCAGAGCCTTGCCGTGTTCCGGCATTTCACCCGGGGCAGCCAGATCCTGGTCGGCTCCTCGATGGGCGCCTGGATCGCGCTGCGCATGGTGCAGGAATTGCGCAAGGCAGGCGATAGCAACGTCGCCGGCATGGTGCTGCTGGCGCCAGCCCCGGATTTCACCGCCGACCTGGTCGAACCGGTGCTGACCAAGGCGCAGAAGCGCGATCTCGCCAAAAAAGGTTTCTTCGAAGAGCCGTCGGACTATTCCACGGAACCCTACATCTACACCCGCGCCCTGATCGAGGACGGGCGCTACAACCGGGTTATGACAGGCCCGATCGACACCCATTGCCCGGTGCACATCCTGCAGGGCCTGGCCGATGCGGACGTGCCTGCAAGCCACGCACTGAAGCTGGTCAGCTTGCTGCCCGCCGACGACGTGACACTGTCATTGATCCCCGACGGCGACCATCGCTTGTCGCGACCCCAAGATCTCGACATGCTGGTGCGGGCCGTCGATGCGATGGCGCAGAGGGGAAACTGATGCGCCTTTCCATCCCGATATCCGCCTTCGTCGCGGCGATCGTCGGCTTCGGCGGCACGCTGGCCATCGTCATCGCAGCCGCCACCGCAGTCGGTGCGACGCAGATCGAGACGGCAAGCTGGGTGACGACGATCTGCCTGGCCATGGCGATCGAGAGCCTGTGGCTGTCATGGCGCACGAAAATGCCTGTCATCACCGCCTGGTCGACGCCGGGCCTGGCGCTGATCGCGGCATCGAGCGGCTTTTCGATGAGCGAGGCCGTCGCCGCCTTCATCGTCACCGGCGTCCTTCTGATCGCCACAGGGCTGTTTCGGCCCCTGACCAAGCTGATCTCGAGGATACCGCCCTCCGTCGCCTCGGGCATGCTGGCCGGCATCGTCGTCACCTTCGCGCTCAATGCGGTGAAGACCATTCCGATCGACCCGTGGCTGATCCTGCCGCTGATCGCCGTCTTCTTCGTTATCAGGCTGTTCAACCCGGCGCTGTCGGTGCTGGCGGTTCTGATCGGCGGTGGCCTCGCCGCTTTCCTCACCGGCCGTGTCGGTGGCCTGCCGACACCGGAACTGTCGACGCTGACGCTGATTGCGCCTGACTTCACCACCAAGGCGGTGATCGGCCTGGCACTGCCGCTCTATCTCGTCACCATGGCGTCGCAAAACCTGTCCGGCCTCGCCGTGCTGCGCGCCGCCGGCTATCACCCGGAGCCCGGCCCGCTGATCGGTGTCACGGGCCTGTTTTCGCTGCTCTCGGCGCCGTTCGGCGGCTCGACGACCAATCTGGCGGCGATCTCGGCGGCGATCTGCACCGGACCGGACGTCCACCCCGATCCCGCCGAGCGCTGGAAGACCGGGCCGTTCTATGCGCTCGCCTATCTCATCTTTGCTATTTTCGGCGCTTCGCTGGTGGCGATCTTCGCGGTGCTGCCGCAGAGCCTGATCGTGCTGGTGGCAGGCCTGGCGCTGATGGCGTCGCTCGCCAACGCGCTGTCTATCGCGCTGAAGGAAGAGGCGGATCGCATGGCCGCCACCGTCACCTTTGTCGTCACCGCGTCGGGCCTGACGCTGTTCGGCGTTGGCGCCGCATTCTGGGGCCTGATTGCCGGGTTGGTCGTGCTTTCCCTCGATATGATCAAAAAGCGATAATCATTTCAGATGCTTGTCCGGATTTGGCGGACATTGTCTTGAATCGCCGTTTTTCTCTTCCCATTTCGATTCCACGCAGCCGGGTTTGGCTGTCTCCAACCGAAGGAATGGGAGAAAATGAACACATCCGCATTGATCCGTCCGGCCTGGACGCCGGCAACCATCGCGTTGATGGTTGTGGGTTTCATGGTGTTCTGGCCACTCGGCTTCGCCATGCTCGCCTACATCATTTGGGGCGACCGCCTCGATGGCTTCAAGCGTGACGTCAACCGCGCGACCGACGGCATCTTCGCCGGATGCCGCCGCGGTTCCGACAAGGCCGCGCGCTGGGGCAATGGCTCCGCCCGCACCGGCAACGTCGCTTTCGACGACTGGCGCGAAAAGGAACTGGAGCGCCTGAACGAAGAGCGTCGCAAGCTCGACGAGATGCTGACCCAGTTCGACGAGTATGCCCGCGAATTGCGCCGCGCCAAGGACCAGGACGAGTTCGACCGGTTCATGGCCAACCGCAACAAGTCGACGGCTCCGACGAAGGCCGATCCGGGCGCCGGAACGACGACCACCAAGCGTGGCAAGGGTTCGAACCTGCTTGACGACTGACGCCCGACGCATGACCCCGAAAACCGGAACCGGTTTTCGGAAAGGATCATGCGCCAACTTAGAGTGCTACAGCGTCCTTTGCGCGTCCCAGAGGTCGCGCGGCGCTGTAGGACAGGCCAAGGTATGACGACGGCGTCGCGCGAGCGGCGCCGTTTCTTTTTTGTTCTAGTCGTTTTTCTCGAATCGCGTATCGTCCCGCCATGACTCTCGGCTTCTTTCGCAATCTGACAAAGCCCAAGCCCACGCCTGTCGTGGAACGCGAATATTGCGTCGCCGGCCGCACGCTGCCGCTCAAGATCGTCGAGAGCGCCAGGGCGCGCCGAATGACGCTGCGCATCGATTCAGGCGGCCAGGGTCTGCGCATCACCGTGCCGCCAGGCCTGCGCCGCGGCGAGGTGGACAGGTTCCTCGAGCGGCACCAGGACTGGCTGGAGCAGCGACTGGCCAAGGTGCCGACGCGGCCGCAGGTGCGGCCAGGTATCAGGATCCCGGTGCGCGGCGTGGCGCACCGCATCGTCCATGAACCATCAAAGCGCGGGACCGTGACGGTGTCGAGCGATGAGCGCGGCCCGCTGCTGATCGTGCACGGCGATCGCATACACCTACCGCGCCGCATCGCCGACTTCCTCAAGCGCGAGGCCAAGAAGGACATCGAGAAGCTGGTGCTCAAGCACACCCAGGCGTTGGGCAAACGCGCCAAGGCCGTCCGCTTCAAGGACACGTCGAGCCGCTGGGGCTCCTGCACCTCCGAAGGCAATCTGTCCTTCTCCTGGCGCATCATGATGGCGCCGTCGCCGGTCATCAACTACCTTGTGGCGCATGAAGTGGCGCATCTCAAGGAGATGAACCATGGTCCGAAATTCTGGAAATTGTGCGAAAAGCTCTGCCCCGACACCGATCGCTGCAAGGACTGGCTGAAGCGCAATGGCGGTGCGCTGCAGGCGATCATGTTCGAGTAGGCGGCAGCCGAGCGGCACGTCGAGCGCAGTAGGCTACTCGCGCGACCGTTGGAGATTGGCGAAGCTATCTCCAACGTCGTCATCCTAGGGCGGAGCAAGGAGCGAAGCGACGCGGCGCAGACCCTGGGATCCATGCCGTGACGCACGAGCGCCGCAACGGTGCAGGTCTCGGATATCCGCCAGAACAAAACGACCTTTTCAGCAACGCGTTCATTCTCCACCGCCGCATCCTTCGGTGGATGTCACGGCATGGATCCTAGGGTCTGCGCTCCGCTTCGCGTCGCTCCGCCCTAGGATGACGAAATTCAGTCGTCATTCGCCGCATTAAGCTCTTCCGGCCGCAACCCCTCATCGCCATGATGCGGCCACGGCAGGAAATTGCCGTCGAATTCATCGCCGCCGAAATAATCGAGCGCCCGGTGCGCTTCGGCGCCATTGAAGGCAGCCTTGCCGAGCAGGTGCGCGATGACCTCGCGCGCCTGCGCTATCTTCTGCCTGAGTTCGGCAATTGTCCTGTCGGTCATGATCGTGCTCTCCCCGCCTTGCTCCTGTCCATCCATAGGTAGCGCCTTTGGCCGTGCCGGCAAACAGCACGCTTTTTCTCGACTCTTTTCGCTTTTCATGCCAATTCCCGCGCCATGGCACTCGACATCAAGATCTGCGGCTTGAAGACCGACGGGGCAATGGCCGCGGCGCTGGCCGGCGGCGCCAGCCATGTCGGGTTTATCTTCTTCGCCAAAAGCCCGCGCTATGTCGAACCTGCCGAGGCTGGCCGTCTGCGCGAGACTGCGCGCGGCAAGGCGATGGCGGTTGCCGTCGCCGTCGATACCAGCGACGCCTTCCTTGATGAAATCGTTGCTAAAATGCAGCCTGACATGCTGCAGCTGCATGGTGCGGAAACGCCCGAGCGCGTCGCCGAGGTCAAAGCCCGCTATGGCCTGCCGGTGATGAAGGCGCTGCCGCTCAGCGAGGCCGCCGATCTCGAACGGATAAAGCCGTTCATCGGCATAGCCGACCGGTTCCTGTTCGACGCCAAGCCGCCGAAAGGCTCAGAGCTGCCGGGCGGCAATGGTGTGGCCTTCGACTGGCACATCCTCGCCGGCCTTGACGGCAGCGTCGATTACATGCTTTCCGGTGGGCTCAACGCCGCCAATATCGGCGATGCCCTTCGGCTTGCCGACCCGCCCGGAATAGACATTTCCTCAGGCGTGGAAAGCGCGCCGGGCATCAAGGATCCGGCGCTGATCGAACAGTTTTTCCGGGCCGTCAGGGCCGCGCGGAACACCTGCGCAGCCTGAGCGTGCTGTAAACGACAAGCCAGGAGATCGGCGATGAACAAGCCGGCGACACCCAATTCCTTCCGCACTGGGCCCGACGAACAGGGCATGTTCGGCATTTTCGGCGGTCGTTTCGTTGCCGAAACGCTGATGCCGCTGATCCTCGATCTGGAGCGGCACTGGAACGAGGTCAAGAACGATGCGGATTTCAGGGCCGAGCTGACTGACCTGTCGACCCACTATGCCGGACGGCCGTCGAAGCTTTATTTCGCCGAGGGGCTGACCAGGCATCTTCGTGAGGTTTCCTCGGCGAAGGGCATCGGGGGCGGCGCAAAGGTCTATTTCAAGCGCGAGGATCTGAACCACACCGGTTCGCACAAGATCAACAATTGCCTCGGCCAGATCCTGCTGGCCAAGCGCATGGGCAAGAAGCGCATCATCGCCGAGACCGGTGCCGGCCAGCATGGCGTGGCCTCAGCCACGGTTGCGGCCCGATTCGGCTTTCCCTGCGTCGTCTATATGGGCGCCACCGACGTCGTCCGGCAAAGCCCCAATGTCTTCCGCATGAAGCTGCTGGGCGCCGAAGTGCGGCCGGTGACCGCTGGTCACGGCACGCTGAAGGACGCCATGAACGAGGCGTTGCGCGACTGGGTGACCAATGTCGAGGACACCTATTACCTGATCGGCACCGCCGCCGGCCCGCATCCCTATCCGGAGCTGGTGCGCGACTTCCAATCGGTGATCGGCATCGAAGCGCGGGCGCAGATCCTCGAGCAGGAAGGCCGGCTGCCCGACACCATCATCGCTGCTGTCGGCGGCGGTTCGAACGCCATCGGCCTGTTCCATCCTTTCCTCGACGACAAGGAGGTTCGCATCATCGGCATCGAGGCCGGGGGACGCGGTCTCGACGGCATCGAGCATTGCGCCTCGATGAATGCCGGCGCGCCGGGCGTGCTGCATGGCAACCGCACCTATCTCCTGCAGAACGCCGACGGCCAGATCATGGACGGGCATTCGATCTCGGCCGGCCTCGACTATCCCGGCGTCGGGCCGGAGCATTCCTGGCTGCGCGATTCAGGCCGCGTTGAATACGTGCCGATCCTCGATGACGAAGCGCTGGAGGCCTTCAAGCTGACGACGCGCGTCGAAGGCATCATCCCGGCGCTGGAATCCGCGCATGCCATTGCGCATGCGGTGAAGATCGTGCCCGCCATGGACAAGGACCAGATCGTCATCGTCAACCTGTCCGGCCGTGGCGACAAGGACGTGCACACGGTGGCTTCGATGCTGGGCATGGAGATCTGATCATGGTGACCCGCATCGACCGCCGCATGGCAAAACTGAAAGCCGAAGGCCGCCCGGCGCTCGTCACCTATTTCATGGGCGGCGACCCGGACTACGACACCTCTTTGTCGATCATGAAGGCACTGCCCAAGGCTGGCGCCGACATCATCGAGCTCGGCATGCCGTTCTCCGATCCGATGGCCGACGGCCCGGCAATCCAGGCGGCGGGTCTCAGGGCGCTGAAAGGCGGCCAGACGCTGGTCAAGACGCTGAAGATGGCAGCCGACTTCCGGACCGGCGACAATGAGACGCCGATCGTGCTGATGGGCTACTACAATCCGATCTACATCTATGGCGTCGACCGCTTCCTCAAGGACGCGATCGCCAGCGGCATCGACGGGCTGATCGTCGTCGACCTGCCTCCGGAGATGGACGAGGAACTGTGCATTCCGGCGCTGAAAGCCGGCATCAATTTCATCCGGCTGGCCACACCCACCACCGACGACAAGCGCCTGCCCAAGGTGCTGCAGAACACGTCGGGCTTCGTCTATTACGTCTCGATGACCGGCATCACCGGCTCGGCGCTGGCCGACACCGGCAAGGTGGCGGCGGCGGTCAAGCGCATCAAGGGCCATACCGACCTGCCGGTCTGCGTCGGCTTCGGCGTCAAGACCGCCGAGCAGGCCCGGGTGATCGGCGCCAATGCCGACGGCGTGGTCGTCGGCACCGCGATCGTCAATGCGGTAGCCAATGTGCTGGGACCGAAGGGCGAAAAGACCGCCGATCCGGCCGAAGCCGTCGCCACGCTGGTCAGCGGCCTTGCGCAAGGCGTGCGTTCGGCCCGCCTTGCTGCTGCCGAATAGTTCTCCTACCTCAGCTTTTGCGCATGTCGTTATCCCAAAACCGGTTTCCACTTTTAGGCGACATGCACTAACTCTTCGTCAGGACAGGAGCCGAAGCGATGAACTGGATCACCAATTACGTTCGCCCGAAGATCAATTCGATGCTCGGCCGGCGCACCGACATGCCCGAGAACCTCTGGATCAAGGATCCGGAGACCGGCGAGATGGTGTTCCACAAGGACCTGGAATCCAACCAGTTCGTCATTCCCTCGTCCGGCCATCATATGAAGATTTCGGCCAAGGAGCGGCTGAGATTCTTCTTCGATGGCGGCAAATACGAGACCCTGGACAACCCCAAGGTGATGCAGGATCCGCTGAAATTCCGCGACGAGAAGCGCTATGTCGACCGGTTGAAGGACGCCAAGGCCAAGACCGGCCTTGAGGACGCGATCATCAATGCGCTGGGCACCGTCGAGGGTCTGCCGGTGGTGGTCACGGTGCAGGACTTCGCCTTCATGGGCGGCTCGCTCGGCATGGCTGCCGGCGACGCCATCGTGCATGGCTTCGAAGTGGCCCTGCAGCGCAAGCGGCCGCTGATCCTGTTCGCCGCTTCCGGCGGCGCCCGCATGCAGGAAGGTATTTTGTCCCTGATGCAATTGCCGCGGACAACGATCGGTGTCGACCGGCTGAAGGAAGCCGGCCTGCCCTATATCGTCGTTTTGACCAACCCGACCACGGGCGGCGTGACCGCCTCCTACGCCATGCTGGGCGACGTGCACATTGCCGAGCCCGGCGCGCTGATCGGCTTTGCCGGACCGCGCGTCATCGAACAGACGATCCGCGAGAAATTGCCCGACGGCTTCCAGCGCTCCGAATATCTGATGGAGCACGGCATGGTCGACATGGTGGTGTCGCGGCTGGAGCTGCGCGAAACCATATCGCGGCTGCTCAAGATGCTGCTCAAGCTGCCGGAGGAGCAAAAGCCGCTGGAGCCGGAAATCCTGCCGCCGGCGGCGGTCGCCGCGGAAGCTCGGCCGCAAGCCTGAAGCGACACGAGGCGCCGCGACCGCGATTGCACGAGGGCTTCGGCGCGCTGTAGCTTTTGATTGCCATGGCCATCCGAAACGATTCTGGTTTTCAGGCTCATGCGCTAGGATTCTACCCATGACGACGCTTGCCGCCGACCGCGAAATCGAAGCCCTGATGGCACTTCATCCGAAAGGCTTCGACCTTTCGCTCGACCGCATTTCGCGGCTGCTGGAGCGGCTTGACAATCCGCAGGATCGGCTGCCCCCGGTCATCCACATCGCCGGCACCAACGGCAAAGGCTCGTGCGCCGCCTTTTCGCGCGCCCTGCTCGAGGCCGCGGACTACCGCGTCCATGTCCATACCTCGCCGCATCTGGTCAACTGGCATGAGCGTTACCGGCTGGCCGCCGATGGCGGCGGCAGGCTGGTCGAAGACAGGGTTTTCGCCGATGCTATTGCCCGTGCCGCCAGGGCCAATGAGGGCGAGAAGATCACCGTCTTCGAGATTCTCACCGCAGTCACCTTCCTCTTGTTTTCCGAACACCAGGCCGACGCCGCCATCATCGAGGTCGGGCTCGGCGGCCGCTTCGACGCGACCAATGTCGTCAAGGAGCCCGCCGTGTCGGTGATCATGCCGGTGTCGCTCGACCACGAGGCCTATCTCGGCGACCGTGTCGAACTGATCGCGGCCGAAAAGGCCGGCATCATCAAGCCCGGCTGTCCGGTGGTCATCGGCGCGCAGGAGAGCGAGACGGCGCTGCAGGTGCTGATCGAAACCGCCGAGCGGCTTGAATGCCCCACCTTCGTCTACGGCCAGGATTTCCTTGCCTTCGAGGAAAACGGCCGCATGGTCTACCAGGACGAAGACGGCTTGATGGACCTGCCGCCGCCCAGGCTGCCCGGACGCCACCAGTTCGCCAATGCGGCGGCGGCGATCGCCGCGGTCAAGGCGGCCGGTTTCGAGATCAGCCATCGCGCCGCCGAAAAGGCGATGATCAATGTCGCCTGGCCCGGCCGCATGCAGAAGCTGATGCAGGGCCGGCTGGCCGAACTGGCACCCAAGGGCGCCGACATCTGGCTCGACGGTGGCCACAATCCGGGCGCCGGCGTGGTGGTTGCCGAAGCGTTGGCCGAGCAGGAAGAGAAGAACCCGCGTCCGCTGTTCCTCATCTCGGGCATGATCAACACCAAGGACCAGAGCGGCTATTTCCGTGCCTTCAAGGGCCTCGCCCGGCATGTCTACACGGTGCCGGTGAGCCTCAGCGAGGCCGGCGTGCCTAACGACGAACTGGCGATCCGCGCAACGGAAGCCGGGCTGACCGCCGAGCCGGTGAGTTCCGTCGCCAGCGCGCTGATGCTGCTGCGCGACACCTGGGACGGCCCGGCGCCACGCATCCTGATCAGCGGTTCGTTGTATCTGACCGGCGCGGTGCTGGCCGAGAACGGCACTCCGCCGACCTGAGGTCGGAGTTGCGAGGAACCCGTCATGATCAAGGTCAAGCAGCTCGCTCACGTCTGCATCTTCGCGCATGACCTGGAGGCAACGCGAAGCTTCTATCGCGACGTGCTGGGCCTGGATACGCAGTTCAATTTCCTGCGCGACGGCAAGATTTTCGGGTTCTACCTCAATTGCGGCGGGCGCAGCCACATCGAGGTGTTCCAGAAGGACGGCACGGCCTACACCGAGCAGAACCAGATCAACCATTTCTGCCTCGAGGTGGAAAACATCGATGCTGCGATCGATCACATCAAATCGAAGGGCATCGACGTCACGGCCAAGAAGCACGCCTGCGACGACACTTTCCAGGCGTGGATCCGCGATCCCAACGGCGTGAAGATCGAGCTGTTCGAATACACCGGCAAAAGCGCACAGTTCGCCGGCGGCGACCGCATCGCCGATTGGTAGAGCATTCCTCCTTTTCCGTGAAACGGTGAAACGCCCTAACGCGTGTCGCGTCTGAACGGATTCAGGTGACCCGCTTTAGGCCATTGTTTTTATGCATGTCGTCTTCCCAAAACAGAGATCACTTTTGGGCGACATGCATTAGAAATCCCAAGGTGAGATCAGCTCGAGGTTGGCCGGGCCGAAGTCGTTCAGGTTACGCGTTGCCAGCCGACCGCCATTCACGCGCGCTATCGCTGCAATCATGCCATCGGGTGCCGACATGCCCCGGCCCTTGCGCGTCGCCGTTCCCATAATCTCGCCATAAGCCAGAGCCGCCTCCTCCGTCAGCCCAAAAATGCGACCGGCAAAGCGATGGCGCCATTGGGAGAGACCTTGCTCCAGGCGATCGGCACGCTCGTCAGGTCGTATCTTTTGGATACCGAAAGCGATTTCGGCAATCGCCACCGTGGGAAGCGCCAGTTCGGTATCGTTGCGAACCAGCCAAGCCATGACAGCCGCGTCAGGCGCCTTTCCAAGGCTCTCAGAAATCACATTGGTGTCGACGAAAATCAAAGCTCCGGCCCTGTATGGACCTTGCGGTTTTCCCGGATGATTTTTTCCAGATCGATGTCGACGCCAACGCTTGCCGTCAGGCGGGAGTAGAAGGCGGATGCCGGTTCTCGCCCGGCCTCGCGAATCTCATAGGATTCAAGCGCGCGTTCGACGATATCAGCTATTGAGCGGTTTTCGCGACGAGCGAGTCGATGCGCAAGATCACGTGCTTTTGCGCTGCGGACGGAAAGCTGGGGTTCGGCCATTTCAAACTCCCTTTTGAAAAGATATAGCCTTTCCTGCCCCTGCCATCAAGATGGCAGATGATGGCACGCCATCACTTCAGCTCGATCTCGATGAAGGCGTATTCACCCTCATTGGCGCTGATCACGTCGTGCTCGACGCCTTCCTTGCGGAAATAGGGTGCGCCCTTCTTCATCTCGGCGAAGTTCTCGCCATCCTTGGTCACCAGCTTCACCTTGCCGTCCATCAGCGGCACCACGACATAGTCATGGCCATGGCGATGCCAGCCGGTATTGTCGCCCGGCTGGAAGCGGTATTCGGTGACGATGACGCGCTCATTGTCGATGAAGACGGTGGCCTTGGCGGATCCGGTCATATCATTTCTCCCTGCTTGCGCTGCCAACAGAAGACATGGATCGCCCGGATGTGAGGGCCAGAGCCTGTTACCAATGACGCCAACAAAAAGCCCGGCGCGAGGCCGGGCTTGATATCAGGAATTTCAGACAGGTCAGGCGAGGTTGCCATTGATCCAGTGCGACAGCGCGGTCTTCGGCGCCGCACCCACCTTCATGTCGGCCATTTCGCCGCCCTTGAAGATCATCAGCGTCGGGATCGAGCGCACGCCGAACTGGGCGGCAAGCTCGGGATTCTCGTCGATGTTCAGCTTGGCGATCTTGACCTTGGCGCCGAGTTCGGTGGCGATGTCTTCGAGCGCCGGAGCGATCTGCTTGCAGGGGCCGCACCATTCCGCCCAGAAATCGACGACGACCGGTACGTTGGCGTCAAGCACGTCAGCCTGGAAGTTGCTCTTGTCGACCTTCACGGTTGCCATATGGAAAAATCCTTTTGAAAGTTTTTGTACCACCAAATGTGGTGGCGATCGCGCCCTTCTTCAAGCAGGTGTTGTGTCACGCTCGCGTGAGTCGAGCAAGAGCGTCGTCCATGGCGCTGGCCGGCAGTTCGATCAGCCGTGGCGCCTCGGTGAACAGCAAGGCCGCCTTGACCGTGCGGCCGGGATAGAGCGGTTGCAGCAAGGCGCGATAGAGCGCGAGCTGCAGGACATAGGCCGGCGTAACCTCGGCCAGAGAGCCGGGCGCCGGCCGATTGGTCTTGTAGTCGACGATCGACACACTGTCCGATGTCACCGCCAACCGGTCGATCTTGCCGGAAATCGAGCGCTTCTTGCCCTTGACCTCCAGGCTGCCCATGATCGCGACTTCGGCACGCGACGATGGCGCAAACAACTGACCGAAGCCGACGTCGGCAAGGATTGATGTGACCGACGCCAGGGCTTTTTCGCGCTCTGACGGCGGCCAGTCCGCGCCCGTTCTTGCGAGATAGCGCCGCGCCGCGCCCGTGCGTTCGGGCTCGGCAATGCCGGGCAGCATCTGCAGCAGTTTGTGCAGGGCAAGCCCGCGCAGCACCGCAAAGCCCGGCTCGGCATCGGCGTCCAGCACCGGAGACGTCTTGTCGACCACAGCTTCCTTGCCTTCGTCTATCAGCGCCGAGGCACCGGATGGCGACAGCGGACGCGGCAGATCCTCGAAGGGCGGCAAGGGCCGGAACAAAGTCGCCGGCAAAGGTCCGAAAGCATCCGTCCGCCGCGCCTGCTCGCTGGAAGCCTGGGCGACCGGCGGCAGCTTGGTGACATGGAAACGATGCACCGGCTCGCCGCCGGCGGGATGCGCACGCTGTTCGCTTTCCGGCGCGCCGATCAGCGCGCGGCTGACGATCGAGTGCCAGGTGCCGGCGTTCGGCGCCCGCTTGCCGTGATAGCCGCAGACGATCAGCCGGTCCTCGGCACGGGTCATGCCGACATAGAGCAGCCGGCGGTATTCGTCGTCGGCGAGTTCCCGTGCCCGCGCTGCCGCTGCTTTGGAAAAGCCGTTGGCGACGTCGCTGGCCGAGCGCCAGAGATAGCCCTTGCCGTCCCAATTCGCGCCGGAGCCGTCGAAGGGCATCAGGCGCGGCAAATGCTGGTCGCTGAACGGGGCGGAACCGCCATCGACCAGGAACACGACCGGCGCTTCCAGCCCCTTGGCAGCGTGCACGGTCATGACCCGGACCTCGTCGCGGGTCTGGTCCATCTCCCGCTTGATCTCGGGACCGGCGTTTTCCAGCGTCGACAGGAAGGCTTCCAGCCCCGGCAGGCCGGTTCGCTCCTCGGCAAGGCAGAAGCTCAGGAACTCGTCGAGAATGTCGCCGGCTTCGGGCCCAAGCCGCGCGATCATCTTGCGGCGCACGCCATCGCGCGCCAGCAGGCAAGCGTAAAACTCGAACACCGGTTTGAAGGCGGCCTCGTTCGTCCAGATGTCGACCTGAGCGACGATCTTCGCCATTCTCTCGCTTTCGCCGGCGTGCTGGCGCAGCGATGCGATCAACGACAGGCCAGCCGGCCTCTGCGCGGCGAGCGTGAAAAGCGTCTCTTCCGGCAGATCGAAGATCGGGCTGCGCAGCACCGCGGCGAGCGACAGGTCGTCCTGCGGCTGGATGAGGAGGTGACCGAGCGCAATCAGGTCCTTGACCGCGATGTGCCCGGGCAGGCTCAGCCGGTCGGCGCCGGCGACCGGAATGTCGCGGCGTTTGAGTGCGCGGGTCAGCGCATGGACGAAGCGATCGCGTTTGCGCACCAGCACAAGCACATCGCCCGGCCGCAGCCGCTTGCCGCGACCCTCGATGATCTCACCGGTGCCGATCCAGCCGGCTATGGTGGCGGCGACGTTCTCGGCCACGCGCACCGCCGGCGCGTGCGCATGGTCGATGGCTTGCGTCCAGTCGTCGGGCTCATCGACGACATCGGCGCCGACTGACGGCCACACCTCGACATAGCCCGGTGCGTCGGTGCGGATCGCCTGGTGGCGCAGCGGATCGGGATCATGGCTGATGCCGCGCCGCACGCTCGCGTCGGCAAAGACGCGGTCGACCGCGGTCAGAACATCGTCGGTCGAGCGGAACGACCAGGTCAGCTTGAGGTCGGCAAAGGACGCCTCGGCGTCACGCACTCGTCCGGCGAACAACAGCCGGCTGTCGGCGAAGGAGTCCGGGGCAGCCCCCTGGAACGAATAGATCGACTGCTTCTCGTCGCCGACGGCGAAGACCGTGCGATGGACCCTGTCGCGCGCGCCCAAGCCGGCAAAGAATTCTTCCGCCAGCCGTTTCACCACTTCCCATTGGTCCGGACTGGTGTCCTGCGCTTCATCGAGCAGGATATGGTCGATGCCCTGGTCGAGCTTGTACTGCACCCAGGGGCCGGCGTCTGGTCGCGCCAGCAGGTTGACGGTGCGGGTGATCAGGTCGTTGAAATCGAGAAAGCCGCGGCTGCGCTTCAGCATTTCGTAGCGGGCGATCAGCCAGTCGGCGATGGTCAGCGCCGCTCTTGTACCCTCCAGCATCCGGAACAGGGCCAGCCGGTCGGTGGTTTCGACGATGGCGTTGGCGGCCGAGAGATAGCGCTCCGCCAGATCCGGCAGCCGGTCGACCAGGGCCTTCTTGAAGGCCTTTGCCGGGTCGTAGGCGTCGCCATCGGTCTTGAGGAAGGCTCGCGCGAGCAGTTGCAGGCGCCGAATGGGATCGCCCTCGGCGAAAGCCTGCCGCGCATAGGGCAGGATGTTGTTCAGCACCGATCTGGCGTCGGTGGCCTCGGCTGCGTGGGCGAAGCCGGCAAAATAGTCGGGCAGGAAACCCGGCAACGGCCATACCGAAGCGGCTATGCCCTCGGCCGTCTGGCCTGGATGGACTTCGTCGAACAGGGCCTGGAAGCGCGTGCCGTCACGCCCGACGGCGTCGATGAAATTGCGCAAGCCGTCGCGCTTGCGCACGATCTCACCCAGCAAGGCGTCTAGCCCGGCTTCGCCGCCCCGATCGAGAATGGCGGCAAAAGCCTCAGCCAGATTCTTGTCACCGGCGGATGTGCCCGAAATCATCTCGCGGCGAGCCGCGGCAAACAGCGAGGCCTCCATCTGGCCGTCGAGCATCTCGAAATGGGCCGGGATATTGGCTTCCAGCGGGAACTGGTGCAGCACCGATTCGCAGAAGGCATGGATGGTCTGGATCTTCAGCCCACCGGGTGTTTCCAGCGCCTCGGCGAACAGGCGCCGCGCCCGGCGCATGGTCTCGAGATCGGGCCGGCGGCCCTCCAGCGCCTCGACCTTTGCCGCAAGGTCCGCGTCACCAAGCGTCGTCCACTCCGACAGCGTCGAGAACACCCGGTTCGACATGTTGGCGGCGGCGGCACGCGTATAGGTCAGGCACAGGATCTTCGACGGATCGGTGCCGCGCAGCAGCAGCCGGATGACGCGCTGGGCCAGCACATGGGTCTTGCCGGATCCGGCATTCGCCGACACCCAGGCGGAATTGCCGGGATCGGCGGCGCGGGCCTGGCTGGTCGCGGTGTCGCTGGGGATCGGATAGGCCTTTTTCATGCCTCCCCTCCCTCGTCACCGGCATTGCCGCCTGCCGACCATTCGAGCACGCGGGCAAGATGGTCGTAGTCGCCATCGGTCTCGCCTTCGCGGAACGGCAGCGCGCGCGACAGATAACCCGTCGCAGGATCGGCATAGTGGATCAACAGCTTTTCCAGCCGCGCCCAGGCCTCTTCGGCAAGGTCGGTCGCGGTCCGCGGCTGGCGATTGTGTTCGAGGATGGATTCCTCGAACACCTCGCCATTCGGCTTCAGCCTGATGAAGGCCAGTTGAGAGGGCTCGCGCGCGCCCAAATCCTTGAAGGCGCCGCGCCTGAGCAGCGCGCCCTCCAACGCCAGTTGCGGCGCAAGCAGTGTGTGCGCCTGCGCCTTGGACGGCGAGGACCCCGTCTTGTAATCCAGTATGTCGGCCATGCCGCCGGCCAAAAGGTCAACGCGGTCGGCGTAGCCGGACAGAGTCACGCCGGATTGGCCGACGACGGTCTTTCCGGCGCGCTCCTCGGCATGGCGCCTTGTCACTGCATCGGCGCGCGTGCGCTCCCACTCGATGATGTTTGCGGCGAGTTTCTCGAAACGTGGCCACCACACGGCCTCGACATCCGCCGGAAGGTCGGCTTCGACGAAACAGACGCGGCCGGCGGCGATAAGGCCGGCAAGCGCATCGGGGGCGCGCGGATCGGCGACGCTGCCTGAGAACAGGTGCAGGATGGCGTGAAACAGCGTGCCGCGCTCGGCCGCACCAGGATCGCGAATGACCGGATCGAGCGGCATCAGGCCGAGGATGCGTCTTGCATAGACGGCGTAGGGGTCACGGCGCAGGGTCTCGATCTCGGTGACCGAGAAATGCGTCGGGCGCACCGACAAGGGCGGCTTCGGCTGCGGCCGTGGCGCGAAATCCTGCCTTGGGCCTGTATCCAGCGCGCGCGCCCAGGCGAGCAGTTCGTCGCCACGCCGGCGCAACTCTGCTGCCTGATCGTTGCCGATGAAGGTCAACAGCCGCTGCAGCCAGCGTGATGGCACGGCGGGTGCGTCGCCGGCACGCGCCGAGCGGGACAGCACGACCTTCCCAGCCCCCATGGCCATCTGGAAATCATGCGCGGCAAGGCCGATGCGCCGTTCCGGCGGTTCGAGGTCGATGCCGGTCTTCATCAGCCGCGACATGAAGCGGTCGCTCTCTGGCTTGCGCGGCCACACGCCCTCGTTGAGCCCGCCGATGACCAGCGTATCGACAGTCTGCAAGCGCGCTTCCAGCGCGCCCCAGATGGCGATGTTCCGGTCGGTGCCGTGTGCCGGCTTGACCGTTTCAGGCGCGATCAGCGCCGCCATGATATCGGGCCACTCGGTCGCCGTGAAGGATAGCGAAGCCGAAGCCGCGACCAGCCCGCGCAGCAGTTCGGCAAGCTTCTCGCCCGCGTCACCGGCATAGAGTTCGGCAAGGCCGCCATCGACGGTGCGGCCGAGATTTTCGAGGATGGCGACACTGGCCCTGACAAGCGCGGCAAGGTCGGCATCGTCCCGGCCGCGGAAGGCTGCGAGCGGCGCCAGCGCCTGCTTGAGACGTTCAAGCAAATTCCGGGCGGTTTCGATGGAGCGCACGGTCAGCCGGGAAAACCAGAAGGGCTGCCGGCTGCCGCCGCCCAGGCCGGTGAGGCGGGCCTCAAACAGTTCCGGCAGCGAAACGATGTCGGGGCGGCCGGTGCCGCCGCGCAGCGCCACCAGCTCGACCAGTTCCGCCGCGTGGCGCACATCGGCCCGTTCGAGGCCAAGGCCAAGCAGCGGATGCTTGAGCAGCGACAGCAGGCCGACCGGATCGCCTGGCCTGAATAATGCCTCGAGCACCAGCCTGAGCAGGCTGGCCGCGGGGGTGTTGGCGAGCGGCGTGCCACCGGAATCGTCGGCGGCGACGCCGAAGCGCTGGAGCTCGATCGAGACGCGCCGCGCCAGCGCGCGGTCGCCGGTGACGAGAGCCGCCCTTTGGCCGGGCTGTTCAACCGCGCGCTTGAGCGCGACGGCGATGGCGACGGCTTCATCACGTTCGCTTGCAGCTTCGAGCAAGGTCACCCCGGCGAAGGCGCCGGCCATATCGGAGGCCGGGAAGCCCGCACGTGTCTCGGCCCAGAGTTCGGTGGTCTCGGCCGGCCGCAGCGCTTCGCCGACAAGAGCGGCGCGGAGCGCCAGACGCGGCTCGGCCACGCCGAGCTCGTCGACGTCACCGCGCAGCCCGCCGACCTTGGCGATCAATCTGGCCAGGCCATATTGCGGGTGGCCGAGCACGGCTGGACGCGCGCCTGGCGCGGCGATTGCCTGGAACGACGCTTCGTCCAGCGTACGGTCGAGGCCGGGCAGCACGATGGCGCCGCCGGGCAGGCCGGCGATGGCGGCAAGCAGTTCGGCCGTGGCGGGTATCGAGCCGGTCGAGCCCGCGGCGATAACGGGGCCGGCGGGCGGATTGCGCAGCAGCCGCGCCGCCTCGGCGCGGATCAGCGCACTGCGATGCGCGGCCGGATTGGAGCGGTCGCTTTCCGCGAGGAATTTCGGCCAGGCTTCGGTGACGATGCCGAGGAATTCGAGCGTCACCTGCCACCATCCGGCAAGATTGCCGGTCACCAGATCTGTGAGCTTGGCCCAGTCGGTGCCTTCCGTCTCGATCTCGTCCATCAGCCGGGCGAGATCGCGCGCCAGCCAGATTGCGTCGGCGGTGGAAGCCGGGATGACGATCTCCTCGGCGAAAAGGGCGGCGACATGCGCCGGCAGCCGGCGTTTCCAGGCCCGAACCAGCGGCGTCAGCAGCAACAGGCGTTCGGTTGCCGAAATCGGCGGCGCGAGATCGATGGCCGCCGATGCCTCCGTCTCGAATGCGGCCTCATCCTCGTCGAACTCGCCCAGTGGCCGGATGACCGGCAGGATCGCCGAGCCGCCGCCGCCGCGTGCCGCCAGGCTGTCGACGAAGACACCCCGCAGAGCGCGCGCAGCACGGCGTGTCGGCACATAGATGGTGACATCGGCCAAAGCGAGCGGGTCGCCGTCAAATCGAAACCCCGGGACAAGACGGCCGGCAAGCAGCGCCTCGGCAAGCGTCGGCAGAAACGGCGCTCCGGGCGGGATCGAGAAAACGCGGCTGGAGCCGCTCATTGCGACTCGATGAGCGCACCGGCGACCGCCGCTTCCGCGAGCGGTACGGCATCGGGCGTGCCGACGGTGATCCAGTGGCCATGCATCGGCATGCCGAACAGGCGGCCGGCCGCGATGGCGGAATCGAAATAGGCGTTGAGCGAGTGCGGCCCGGCCGGTGCACCCTCGAACAGGCGCGGATGGACGATCGCCGCCCCGGCATAGATCAGCCCCACCGGGTCGCCTTTCGAACGCCGTAAGCCGCCATCCGGCGCCACCAGGAAATCGGTGCTGCCGCAGTGTCCGGTCGCCTGTTGGAGATCCGCCAGCATCAGCAGAATATCCATTTTCGCCGCGTCCCATGCAAGGGCGAGGCGCTGGAGATTGAGCGGACCGTCATCGATCCAGAAGGTGTCGGCGTTGAGGATGTAGAAGGGCTGATCGCCCAGTTCCCGCAACGCCTTGACGATGCCGCCGGCGGAATCGAGCAGTTGTTCGCTCTCGTCGGAAATGACGATGTTTGGCGCGCGGCGGGCAGTGACATGGGCGACGATCTGTTCGGGAAAGTAGTGAACGTTGACGACCGCCTTGCCGACGCCGGCGGCGGCCAGGCTGTCCAGGCTCCAGTCGAGCAACGTCTTGCCGGCAATCCTGACCAGCGGCTTGGGAATGGTGTCGGTGATCGGCCGCATGCGTTTGCCAAGGCCGGCGGCAAGTACGATGGCGGTGTCCGGTCCTGCTGTCACAGCGCTCGCTCCTCCAGCAAACCGTGGGCGTCGTAGAACTCGCGCAGGCTTGCCAGCGCCGGATGAGACAAGGCCCGGCGCAGATAATCGCGGATGCGCGGCAGGTGCTTCAGATAGTAGGGCTTGCCGTCGCGTTTTTCGAGACGGACGAAGATGCCGAGGATCTTGGAATTTCGCTGCGCCGCCATGATGGCGTAGGATTCCAGGAAGCTTGCTTCGTCGAAAGCACCGGCTGCGTGGCGCGCCGCGACATAGGCATCGAGCGCCGCTCTCTCGAGCTCGGGCGACATCGTAACACGAGCGTCCATGGCAAGCGAAGCGACGTCATAGGCGGACGGGCCGATCAGCGCATCCTGGAAATCGACGATGCCCAGCCGGTCATGGCCGGAACGATCACCGCGCCAGATGATGTTGGGTGAATGGAAATCGCGCAGCATCAGCGTGTACTCGCGGCCTTGCAGCCGGTCGAGGAGCGCGTTCCATTCCTTGTGGTAACCGGCGCGCAAGGCATCGCTTGCCGGGGCGCCGGAGATTGCAGGCACGTACCAGTCGACCAGCAGGTCGGCTTCGATCATCATCGCATCGCGGTCGAAGGGTGGCACGTCGTGGAAGCCGCCGTGTCCCGTTTCCAGGCGCCGCGGCCAATTTCTGCCATGCATCATGGCCAGCAGCTCGGCCGCCGCCGCGCAGCGCTCGGCGACCGGCTGGCCATCGCTGCCGAGGAACCCTTCGGAACCAAGATATTCGAGCAGCAGGAATCCCTGTTCCTGGTCTTCGGCATGGATTTCCGGGACACTGACGCCGCCGGCCCTCAAGGCGCGGTCGATGGCGACGAAGGCGGAGACCGACTGGGCGGTATGAGCGATCTCGGCATAGGGCCTGCCATCGCGCACCGGGGGGCCGAGCACCAGCCGTGGCGAATTCATCAGCACTCGCGGCTTCTGGTCCGGCAGCGAAACGATCTCATAGGAGCGGGCCGAGGCATCGCCAATGAAATGGCGGCGTTGCGCTTCCCCCCAGCCTGCGTTCACGAGAAAGTCGCGCATGGCCAGCGACCGTGCCGCCCGATCGAAGGCATCACCCTGCCCTGACAATCGCGCCAGCCGGCCGTCGCCATGCTGGACGAGCTCTATCAGGATCGTGGTTTTCGGCAGATGGGCTTCCGCCCGTTCCGGCCATTCGACCAAAGCAGCACCCTGCGCCAGGGCTTCGTCGAACCCAAGCTCATCGAGCTCGTCCGCCGAGGACAGGCGGTAGAGATCGAAATGATGGACCGGAATGCGGGTGTCGTAGCTCTGCACCAATGTGAAGGTCGGACTCGGAACGTCGAGGCCGGCATCGTCGGCCAGGGTCCTGATCAAGGCCCGCGCCAGCGTCGACTTGCCGGCGCCCAGATCGCCCTTGAGGGCAAGCACATCGCCCGGGCGCAGCGACAGCGCCAGATCTTCGCCCAGCTGCGCTGTCTGGGTCTCGTCGGCGAGTGAACGCTCCAGCGCCAATCCGGTCATCGAGCGCGCTACTCGGCCGCGGCGCGGATGCCCGGCATGTCTGGAAAGGTGCAGATGACGGTTGTGCCCTTGTCCTTGCCGGTTTCGATGCGAACGCTGCCGCCATGCAGCTCGACGAAGCTCTTGACGATCGACAGGCCGAGGCCGGCGCCGCGCCGGCGGCCGCCATTGGCGCGCGGCTCGAAACGGCGGAACACCGAATCAAGCACATCCGGTGGCATGCCGGGGCCGTCGTCATGAACCGAGAATTCCACCCCATCCGCCAGATGGCGGCAAACGAGCCGGATGACGCTGGCTTCCGGAGCGTAATTGGCGGCGTTGCTGAGCAGATTGTAGAGGATCTGGCGGACGCGGACCTCATCGCCGTGAAACGTCTTCGGCGCCGCAACGGCGTCCACCTGGAGACTGATCGAATGCTCTTCCAGCCGGTCGGCCACCAGTTCGGCCGCAGCGGCGATGGTGCGATCGACCTGCACCTCGGAAATGTCGAGCTGCATGATGCCGGCGTCCACCGTCGCCAGGTCGAGGATATCGTTGACGATGGTGAGCAGGACCGAGGAGGACGAGCTGACATGCTCGACATATTCGCGCTGCTTCTGCGTCAGCGGACCGGTCGTGGGCTGCGACAGGAGTTCGGTGAAGCCGATGATGTTGGTCAGCGGCGAGCGCAGTTCATAGGAGACGTGCTGGACGAATTCGTTCTTGAGCTGGTCGGATTTTTGCAGCGCCTCGTTCTTGTCCTTCAGCGCCCGCTCGACATGGACGCTGTCGGTAACGTCGACGAAGGTCATCATCACCTGCCCGTTGGGCAGCGGGATCATGGCGTAACTCAGCACATTGCCATTGTTGAGCTCGGTCTGTCCGTGGCGGTCGCGGCGCTCGTCGTCAAAGCCGGTGATGGCGGCAACGAAGCTGGGCCAGGGGCTGTCCGCGGCCTGCCGGTCGCAGAGGTCACGTATCGCCGACACATGGACGCTGGGCTTGGCCGCTTCACCGCTCAATCCCCAGAGAGTGGCAAAGGCAGGATTCGACAGCCGGAGCCTGCCGTCGGGTCCGAACACCGCCACGCCTTCGGCAAGATTGTCGAGCGTCTCGCCCTGAACCCGCACCGCTGTCTGGTAGCGGCTTTCGAGGTCCATCTTCTCGGTCAGGTTCTCGAACACCCAGGTCACGCCGCCCTTGGGCTGCGGATTGGCGACGACGCGAATGGTCTTGCCATCCGGCAGATGCCACCAATGTTCCTGGGATTCGACGGCGCGATAGGCGCCGAGCAGGCCTTCCTTCCAGCGGCGCCATTCAGGCTGTTCGGCGATCTTGCCTTCGCTGCGCAGCCGGTCGAGCAGCAAGGCATTGTCGGGTGCGCTGTGCAAGAAGCCGGCGTCCAGCCCCCAAAGCTTCTGGAAGGCCTGATTGAAGAACCGCAGCTTCTCGTCGGTGTCGAAAATGGCGACCGCCGTGTTGAGCTGGTCGAGCGTGTCGGCGTGGCTTCGCACGGTCCGTTCGTATTCGCCGCGAACGGTCTCGATGGCACTGGTGTCGCAGGCAAGGCCGGCCGAGCCATCGCTGCCTGCGAAATCGGTGACCGCGAACACACGGCGGTCGCCTTCGATCACGGTGGACAGCGACTGCTCGAAAACCGGATGCGTCTTGTGCTGGGCGGCAATAGCATCGCGCGCCTGACCGCCGAGGAACTCCTTTTTCTCCCGAACCGCGGCTTCGGCATTTTCGGCTTCGACGGCATCGGCATAGGCGCGGTTGACCCACTTCAACCCGCCATCCTCGCCGCGGAGCCATGCCGGCATGTTCAGCGCGTCGAGCAGGCCGATCATCGTGTCGTGGTCGGCGGCCAGCCGCTGGTTCTCGATCTTCAGCCTGGCCTGGCTGCGCTGCGTCTCCGAGAGCGAGACAAAACGCACGAGCACATGCGCGGCACTCTTGCGGCCATGCACTTCGAGCGGCGCGCCGGCCTGCGATTCGATGACGAGGTCGAAGGGTCTGGCCTTTTCGCGCAATCCCGCGACGGCATGTTCGAGTGCCGCCGCCGAACGCGGCATCAGCCAGCGGCCGAAAGCAAGAAAAGCGGCCCTATCCTCGGGAGCGCCGCTTTCGACGGGCAATGTGCCGATGAGCTCGGGCTTCTTGTTTTCCGCGGCCCAGACGACGACGCGCTGGTCGCGCAGATTGAGCAGCGCCTCCGAACGGCGGAGCGCCGCGTTGATGTCGGCCAAGCGGCTCCTGAGTTCGACATTCTCCGCCGAGGTGCGGGCTCTTTCGCGGATGAGAACGATGGCCGATATCAGCGCGGCACCAGTCACGCCGACGAACACGGCAAGCTGCATGACCTCGATGGCGCTCAGCGACAGTCCAGCCACGCTGGCAGCAGCGGTTTCGGCATGCGCGACGGCGCCAGCCAAGGGGACCGTGAGCGCGGAGGTGGCAAGAAATGTCGACGCGCGGGCGCGCCAGGACAGGCTCCCGCCTTCCAGGGCGGAGCCAGCAATCCCCGAATCGTCATGGCCGCCGGAAACGGCCCGTCCCGCTCTGTGCGGGTGTTGCCCCGGCATGTCTTGGTCCTCTCCGCCGCCTGAATGCAAGACCGCCCTGATGCGTGCCTCTCTTGACCCTCTCGGGCTGGAAGCATCGCCGAATCACCTGACAATAACCCCTCGCCGAATCGCCGTGAAGGCTGATGGCGCGCAAAAATATGGCCGGGCGAAAAGTCAATCGCCCGGCCTCAATATCTGGTAGCAATTTTAGCTTTGGTTAATAGCGGTAGTGTTCCGGCTTGAACGGACCCTGCGGCGTGACGCCGATATAGGCGGCTTGTTCACCCGACAGTTCGGTCAAGCGGGCGCCGAGCTTGTCGAGATGCAGGCGCGCGACCTTTTCGTCGAGATGCTTGGGCAGGACATAGACCTGGTTCTCGTACTGGCCGGGCTTGGTGTAGAGCTCGATCTGGGCCAGCACCTGGTTGGTGAAGGATGCCGACATGACGAAGCTCGGGTGGCCGGTGGCGTTGCCGAGATTGAGCAGCCGCCCTTCCGACAAAAGGATCATCCGCTTGCCGTCCGCGAAGGTGATCATGTCGACCTGCGGCTTGACGTTTGTCCATTTCAAATTGCGCAGCGCGGCGACCTGGATCTCATTGTCGAAATGGCCGATGTTGCCGACGATGACCATGTCCTTCATCGAGCGCATATGGTCGAGGGTGACGACATCCTTGTTGCCGGTGGTGGTGATGACGATGTCGGCGGTGGGGGCCGCATCTTCCAGCGTGACGACTTCAAAACCGTCCATCGCCGCCTGCAGGGCGCATATCGGATCGACCTCGGTGACCTTGACGCGGGCGCCGGCGCCCTTGAGCGAGGCCGACGAGCCCTTGCCGACGTCGCCATAACCGCACACGACAGCGACCTTGCCGGCCATCATCGTGTCGGTGCCGCGGCGGATGCCGTCGACCAGCGATTCCTTGCAGCCATATTTGTTGTCGAACTTCGACTTGGTGACCGAGTCGTTGACGTTGATGGCGGGGAAGGGCAGCAGGCCCTTCTTCTGCAGTTGGTAGAGCCGGTTGACGCCGGTGGTCGTCTCTTCGGTGACACCGCGGATCGCCGCCTTTTGCTTGGTGAAGAAGCCGGGCGAAGCCTTCAGGCGCTTCTTGACCTGGGCGTAGAAGTATTCCTCTTCCTCGCTCTGCGGGTTGGACAGCACATCCTCGCCTGCCTCGGCGCGGGCGCCGATCAGGATGTACATGGTGGCATCGCCGCCATCATCGAGGATCATGTTGGACAGGCCGCCATCGGCCCACTGGAAGATCTTGTCGGTGTAGTCCCAATATTCCTCGAGCGACTCGCCCTTGACGGCGAACACCGGGATGCCGGCTTCGGCGATGGCCGCGGCTGCATGGTCCTGGGTCGAGAAGATGTTGCAGGAGGCCCAGCGGATATCGGCGCCCAGTACCTTCAGCGTCTCGATCAGCACCGCCGTCTGGATCGTCATGTGCAGCGAGCCGGTGATGCGCGCGCCCTTGAGCGGCTGCTTGGGACCGAATTCCTCACGGCAGGCCATCAGGCCCGGCATTTCGGTTTCGGCGATCTCGAGTTCCTTGCGGCCCCAGCCGGCAAGCGAGATGTCGGCGACCACATAGTCCTTGCTACCCGTCATGGCAGTACTCCGATGCGAATGTTGTGCTTGCGAATTTGTTGCGGACACGCCCGCGCCGGTCGGCGCGTCGAAGGGCGCGAATTGCCGGCCTGACTAGCAGATCGGAGCAGGGTCGACAATGGGATATAAAGAAATCTTTATCCCTGCATGTCTCTCAGACGCGCATCTGCACTCAGCATTCCTCGCCAAAGCGGGACGCCACCAGCTGCTCCAGGGCGTCGATGACCTGCCGGGCCTCCGGCCCGCTGGCGGTGACGCGGATCGAATAGCCGGGGCTTGCCGCCAGCATCATCAGGCCCATGATCGAGGTGCCGCCGACCTTGACGCCATCCTTCTCGACATGCACCGAGGCATCGAAGCCGCTGGCCAGCTGGACGAACTTCGCCGAAGCGCGCGCATGAAGGCCACGTTGGTTGATGATGGGAAAATCCCGGACAATTTGGTCTTTTTCCGGGGACAGCGCGGTCATTTGCTGCTCAGGAGCTGGCTGGCGACGTTGATGTATTTGCGGCCGGCGGCCTGAGCCTCATCGAGCGCGGCGGCCATATTGTCGCCCTTGCGGATTGAGGAGAGCTTGATCAGCATCGGCAGGTTCATGCCGGCGATCACCTCGGTGCGGCCGGATTCCATCACCGAAATGGCAAGGTTGGAGGGCGTGCCGCCGAACATGTCGGTCAGCACGATGACGCCCGCCCCGGTATCGACACGGGCAACAGCGTCGACGATGTCGCGGCGACGCTGCTCCATATCGTCGTCGGCACCGATCGCCACGGTTTCGAAATTGTCTTGTGGCCCGACGACATGTTCGACGGCATGTCGGAACTCGGTGGCCAGTTGACCGTGCGTTACAAGCACGAGTCCGATCATTCTTTGGTGGCTCCCGTCATCGCCGCTTCACAGGCGCATTTTATGCTCGCCAGCCAATCCAGGCGGCGGGAGCGCTATCTTGTCGACGCACGGCCCGTTGACAAGCCCAAAATTGCGCAGGCACATGCCATTTTGACGCATTGCAGCAAAAAACCCGGAACGGATCATAGAAAAGGCGCGATCGACAGCCGCGCCATCACGACCGGCAAGACCGCTGGGACATTGCGTTCGACCACGTCGACCCGCGGCACCAGACAGCCCGCAATGCTGCTTGCGGTATCCTCCTGGAAGCGCACCGCTTCACCGGCCGGCACCAGGCGGACATGGAGGTCGACGAGGCCTGCCGGCTCGAATGGCAGAGGTCGGGGGCCGAGCCCCGGCACCTCGGCGAGGCCTTCTATGGCGGCGGGAGCGCGGCACAGCAGCCGCCCGGCATGCGCCTCGACGAAGAGCTGATCGTCGCCGACGAGCCGCGAGAACAGGCCGCGATGGCGACAATGGTCGATGAGCGCCAGTGCCAGCGTCGTCTTGCCCGAGCCGGATGCTCCGGTGACGAGAATGCCGCGCTCGCCGATCAAAACCATTGTCGCGTGAATGTTTTCAGGCTGCACGGCTGGACCAGGCGTGGTGGAATTCATGCTCTCAGCCTTCGGCCGGCAATGTCACCACAAAGCGTGCGCCCTTGATCTCGCCGGGTTTGGTGCCGGGGATGTTCTCGGCGGTCAGCGTGCCGCCATGGGCCTCGACGATTTGCCTGGATATCGACAGGCCAAGGCCCGAATTCTGGCCGAATGCCTCGCCGGCCGGCCGATCCGTGTAGAAGCGCTCGAAGATGCGGTCGATGTTGTCGGCGCGGATGCCGGGGCCATTGTCGTCGACGGTGACGATGTTGAACTTGCCGGCACGCGCCAGCGAGAGGCTGATGTGGCCATGGTCCTCGGGAACGAAGGAACGGGCGTTCTCGATCAAATTGGTGATGACCTGGCCGATGCGCAGATCATGCCCGACGACGACGTAGCCTTTGACGCCTTGCGGCAGTTTGGCGGCCTTGAACTCGATCTCGACCGCCTTCTTGTTACGCGTCGCTTCGCGCGAAACGGCGACGAGATCGGTGATGAATTTCTTCAGGTCGACCGTCCCGGCATCCTCGCGCGCCAGTTCGGCGTCGAGGCGCGAGGCGTCGGAAATATCGGTGATGAGCCGGTCCAGCCGCCTGACATCGTGCTGGATGATATCCATCAGTCGGCCGCGCGAATCGTCGTTCTTGGCCAGCGGCAAGGTTTCCACCGCGCTGCGCAGCGACGTCAGCGGGTTCTTCAATTCATGCGACACGTCGGCCGCAAAGCTTTCGATCGCCTCGATACGGGCGTAGAGCGCGTTGGTCATGTCGCGTATGGCGATCGACAGATTGCCGATCTCGTCCTGACGGTCGGAAAAGTCGGGGATCTCTTCACGGCTCTTGACGCCGCGCCGCACCCGCACCGCCGCCGCCGACAGCCGGCGCAGCGGATTGGCGATGGTGGAGGCAAGCAGCATTGACAGGATGGCGGTGACAAGGGCCGCGATACCGAAGACGCGCAGGATCGCCTTGCGCTCGGCGGCGACGATCTTGTCGATGTCGCCGCCTTCGGTCGACAGCATCAGCACGCCCAGGACGGCACGAAAGCGCTGGATCGGCACCGCCACCGAAACGATCTGCTCGCCCTGCTCGCTGACGCGCACGATGGTCGACGGGCTGCCGGTGAGAGCCTTGACCACTTCCGGGAAAGCGGCGCCATTGCCGCCCGGCTGCTCGTGATAGACCGGCAGCTCGGTGTTGCGGAAGAAGTCGAAGACGAATTTCTGGATGCGCTCGACAAGATCGGGCTCTTCCTCTTCAACCGGCGGCAGATCGTAGCGCAGGATCTGGCCGCGCGAATAGAGGTGGCGCGAATCGAGCAGCAGATTGGCGTCGCGGTCATAGATGCGTGCGCGGGTCCTGGTCGGCGAGATCAGCCTTCTCAGCACCGGCGCGACCCGCTCCGGGTTGATCGGGAAGTCGAGATTGTCGAGCTGGTCGGAGCCGGGTCCCAGGCTTTCGCCGGCCTGCAGCTCAAGCAGCTTTTCCGGGTCGATGCTGATCGAATCCGTCTCGACGGTCGCCGACGCGGCAATGGCGCCGGCGATGATCTCGCCCTGGGTCATCAGGCTTTCGACGCGGGCGTCGATCAGTCCGTCGCGGAAGGTGTTGAGATAGAGGATGCCGGTCACCAGGACGGCGAGGCCGGCAAGGTTGAGGAACAGGATACGCCGCGTCAGGCTGGAAAAGATATGATGACCAAGGAAGCGGCGCATCGGCACCGTGATCTTCGAGACGAAGGACGGCATGATCCGCGACGGCCGCCTGGAGGCGCCCGCCGGTCTTGTTCGCTGTGCTTCCACTGCCATCGAATAGCAGGCCCTGCTACTTACGCTTCGCGGAACCGGTATCCGACTCCGTAAAGGGTTTCGATCATCTCGAAGTCGTCGTCGACGGCCTTGAACTTCTTGCGCAGCCGCTTGATGTGGCTGTCGATGGTGCGGTCGTCGACATAGACCTGTTCATCATAGGCCGAATCCATCAGCGCATCACGGCTTTTTACGACGCCTGGACGCTGCGCCAGCGAATGCAGGATCAGGAACTCGGTGACGGTGAGCGTCACCGGCTCGCCTTTCCAGGTGCAAGTGTGGCGCTCCTGGTCCATGACGAGCTGGCCGCGCTCGAGCGAGCGGGCCTGCTGGCTTGGCGTCTTGGCGGCAGCCTCGCGGGCACTGGCGCGGCGCAGCACGGCGCGCACGCGCTCGACCAGCAGGCGCTGCGAAAAGGGTTTGCGGATGAAGTCGTCGGCGCCCATCTTGAGACCGAACAACTCGTCGATCTCATCGTCCTTGGAGGTCAGGAAGATCACCGGCAGGTCGGACTTCTGGCGCATCCGGCGCAGCAGTTCCATGCCGTCCATGCGCGGCATCTTGATGTCGAGGATGGCAAGGTTCGGCGGGCGTGCCGCCAGGCCTTCCAGCGCCGACGCACCATCCGTGTAGGTCTCGACGCGATACCCCTCGGATTCCAAGGCGATCGACACCGATGTCAGAATGTTGCGGTCGTCATCGACAAGCGCGATTGTTGCCATTTCAAGCGGCTCCCTCATGAGCTGTCCCTTCTGTCGTAGAGAAGGGGCTTTTGCAGGACAAATTAGGTACAAAATGTGGCATAGGCCTTGTCCGCTGTCACGCGCGGCATGCCGGCGGCCACAATCCTACCTCGACATGGGTTGGACGAACGTACATCGCCAATCCTTTGGGCAACCGGAAACTTTTTGCACATATAAACGATTTAAACAACTTTCAAAATATTTAAATCGATTAATGATTTGATATCATTTGCCTTTTCTGGTTCTGACCATCTCAGCCCGCGTAGTGGGCGTGCTGGAAACGTGCCGGCAAAGATGCGGCAAATCCAAGAGGGACACTCGATGTCGGAAGTCGGCAAACGCAATTCCGCCTGCGCGATCGATCATATCGGCCTGAAAACCACCGGCGTGGTGCGCTATAATTTCGGTGCGGCTACCCTTTATGAGGAATCGATCCGGCGCGGGGAGGCCCGCTTGACCGCCCATGGCGCGCTGGTCGCCGAGACCGGCCAGCACACCGGCCGCTCGCCCAAGGACAAGTTCGTCGTCCGCAACGGTGACACCGAACCACATGTCTGGTGGGAGAACAACAAGGCGATCTCGCCGGCCCAGTTCGACACGCTGCTCGCCGATTTCCAGGCGCATGCCGCGGACAAGGATCTATACGTCCAGGATCTGGTCGGCGGCGCCGATGCGGAGTCGAGGCTGCCGACCAGGGTGATCACCGAATTTGCCTGGCACTCGCTGTTCATCCGCAATCTGCTCATTCGTCCCGGTGCCACCGAACTCGAGCAGTTCGTGCCCGAGATGACGATCATCGACCTGCCGTCCTTCCGCGCCGATCCCCTCCGTCACGGCAGCCGCACCGAAACGGTAATCGCCGTCGATCTTTCGCGCAAGATCGTGCTGATCGGCGGCACCTCCTATGCCGGCGAGATGAAGAAGTCGGTGTTCACCATGCTCAACTATCTCCTGCCGGCGAAAGGCGTGATGCCGATGCATTGCTCGGCCAATGAGGGTGCGGCCGGCGACGCCGCCATCTTCTTCGGCCTGTCGGGCACCGGCAAGACGACGCTCTCGGCCGATCCCTCGCGCACGTTGATCGGCGACGACGAGCATGGCTGGGGACCGCACGGCATCTTCAATTTCGAAGGCGGCTGCTACGCCAAGACGATCAAGCTGTCGGCGGAAGCCGAGCCGGAAATCTTCGCCACCACGCAGCGCTTCGGCACGGTGCTGGAAAATGTCGTGCTCGACGCCGATGGCGTGCCGGATTTCAACGACGGAAGGCTGACCGAAAACACACGCTGCGCGTACCCGCTGGACTTCATCCCCAATGCCAGCAAGACCGGCCGCGCCAACCATCCCAACAACATCATCATGCTGACCGCCGACGCCTTCGGCGTGATGCCGCCGATCGCGCGGCTGACCCCGGCGCAGGCGATGTATCATTTCCTGTCCGGCTACACCGCCAAGGTGGCCGGAACCGAAAAGGGGGTAACCGAGCCCGAAGCGACGTTTTCGACCTGTTTCGGTGCGCCGTTCATGCCGCGCCATCCCTCTGAATACGGCAATCTGCTGCGCGAGCTGATTGCAGGCCACGGCGCCAATTGCTGGCTGGTCAATACCGGCTGGACCGGCGGCGCCTACGGCACCGGCAAGCGCATGCCGATCAAGGCGACGCGCGCCTTGCTTGCCGCCGCACTTGACGGCTCGCTGAAGACGGCCGAGTTCCGCACCGACCCTCATTTCGGTTTCGCGGTGCCGGTGGCTGTCCCGGGCGTCGACAGCGGCATTCTCGACCCGATGATTCTGGACCCCCGGGCGACCTGGGCCGACAAGGCCGGCTATGACCGGCAGGCGGCAAGGCTGGTCGGCATGTTCGCCGTCAATTTCGAGAAATTCGAAAGCCATGTCGATGCCGTGGTGCTGGGCGCCGCGCCGCGCATGCAGGAAGCGGCGGAGTAATCGCGCCACAGGGTTCAGCTTTCGTTGAAAGGCCCGGTTCGATCGGGCCTTTTCTTTTTCGATCCGCCGCGCCATGACTGCGGCATGGCGAGCGACGACAACATCATCATATCAGGCGATGCGGTTATCCATCCGGGCGACCTGCACGAGGATTTCATCCGCTCGTCCGGCCCCGGCGGCCAGAACGTCAACAAGGTGGCGACGGCGGTGCAGCTGCGCTTCGACGCGGCCAACGCAACGGGTCTGTCGGAGCGCGTGCGCGAGCGGACGATCAAACTTGCCGGCCAGCGTGCCACCAAGGACGGTGTCATCGTCATCGAGGCAGGCCGCTTCCGCACCCAGGAACAGAACCGGGCGGATGCGCGGGCACGGCTGACGGCATTGGTCGCCAAGGCCGCCGAACCGCCACCGCCGCCGCGCAAGAAGACACGGCCATCGAAGGGCGCCGTGGAGCGGCGGCTGAAGAGCAAGGCCGGGCGCGGCACGATCAAGAAGCTGCGCGGCCGGGTGGAGAACGATTAAGCACCACACCAGAGCATGATGCCGAAAAGTGTGAAGCGGTTTCGGGCGACATCATGCTCTATCTCTTGGATCTAGGCACGCGCACAAAACGACTTCCCATTTTGGACCGCAGATGCAAGGTTCAACCATTGCCATTAGCAAGGGAGACCCAAGGATGGGCATGTTCGATTTCGTCAAGAGCGTCGGCAAGAAACTGGGCATCGGCGGTGACGACGAAGCCGCACCCTCGGCCGACACACTCAAGAAGGAGCTCGATTCGCACAAACTCGGCACCGATGGCGTCGAGGTCGTCGTCAAGGGTGACACGGCGGTGCTGAAGGGCGTGGTCAAGGATCAATCGATCTTCGAAAAGGCAGTCATCGCCGTCGGCAACACGCTCGGCGTCTCCAAGGTGCAGGCGGACGAATTGCAGGTCGCGCCAGCGTCTGGCACGGCCGCCGCCCCGGCCAAGGAGCCCACCTTTTACACGGTGAAGAAGGGCGACAATCTCTGGAAGATCGCCGAGAAAAGCTACGGCAAGGGCCAAGGCGTCAAGAACACGGTCATATTCGAGGCCAACAAGCCGATGCTGACCCATCCCGACAAGATCTATCCGGGCCAGGTGCTGCGCATCCCAGATCTCGCCTGATCAAGGCGATGCCAATTTGCGAAAAGCAATTCCAGGAAAAGTGTGAAACGGTTTTCCGTCCGGAATTGTGCCAAACAAAGAGTTAGAACGGCGGCTTTCGGGTCGCCGTTTTCTTTTGATCGTGACATTTTACGGTTCCGAACCATCCGGGAGGTGACCGAATCCGTGCTCGTTCTGCCCAAAGGTGTCCGCCACATGCCGGCCTATCTGTCACGCACCGTGCAGGAAGCGCTGGTCGATGAGGTGAGACGGATCGTGCAGCAGGCGCCGCTGTTCGTGCCGGCCATGCCGCGCACCGGCAAGGAGATGAGCGTGCGCATGACCAATTGCGGGCCGCTCGGCTGGGTCACCGACAAGGAGCACGGCTATCGTTACCAGCCGGCGCATCCGGTAACCGGGGCGCCTTGGCCGCCAATTCCGGATGCGCTGCTCGAGCTGTGGCGCGAGGTCTCGGGCTATCCGCACCCGCCGGAAGCATGCCTGATCAATTTCTACACGCCGGATGCAAAAATGGGGCTGCATCAGGACCGCGACGAGGCCGATTTTTCGGCGCCGGTCGTCTCCGTCTCGCTCGGCGACGACTGCCTGTTCCGAGTCGGCCAGACTACGCGTGATGGCGCCACCAAGTCGTTCAGGCTGCAAAGCGGTGACGTCGTGGTGCTCGGCGGCGAGGGGCGGCTGTGCTTTCACGGCGTCGATCGGATCTATCCCTCGACCTCGGCGCTGCTGAAAAACGGCGGGCGGATCAATCTGACATTGCGACGGGTGACGAAGCCGGCCGTCACAGCTTCCTGAGCGCCACTTCCTCGATCAGGTGGTCGGCGCCCTTGCGCAGGATGAGGTCGGCGCGCGCTCGCGTCGGCAGAATGTTCTCGCGCAGATTCTTCAAATTGATGTTGGTCCACAGGCCTTCGGCGATGGCGCGCGCCGAACCCTCCGACAGCTGCGAATAGCGGTGGAAGAAGGAGTCCGGGTTGCGGAAGGCGGTCTCACGCAGCCGCATGAAGCGGGAAATGTACCAGTTGTGGATCAGCTTTTCGTCGGCATCGATGTAGATGGCGAAGTCGAAGAAGTCCGACAGGAAAGGGACGATCTTGCCGTCCTGCGGCAGCTTGCCGGGCTGCAGGACATTGATGCCTTCGAAGATCAATATGTCGGGCCGGTCGATGGTGACGAACTCGCCAGGAATGACGTCATAGGTCAGGTGCGAATAGACAGGCGCGCGGACATCGGGCAGCGCCGACTTGATGCCCGACAGGAAGCGCAGCAGCGCGCCCACATCGTAGCTGTCGGGGAACCCCTTGCGCTCCATCAGGTTCTCGCGGCGCAGGACCTCGTTGGGCAGCAGGAAGCCGTCGGTGGTGATGAGATCGACCTTGGGGCTCGACGGCCAGCGCGTCAGCAGTTCCTTCAGCACGCGTGCGGTGGTCGATTTGCCGACGGCGACCGAACCGGCGATGCCGATGATGAAGGGCGTCTTGACCACGTCGACCGCGTTGAAGAAGGCCTGGCGTTGCCGAAACAGCAGCTGGCTCGCTTCGACATGCGCGGACAAAAGCCGCGACAGCGACAGATAGATGCGCGTGACCTCTTCGAGATCGACCGGATCGTTGAGCGAGCGCAGGCGGCGGAATTCGTCCGCGCTCAGCGTCAGCGGCGTGTCGGCACGGAATTGCGACCATTGATCGGCGGAGAAGAAACGAAAGGGGGAATATTTCTCGGTTGGCGCGAGCTGATCCATCGAGATACCTGCCCTCCTCGCGGTCAGCCCTTGGGCCGTGACGCCTTCTCGGCGATGCCCGAACGCCGGGTGCGGCCTTCGAGTTCCCTAAGCACGTCGCTCAGCGGAACCCCGGAGAGGCCGAGAACGACGAGCCAATGATATATAAGATCGGCACTTTCCGAAACGATGGCCGGTTTGTCGCCCTTGACGGCGGCAATCACCGTCTCGACCGCCTCCTCGCCGAGCTTCTGCGCCGCCTTGTCGATGCCGCGCGCGAACAGTTTTGCCGTCCACGAGTCCGGGTCGCCGGAATGGGCGCGTTCCCCAACGATTTTTTCCAGATCGGAAAGCGAAAACTCAGCCATGGCGTCATCTATCTGCTTGTTTAAGCGTGATCTTTTCCGAAAACCGGTTCCCACTTTTCGGGATCATGCTTTAGGGCCGATTATTCACAGAGTCCAGCCGCATCGGCAGCCCCGCGGCGGCCATATGTGCCTTGGCCTGCGCTATCGTGTAGGTGCCGAAATGGAAGATCGACGCCGCCAGAACCGCGCCGGCATGGCCGTCGCGAATGCCTTCGACCATGTGGTCGAGCGTGCCGACACCGCCGGAAGCGATCACCGGCGCGCGCACGGCGTCTGATATCGCGCGGGTCAGCGCGATGTCGTAGCCGGCCTTGGTGCCGTCCTGATCCATCGAGGTCAGCAGGATCTCGCCGGCGCCGCGATCGACCATTTTCCGGGCGAACTCGACCGCATCGATGCCGGTCTTTTCGCGGCCGCCATGGGTGAAGATCTCCCAGCGGTCGGTCTCACTGGTGCTCGACACCTTCTTGGCGTCGATGGCGACGACGATGCACTGGTTGCCGAACTTGTCGGCGGCCTCGGCAACAAAATCCGGGTTCTTCACCGCGGCCGTGTTGATCGACACCTTGTCGGCGCCGGCCAAGAGCAGCTTCCTGATATCGGCGACCTGGCGCACGCCGCCCCCGACGGTCAGCGGCATGAAACATTGTTCGGCGGTGCGTGCGATGACGTCGAAGATGGTTTCGCGATTGTCCGACGAAGCGGTGATGTCGAGGAAGCAGAGTTCGTCGGCGCCGGCCGCGTCATAGGCCTTGGCCGCCTCGACCGGATCGCCGGCGTCGACGAGATCGACGAAGTTGACGCCCTTGACGACACGGCCGTTCTTGACGTCGAGACAGGGGATGACACGGGCTTTCAGCATCAGCGGCCCTCTATCGTGGCGATGAGATCGTTCAGCAACTGGCCAACCAGCGGCGGAACATCGGCCTGGGCATCGAAGGCCGGGTCGTAGGCGGAGACGGTGATGCCGACGACCGGCACCGCCAGCGCCATGGCGCAAGTGGCGTCGCGCAGCTGTTCCGGGCTCGGGCCGCCCGAAGTGATATAGCGGTTGGCCTGCAGCTCCCGGGGATCATGCACGTCCATATCGAGATGCATGTGCACGCGTCTGGCGCCGGCGATCTTCAGTCTTTCGGCCGCCTGGGCCACCCCGGAGCATTCCGTCCGCACGATCGGCAAGGTCTCGAGAAGCTGTCTTTCCGCCGGATCGAGATCGCGCGCGTTGACGAGCACGCAACGCGACGGATCGATCGGCCTGAAGCCGGGAATGGCCGACGCCATCGGCCGCCAGCACAGGCCAAGCACCGTCGCCAGCGCCATGCCGTCGAGAAAGCCATATGTGGATGTCTCGGGCGTGTTCAGGTCGCCATGCTGGTCGGCCCAGATGATCGCATCGGCGTCTTCGCCGGCGACCGCGCCGGCGCTGGTCAGGCAGTTTCCGGCAAGGACGATCGGGAACCGACCGGCGTCACGGGCAAGACGAACCTCGCTCGCAACCGCGTTGCAGACGGCAAAGCCGGTGGCGATCTCGCGCTCCTGATCGTCTCCGACCTTGCCGATGTCCCCGACCGCGACGTCGTGACCGGCCATCGTCAAGGCTTCGACGAGCCCGCCCGAGACCAGCGCGTCCGGACCTTGGCCCATGCCGCCATGGTAATGGCCGCTGTCATAGGAGGCCAGGATGATGGAAATTTTCACGTCCGCGGCTCCGCCCTGCCCTGGAGGATCGCCAGGGCCTCGGCCGGATCGATGCGGCCGTCATAGAGCGCGCGCCCGGAGATCGCGCCTTCGAGCTTTTGCGCATCGGGCATGGTCATGCGCACGATGTCGGCGATCGAGGCGAGGCCGCCGGAAGCGATCACCGGGATCGACACGGCATCGGCGAGGTCGATGGTGGCGTCCCAATTGATGCCGGTCAAAACGCCGTCGCGGTCGATGTCGGTGTAGATGATGGCGGCGACGCCGGCGCCCTCGAATTTCCTCGCCAGTTCGATGACGCCAAGGCTCGACGCCTCGGCCCAGCCCTCGACGGCGACCTTGCCGCCCTTGGCGTCGATGCCGACGGCGACCTTGCCCGGAAACGCCTTGCAGGCCTGCTTGACCAGGTCCGGGTCACGCACCGCCACCGTGCCCAGGATGACGCGGGCCAGCCCGCGATCGAGCCAGTCCTCGATCTGCGCCAGCGTGCGGATGCCGCCGCCGAGCTGCACCGGGTTCTTCGTCGCCTTGAGGATGGCGCCGACCGCCGCACTGTTGACGCTCTGGCCCTGGAAGGCGCCGTTGAGGTCGACGACATGCAGCCATTCGAAGCCCTGTTGCTCGAAGGCTCGCGCCTGAGCGGCAGGATCGTCGTTGTAGATGGTCGCGGTGGCCATGTCACCGTGCCTGAGGCGCACGCACTGGCCGTCCTTGAGGTCGATGGCGGGGAAAAGGATCATCCGTTCAGGCGCCTTCCACAATGGCGAAATGCGACGTCGAATAGAGGCGTCGGAACTTCAGCGCCGCCTGGTATTCGGGCGAATGGAAGCAGGCGAGTGCGACCGCGTAGCTCTCGAACTCGATGATGACATGGCGATTGCCCGATGGCCCTTCCGGGCTCGACGACTGACCGCCGCGGGTCAGGAATTTTGCGCCATATTTGTCGAAAGCCGCTTTGTTGGCGGCAATGTATAGCGGATAGTTTTCCGGATCGGTCACCTCGACCATCGCCATCCAGTAGCCCTTCTTGCTCATCGGTTTTCAGGGCCTCCAACGCAGGAAATTGGTGATCAGCGTCAGGCCGAGCGCCTGGCTCTTTTCCGGGTGGAACTGCGTGCCGACGAGATTGTCGCGGGCGACAGCCGCCGTCACCGGGCCGCCATAGTCGGCAACCGCCAGAACCTCGTCCGCCTTGCGCGCATCGAGATGATAGGAATGCACGAAATAGGCATGCAGCCCGCTTGCGCCAGTCGGTATGCCGGCAAACAGCGGATGCTGGCGCTTGAGCTCGATCGTGTTCCAGCCGATCTGCGGGATCTTCAGCGCCGGATCGGAAGGCATGATCTCCTTCACGTCGCCCGATATCCAGCCGAAGCCCTCGGTAATCGTCTTTTCGAGGCCGCGCTGCGACATCAGCTGCATGCCGACGCAGATGCCCAGGAACGGCCGGCCCTTGACGATCGCGACCTCTTCGACGGCTTCCCACATGCCTTCGACGGCCTGCAGGCCGGCCGCGCAGTCGGCATAGGCGCCGACGCCGGGCAGGACAATGCGATCGGCCGTGCGCACCCGCTCGGCATCTGCGGTCAGGTCGATATCGGCCGATATGCCGGCTTCCAGCGCGGCGCGCTCGAAAGCCTTGGTGGCCGAGCGCAAATTGCCCGAGCCGTAGTCGATGATCGCAACCCGCATGTCAGCTTCTTCCCGGGATGTGGGTCAGCCCCAGCGCCATGCCCGGCTGCGACGGCCGCGCCAGGGCAGCGTCCGGGACCATGCGCGGTGCCGGTGCGGCCTGATCGGGAAGCGCTTCCGCCTCGAGCGCATAGCGTGTGTCGGCGTCGTCGAGCCAACCGGCTTCGACCGCGCCCCATTCGTGCCAACCGCGCCGGCGAAGTGCCGCGATGCGCAGGCCTTGCCCTTCCAGTCCGACATAGAGCGAAACCAACAGTGACAGCAGCGAGCCGGCCAGACCAAGGCCGAGCTTCTGGCCCAGCATCGAAAGCAGGCCCATGACGACGAAGGCAAGCGCTGCCTCGATCCACAACCGATGCCAGGCGAACCATAGCGGCGGCACGAGCAGGCCCAGCCAGGTGAAGCCATCGCGGACAAAGGCCGTTGCATCGGCCTTCTCGCTGCGGCCTGGCGGTTCCATCACGACATAGGTGGCCATGGCCTTATCCCTTCAACGATCCCTTGGTGGAGGGAACCGCATCCGGCTGGCGCGGATCGCGTTCGAGAGCAGCGCGCAGCGCGCGCGCCACCGCCTTGAAGCAGGTCTCGGCGATGTGATGGTTGTTGGCGCCATAGTGATTGGTGACATGCAGCGTGATGCCGGCATTCTGCGCCAGCGCCTGGAAGAATTCGCGCACCAGCTCGGTGTCGAAAGTACCGATCTTCGGCGATGAGAAGGAAACGTTCCAGACCAGGAAGGGACGGCCGGACACGTCGATCGCGGCGCGCGTCAGCGTCTCGTCCATCGCGAGGTCGATCGAGGCATAACGCATGATGCCGCGCCGCTCGCCCAGTGCCTTGGCCAGCGCCTGGCCGAGCGCGATGCCGGTATCCTCGACCGTGTGATGATCGTCGATATGCAGGTCGCCCTTGGCCCTGACCGTCATGTCGATCAGGGAATGGCGCGAGAGTTGGTCCAGCATATGGTCGAAGAAGCCGACCCCCGTGGCGATATCCGACTTGCCGGAGCCGTCGACATGGACCGACACGGAGATGTCGGTTTCCTTGGTCTTGCGGCTTGCTTCGGCGGAACGGGGCGGCATCACTCTATCCTTGTCGCAGAGGTTCACATCGTGACCGGCTCAGAGGCTTCAAGCGCTCGCAGGCTTGAAAACGAAAGCCTTCTAGCAGCATGGTCCGGCGATTGCCAGTTGCCTCTGGCAGCGGTATCGGCCTTGCCGCGGAGGCGATTTGCAATCACCGGCCCCATGCATACATATGGCCGATCAAAGTTACTCGTACCGCGCCAATCGCCTGATCGGGATGGCGCTGCTCGGAGCCAGGAAATGTCCGATAATCTGACCATGCACGCCACGACCATCGTGACGGTGCGCAAAGGCAACAAGGTGGTGATCGCCGGCGACGGCCAGGTCAGCCTTGGCCAGACCATCATGAAGGGCAACGCCAAGAAGGTGCGCCGCATCGGCAAGGGCGGCAATGTGATCGCCGGGTTCGCCGGCGCCACCGCCGACGCCTTCACGCTGCTGGAACGGCTCGAGGCCAAGCTCGAACAATATCCAGACCAGCTGACGCGCGCCTGCGTCGAACTCGCCAAGGACTGGCGCACCGACCGCTATCTGCGCCGGCTCGAGGCGATGATGCTGGTGGCCGACAAGTCGGTGTCGCTGGCGCTGACCGGCACCGGCGACGTGCTCGAACCCGAATTTGGTGTCATGGCCATCGGTTCGGGCGGCAATTACGCGCTGGCGGCGGCACGCGCGCTGATGGACAGCGACAAGGATGCCGAGGAGATCGCCCGCAAGGCGATGCAGATCGCATCCGACATCTGCGTCTACACCAACAACAGCTTCGTCGTCGAAACGCTCGATGTCGGCTGAGCGGGCCGACCATGATCCCGAAACGTGGAAACCGGTTTTCTCGGACGAACGGTTCCGTTCGTCCAGAGATCATGGTCCAACAAGAAGATAGCTATGATTTTCGGCCGGTGACCGAGAAAGACCTGCCGATGATCGCCGGCTGGCTCGCCGAACCGCATGTCGCCGAGTGGTGGGACGATCCCGAGATCGAGATCGCGCAGATCCGCGAGCACATCGACTCGATTTCCGTCGAGCCGCTGATTATCGAACTCGACGGCAAGCCGATCGGTTATCTGCAGACCTATGATCCGCATCTGGAGGACGGCCATCCCTATGCCGACCAGCCGTTCGGCACGCTCGGCATCGACCTGTCGATCGGCCGGCCGGAGCTGGTCGGGCTCGGCCATGGCTCGGCAATCGTGCGCCAGTTCGTCGAACAGCTTTTCGACGAAGGCGTGCCGCGCGTCATCATCGATCCTGATCCCGCCAATGTCAGGGCCATCCGCGCCTATGAAAAGGCTGGCTTTGTTGCCTTTGACACCAGAACATCGGAGTACGGGCCGGCCTTGATGATGGCGCGCGACGCGACGCAGGAGCCCAATTGATCAGCGCCGAAACCCTCGACAAGGCAATCGCGAAAGGTTTGATCTCGCAGACCCTTCGCGATCGGTTGGAGGCCATGGAACGTGCGGTCGCTCTCGCCCCCGAGGCCAGGCGCGCCGATGACGAGGGTGACGAGGAAAACCTGCGGCTGGTCGGCGGCGGCAACGATCTGTTCGTCACCGTTGGAACCGTTCTGCTCAGCGCCGGCTTCTTCTTTGTCCTCACCACCTTGCTTCCAGGCCAGACATTCTGGATCGCCGGCATCCTCGCGGTTTTCGCCTGGGGGCTTGCCGAAATTGTCACGCGTCAGCACCGGATGAAATTATCGTCGTCCGTGCTTGCCCTGATTTTCATGGCCGCCATTCTGGCCGCTCTGGCGCTACAGGTGGAGTCCAGCTTCGGCATACGCAAGCCGGAGACTATCTGGCAGCTATTGGCGTTGCGCCAGAAGGCGTCCCAGGCTGGATATCTGTTCCTGGGCGGAGGAATAATCGCGGCGGCGATCTATTTCTGGCGTTTTCGCGTCCCCATCATTGCCGGGGCTATCGCCATCGCCTTTACACTGCTTGCCTTCCTGCAAACGGCGATAATCCTGTATGACAGCGTGACAGCGGGTGCGATTGCGCCGCCGCGTATTGAGGATGTTCCCGAATTGCTCCGCGCGGCACTTTACATGCCGCTGATCTGCGGCCTGATCGTGTTCGCAACGGGTGTAGCTTTTGACATTTACGACAGGGATCGACGCAAGATCTGGTCTGATTGCGCTTTCTGGCTGCATGTCGTCTCGGCGCCCATGCTGGTGCATCCGCTGTTTATCATGGCAACCGGCCAGAACGTCGTATTCGGACATATCGCGCCGGATGCCAATGCAACCATCATGCTGACGATTCTGATCCTTGGCTTCCTCTATGTCGCGCTTGCCATCGACCGCCGTTCGCTTCTGGTTCCGACATTGGCTTACTTCGGCTCGCTGGGCATCTACTATCTGGTGAATTCCGCCTCCGATTCGACGGGTATCCCGCCTTTTGCCTTGATCCTGGTCGTTGTTGGCGCGCTGATTATTCTGTTCGGGGCTGGCTGGCAGCGTATCCGGCGGATTGTGGTCAAACCCACCTTGCCGGCTGCCGTGATCCGCCGGCTACCGCCGCTGAAGGCGTGACAAGGCTTTGTGATGATCGACACGGCGACGCGAAACGAGGGGGAATGAACCGATGACGACACCGGCCACGGAGAGCAGCTATTCGGCCTATGAAGACAGCTGGCGGATGGGGCTTCTGCTCGTCCTCGCCCTGATCATCTTCCAGGCCGGGGCGCTCTACGGCATGGGGCGAACGCCGATCTGCACCTGCGGCTATGTGAAACTCTGGCACGGCGTGGTGAACAGTTCGGAGAATTCCCAGCACATTTCGGACTGGTATACGTTCTCGCACATCATCCACGGCTTCCTGTTCTATGCGCTGGCCAAATTCCTGTTCCCGCGTTCGCCGATCGGACTGAGGCTGGCGTTCGCCGTCTTCATCGAAGGCGGCTGGGAGCTGCTCGAAAACAGCCCGTTCATCATCGAGCGCTACCGCGCCGGCACCATCTCGCTCGACTATTACGGCGACAGCATCATCAATTCGGTGTCCGACACACTGGCCATGGTGCTGGGATTTGTGATGGCGCGAAGGCTACCTATATGGGTGATCGTCAGCCTTGCCATCATCTTCGAACTCGGTACCGGCTATCTCATCCGGGACAATCTGACACTCAACGTGATCATGCTGCTGCATCCGTTCGAGGCCATCAAGCAGTGGCAAAGTGGAATCTAGTGATATGAGCACATTTTCTCCCCGCGAAATCGTTTCGGAACTCGACCGTTTCATCATCGGCCAGAAGGACGCCAAGCGCGCCGTGGCTATCGCCTTGCGCAACCGCTGGCGCCGCCAGCAGCTGGAAGGCCAGATGCGCGAAGAGGTGATGCCGAAGAACATCCTGATGATCGGGCCGACCGGCGTCGGCAAGACGGAAATCTCGCGCCGCCTGGCGCGGCTCGCCGGTGCGCCTTTCGTCAAGGTCGAGGCGACCAAGTTCACCGAGGTCGGCTATGTCGGCCGCGATGTCGAACAGATCATCCGTGATCTGGTCGAGATCGCCATCGGCCTGGTGCGCGAGAAGATGCGCGAGGACGTCAAGGCGCGCGCCCACGTCAACGCCGAGGAACGCGTACTGGAAGCATTGGTCGGCAAGACGGCGAGCCCGGCCACCCGCGATAGTTTCCGCAAGAAGCTGCGCGACGGCGAACTCGATGACAAGGAGATCGAGGTCGAGGTCGCCGACACCGGCGCTGGCGGCATGCCCGGCTTCGAAATCCCCGGTATGCCGGGCGCCAATATCGGCGTGCTGAACATCAACGACATGCTGTCGAAGGCGATGGGCGGCAAGAAGACCAAGATGCGCAAGACGACGGTCAAGGAGTCCTACGATCTGCTGGTCAACGACGAGTCCGACAAGCTGCTCGACCAGGACGAGGTGGTGCGCCGGGCGCTCGATGCGACGGAGAATGACGGCATCGTCTTCCTCGACGAGATCGACAAGATCGCGTCGCGTGAAGGCGGCATGGGCGCCGGCGTTTCCCGCGAAGGCGTGCAGCGCGACCTGCTGCCGCTGATCGAAGGCACCACGGTGGCGACCAAATACGGACCGCTGAAGACCGACCACATCCTGTTCATCGCCTCGGGTGCGTTCCACGTGTCCAAGCCGTCAGACCTGTTGCCGGAATTGCAGGGCCGCCTGCCGATCCGGGTCGAGCTGCGGGCGCTGGAAAAGGACGATTTCGTCCGTATCCTGACCGAGACAGAGGCCAGCCTGATCAAGCAGTATATCGCGCTGATGAAGACCGAGGGCGTCGACCTGACCTTCACCGACGACGCTATCGATTCGCTGGCCGGCATTGCCGTCGACCTCAACGCGAGCGTCGAGAACATCGGCGCAAGAAGACTGCAGACAGTGATGGAGCGGGTGCTGGACGAAATCTCCTACGACGCGCCCGACCGCAACGGAACCAGCGTCACCATCGACGCCGCCTATGTGGAAAAGCATGTCGGCGATCTCTCCAGGAATACCGACCTGTCGCGGTTCATCCTTTGAACGACGGCGCCGGAACGTTCCGGCGCCGGTCCAGGCAACATTTTCCGGCCAGCAAAATCATGTGTGGCCAGATGGTATCATCTGGCCAGCTTTCGTAGTGCCGGGTGAAGGGGCGCTCTCGACTCGACCAAGAGCTTTACCTAGTTTGCGCGGCAATTCTCGATCTCTTGGTTTGACGCAATTCCGGAAAACCGTTTCACACTTTTCCTGGAATTGCTTGGGCGGCGGTGCATGAAAAAACTTATCCTGGTCATTCTCGGCTTGACGCTGGCGGCGACGCTGTTCGCCGCCGAGGCAGCGACATTGGTGGCGCCGGGAAATCGCAATGCCGTGCAGCCCGACATTCCCGGCGCCTCCAGCCGGCGCACGCAAGCGACCAACACCAGCTTCCAGGCGAAGTACCGCAAGGTCTACGCCCTGCTGCAGAACGACGCCGATCTGCGCGGCAAGATCAAGAAGGCAGCCGCCACCTACGGCATCGATCCCTTGCACATCGTCGGCGCCATCGTCGGCGAGCACACCTACAATGTCGATGCCTATGACCGGCTGCAGACCTACTATGTCAAGGCGATCTCCTATCTCTCCAGCAAGCTGTCCTTCGCCTATGACGGCGAGGACATCACCGATTTCGTGCAGCGGCCGGAATTCAAGAAATGCGCCGCAATGTCCGACAGCTACGATCTGTGGGAATGCCGCGAACAGGTGTGGAACCGTTCGTTTCGCGGCAAGTCGGTCGGCGGGACGAACTTTCCCGACGACCGTTTCGGCGCCACCTTCTTCCAGCCCTATTATGCCGGCCAGACCTTCGGCCTGGGTCAGCTCAATCCGCTGACCGCCCTGCAGATGAGCGATCTGGTGCACAAGGTTTCGGGCCTGCCCAGGCTCGACGTCGGCGATCCCAATTCGGTCTACAAGACCATCATGGATCCCGACCTGACGCTGCCTTACGTCGCCGCGACGATCAGGAAATCGATCGATGCCTACAAAAGCATTGCCGGCTTCGACATTTCGGGCAATCCAGGGCTGACCGCCACGCTCTACAATGTCGGCAATCCGGAGCAGCGCGCCGACGCGCTGAAGGCGGAGAACGACAGGCGCCGCGCCGCCGGCGAGCCGGAAAAGCTGCCGGAAGAGAATTACTATGGCTGGCTGGTGAACGACAAATTGCCGGAGCTGAAGGCGCTGTTTTAGCGGGTTTGAGCTCAGGCCTCTACCTCCCGCTTGTGGGGAGGGTATCGCATATGGATTCTTGCGAAGAAGGACCCCCACCCTAACCCTCCCCACAAGGGGGAGGGAACGCTGTCGCGTGCCTTTTATTCTTCTTTGGCGCCGAAAAGTCAGGCGACTAGCCTAGGTCGGCGCCGACGGAAGTCTCCCTCCCCCTTGTGGGGAGGGGTTAGGGGTGGGGGTCGGTGCCGGGCAGACATCTCAGGAATTCCATATGCGATTACCCTTCCCACAAGGGGCAGAGCAGGCTCAGGCCGCCAGCAACGACTTCAGCTTCACATCCTGCGATCCCAGCGCTTCCGGCGCCGGCTTCGCCCGTTTGCCGATCAGCATTTCGGCCAGCCTGATGTCGCGGGCGACCGCATTGCCGGGGCCGACGCCGCTGGCCGCCACCAGCCTGCCGTCTTCAGCCAGATGGAAGAGGATGAAGGCGCCATCGCCGAGGTCGCGGCGCACGGTGCTGCTGCCTTCGTCGGACAGCCCGGCAATCTGCAGGGACAGACCATATTGATCCGACCAGAACCATGGCACCGCCGCATGCGCCTCGCCGGCACCCAGCATATTCCTCGCCGCCAGCGCGCCCTGCTCCTGGGCGTTGCGCCAGGCTTCCAGCCGTACGCGGCGGCCGCCATAGACGGCGAGCGGAAACGAGCAGCAATCGCCGGCGGCAAAGATGTCGGGATCGCTGCTGCGCAGCTCAGCATCGACGGCAATGCCGTTGTCGATCGCCAGCCCAGCTTCGGCCGCAAGCCCGGTCACCGGCACGGCGCCGATGCCGATGATCGCGAGGTCGGCGACGATTTCCCGGCCGCCGGCAAGCGCTATGCGCACCTTGTTGCCGTCGTCGGCGATGGACGCGATGCCGTCCCCGCACAGAATATCAACGCCCTCGGCGATGTGTGCATCGTGGATAATTTCGGCGATCTCGGCCGGCACGCCGCGCATCAGGATGCGCGGCTGCGCCTCGATAACGGTGACCGCAGCGCCTAGCTTGCGGGCCGCGGCCGCGAGTTCGAGACCGATGAAACCGCCGCCGATGATGGCGATGCGGTTGCCGGCGGTGAGATGCGCACGAATGGCGAGCGCATCGGCAAAGGTGCGGAGATAGACGCAGCGCGGACCCAGTCCCGGCATCGGCAGCTTGCGCGGCGTCGAACCGGTTGCCAGCAGGAGCTTGTCGTAAGGCAGGACCGATCCGTCCGACAGGCGCACCGCATGCGCCGCGCGATCGATCGCCACGGCCTGGACGGAATGGATATGCCGGATCGATTTCTCGGCCAGAATGGCGTCGCTGGCGATCGCCTTGATCTCGGGCGCATCGCTGGCCATCGCCTCCTTGGACAGAGGCGGGCGCTCGTAGGGCAGATGCGGCTCGTCGCCGACCAGCGTCACCGGCCCCCGATAATCGAGGTCGCGCAGCGCCAATGCCGCCCGCCCGCCGCATTCGCCGGCGCCGATGATGAGCATCCCCCCCGCCATGTCAGTCATCCGATCTGGATCAGGACTTTGCCGGCATCGACCTTGACCGGATAGGTCTTGAGATTGACGCAGACCGGGGCGCCGCGGGCGTCACCCGTCTTGTAGTTGAAGCGGCCATTGTGCTTGGGGCATTCGATGATGTCGTCCATCACCAGCCCATCGGCCAGGTGCACCTTTTCATGCGTGCAGAGGCCGTCGGTGGCGAAGAACTCGTCGTCGGGGCTGCGATAGATGGCGAAGGTGCGGCCACCATGGTCGAAGCGCATCACATCCTCCTCGTCTATGTCGCCGGTGGCGCAGGCCTCGACCCAGTCGCTCATTCAAGTCCTCCCCAAAAGCAAATCCAGGAAAAGTGCGCAGCGGTTTTCCGTCCGGAATTGCGTTAAAATAAATAGGCTAGATCGGATAGAAGCACGATCATCCCGCCGCGGCGGCGATAGTGTCGTTGTGGAATTCTTCGCGATATGGCCGTGCGGTCGGCGGCAGCTCGCGCTTGAGGAAATAGTCCTCATTGCGCAGCTGGCGCAGGAAGACCGGGATCATCTCGCGGTAGCCGGCCAGGATCGACGGTGTCGGTTCCGGCAGATCGTGCTTGATCAGTTCGTGCAGCCTCGGCAGCGCATGATAGGGCACCATCGGGAACATGTGATGCTCGACATGGTAGTTCATGTTCCAGTAGATGAAGCGGCTGATCGGGTTCATGTAGACGGTGCGGCTGTTCAGCCTGTGGTCGGTGACGTTATCGGCCAGGCCGCCATGCTGCAGCAGCCCGACCATGACGTGATGCCAGGCGCCATAGAGCCTGGGCAGGCCAACCAGCATCAGCGGCAGAAACGAACCGGTGTAGAGCGCCAGCGCGACGGTGGCGGCATAGATCGCCGTCCAGATGCGGGCGACGCGGATTGCCTTAGGCTGTTCCTGTTCGGGAATGAAGGTCTTTTCGGCGGCGCTGACGGTGCCGGCGGCGTTGCGCAGCATGTCTGACATCGCATGCCAGGCGTCGAGCACGCCAACGAAGCCCAGCATGGCGCGAACCAGATCAGGCGGCCGCATGACCGAGATTTCCGGGTCGCGGCCGACGATGATGGTGTCGGTGTGATGGCGGGTGTGGCTCCAGCGCCAGGTCACCGGATTGCGCATGATCATGAAGCAGGCGATCTGATAGACCGCATCGTTCATCCACTGCGTCCGGAAGGCGGTGCCATGACCGCATTCGTGCCAGCGCGAATCCGTCGAGGAGCCGTAGAGGACGCCATAGACGAAGAAGAACGGCACGCACCACCAACTGCCCCAGAACCAGGCGCCGCCGGCGCCGCTGACGATCAGCGCGGCGAACCAGATCGCCGTATCGCGGATCGCCGGCCCGTCGGAGCGCTGCATCAGCTCCTTCATCTGCTTGCGCGGTATGTCGGTGTGATACCACTCGGCGGCCGACAGGCCGGTCTCGACGGCGAGCCTGGCGTCGCGGCCGATCAGGCTGTAGTCACGCCGGGACGGCGCAGTGGACATGATTGCCTCCCTCGGCAAAGGCATCCGCCAGAGCGATGCCGTGAAATCCCTTGGTTTCGAGCATCAAAGTAACGCCGACCGATGATAGACTCAACATCACAAAGATAGTTTCTATCATTTTCCATCAGGATGATGTACGAAGGCTCAAGCAAATCCGACGAGGCAAGCATGGTGAAGCGGCCGACAATATCAGATCTGGCGCGCATCTCGGGCGTCAGTGTCGCCACCGTCGACCGCGTGCTGAACAACCGGCTGCCAGTGCGCGAAGAGACAGCGCGCCGCGTCTACGAGACCGCTACCGATATCGGCTACCACGCCGCCGGCCTTATCAAGCAGCGCATGCGCCAGGAATTGCCGGAGTACCGGCTGGGCTTCCTGCTGCTGCGGGGCAATGATGCCTTCTACGGTGACTTCGCGCGGGAACTCGAACTGGCCATATCGCAATCGCAACGCTTCCGCGGCGTTGCGACCATCGATTTCGCCAGTTCCCTGGCTCCCGACGAGATCGCCTCCCAGATGCGCAGGCTGGCGGCGAAATCGAGGGCAATCGCCGTTGTCGGTCCGGACCATCCGACCCTGACAGCGGTCGTGGAAACCATGAAGGCGAGAGGGCAGCCGGTCTTTTCGGTGCTGTCCGACTTTGCCGCCGGCATCCGGGAGGGCTATATCGGCCTCGACAACCGCAAGGTCGGGCGCACCGCCGCATGGATGATCTCCAAAGCAGCCAGGCGGCCTGGCAAGGTCGCCCTCTTCGTCGGCAGCCACCGCTTCCACGGCCATGAGCTGCGCGAGATCGGCTTTCGCTCCTTCTTCCGCGAGCATGCGCCGGAGTTCAGCGTGCTTGAAACGCTGGTCAATCTGGAAGCCAACCAGGTGACCCATGACGCGATGATCGATCTTCTGGCACGTTATCCGGATCTTGCCGGCTGCTACGTCGCGGGCGGCGGCATGGAAGGCGCAGTCTCGGCGCTGCGGGCAGCGAAGCCCGCGACCATGCCGGTGGTCGTCTGCAACGAGATCAACGCCGAGTCGCGCGCGGCACTCGCCGACAACATCCTCACCATGGTGATCTCGACCCCGCTCGCCGCTTTGTGCCGTGAGCTTGTCGACCTGATGGCGCATGCCATCGAAACCGGCGCCGCCAACGCTCCGGGCCAGACCTTCCTGCCCTTTGACATCTACCTGCCGGAAAACATCTAGCCCGCCGCCGCGCAAGGCCGCCGAGGCAAATGATAGAATCCATCAGAGCGATGCGTAAATCGGCCGGCAGGCCGCGGAATCGCCCTTGACGCCCCGATGTGAAATGGAATAAATATTTCATCATCTGTGTATTTTGGTTCTTTCGTTCCGGAACATCTGTTTCAAACAGAGGGTTTGACGTTCCAGCCAGGAGGCAAGCGTCATCCGGAATAGAAAAGATATCAGGGAGAGATTCCCCGGGGAGATCGGGGATTCCGGATAAATCGGTGAAACCGGACACCAATATGTGGAGGAGAAACACAATGAAGAAATTGATTTTGGGCGTCGCCTTCGCGGCGCTGATGAGCTCATCCGCCCTGGCCGCCAAGGTTGGCGTGTCGATGGCCAAGTTCGACGACAACTTCCTGACCGTGCTGCGCAACGGCATGATCGAGCAGGCCAAGGGCATGAGCGGCGTGGAGCTGCAGGTCGAGGACGCGCAGAACGACGTTGCCAAGCAGCTCGACCAGATCAAGAACTTCGCCGCCTCCGGCGTCGATGCCATCATCGTCAACCCGGTCGACACTTCGGCCACCCAGGCGATGTCGGACGCAGCCGCGGCAGCCAAGATCCCGCTGGTCTATGTCAACCGCGAGCCGGTCAATGTCGATACGCTGCCCGACAACCAGGCCTTCGTCGCCTCGAACGAAGCCGATTCCGGCACGCTCGAGACCAAGGAAGTCTGCCGCCTGTTCAAGGAAGCCGGCAAGAAGGAAGCCAATGTCTATGTGATCATGGGCGAGCTTTCCAACCAGGCCGCCGTGCAGCGCACCAAGGACATCGACGATGTGATCGCGACGCCGGATTGCAGCTTCATCAAGATCATCGACAAGCAGACGTCGAACTGGAACCGCGACGAGGCGCAGAACCTGATGACCAACTGGCTGTCGACCGGCAAGCCGTTCGACGGCGTCATCGCCAACAATGACGAAAGCGCCATCGGCGCCATCCAGGCGATGAAGGCCGGCAACATCGACATGAAGGCGGTTGTCGTCGGCGGCGTCGATGCCACCCAGGACGCGCTGGCGGCAATGCAGGCGGGCGACCTCGACGTAACCGTGTTCCAGGACGCGGCCGGCCAGGGCGCCGGCGCTCTCGATGCGGCGCTCAAGCTCTCCAAGGGCGAGAAGATCGAGCACAAGGTCTACGTGCCCTTCCAGCTGGTGACGCCGGCCAACATCGACAAGTTCCTGAAGAAGAACTGAGCCGCCAACGGTTCGATACGGAGCGGCGCTCGACCAAGACAGCGCCGCTCCCCTCTCTCCCTCGGCGCCGGCACGGCGCGAGGGCGACCGCGGCTGATGGAGGACAGGATACGTGGCACAGACATCTCATGGCGTCGGCGGCGTCGGTTATGATGCGAGGAAGCGCACATGGCCGGCCGAGTTCAATGTTTTCCTGGCGCTGGTCATTCTCGTCGTCATCTTCGAACTGATCGGCCGCGTCTTTCTCGGCGACAGCTTCCTGTTCAACACCCGCAGCGACGTCGGCGGCATCTTCAACGAAGCGCGCCTGCAGATCATCATCCTGCAGGTGTCGATCGTCGGCATCATCGCCATCGGCGTGACGCAAGTGATCATCACCGGCGGCATCGACCTGTCCTCGGGCTCGATCGTCGGCGCGACCGCCATGATCGCCATGAGCTTCGCCCAGGTGGCGACGGTCAACGGCAACCCCAATCCCAAGGCGATGTTTTTGGCGCAAGGCTGGACGGACCTGCCTGTCATCGTGCCGCTGCTGGTGGCGATCGCCTGCGGCCTGTTTGCCGGCCTGGTCAATGGCGCGCTGATCGCCTACACGCGCATTCCGCCGTTCATCGCCACGCTCGGCATGATGGTGACCGCGCGCGGCATCGCGAAATGGTGGTCCAAGGGCCAGCCGATCTCGTTTCCCACCGAGAGTTTCGCCGGCATCGGCAAAGGCCTGATGCCCGTCGTCATCTTCCTGTCGCTGGCCATCCTGTTCCAGCTGATCATGACCTACACCAGGTACGGCAAGCACTGTTACGCGATCGGCTCCAACGAAGATGCCGCGCGCATGTCCGGCATCAAGATCGCCAACCACAAGATCCTGGTCTACGTCATCGCCGGCATTCTCGCAGCGCTCGCCGCCGTGGTGCTGAGCTCCAAGAACCTGACCGCGCAGTCCGGCATGGGCGTGATGTACGAGCTCGACGCCATCGCCATGGCGGTCATCGGCGGCGTCTCCCTGTCGGGCGGGCGCGGCTCGATCATCGGCACGGTGATCGGCTCGCTGATCTTCGGCGTCATCATCTCCGGCTTCACCTTCCTGCGCCTCGACGCCTACTACCAGGAGATGGTCAAGGGTGTGATCATCGTCGGTGCGGTGGTTCTCGACCAGTGGCGCCAACGCCTGCGGGCAATGAGGGCATGACCATGTCAGACATCGTCCTGAAGACTGAAAACCTGACCAAGCGCTATGGCGGCGTGCACGCGCTGGAAGGGGCGAATTTCGAGCTGCGCAAGGGCGAGCATGTCGCCATCATGGGCGACAACGGCGCCGGCAAATCGACCTTCGTGCGCCAGATCACCGGCGTCGAGCAGCGCACAAGCGGCCAGATCTGGTTCGACGGCAAGGAAGTGAATTTTGCCGGGCCGATCGAGGCCCGTACGGCGGGCATCGAGACCGTGTTCCAGAACCTGGCGCTGGCCGACGATCTCGACGTGCCTTCGAACCTGTTCCTCGGCCGCGAGAAGGTTTTGTTCAACCTCGGCCCGTTCTCGATCCTCGACCGCAAATACATGCGCAAAGCGACCGAGGCGGCGCTCGTCCGCACGGCGGTGAAGATCCCCAATCTGTCCAACACCATCCGCCACATGTCGGGCGGCCAGCGCCAGTGCGTGGCGATCGCCCGGACGGCAACCTTCGCTTCCAAGCTGATCATCATGGACGAGCCGACGGCTGCCCTTGGCGTGCAGGAGACCGCGCAGGTCGAAAACATCGTCCGTACGCTCAAGGACAATGGCGAGCCGCTGATCCTGATCAGCCACAATATGCGCCAGGTGTTCGATCTCTGCGACCGTATCGTCGTGTTCCGGCGCGGCCGCATCGTCGCCAATCTGCGCAAGGAGAACACCGACGGAAACGATATCGTCTCCTACATCACCGGCGCCAAGACCGGGGAGGCGGAACTCGCAGCCTAAAACAGGATGACCACCCTGTTTTAAGGACGATATGCATGCTTGAAGCAATCTTGCCCCTTCCTCAGAGAAGGTGCGGACACAACTCTCTCTAACCCATCCCCCCAGAGGAAATACCCATGACCGTTCGCTTCGCTCTCCTCGGTGCCGGCCGCATCGGCAAGGTCCACGCCCGCGCCGTCGGCTCCAACCCGCAGGCCAAACTGGTTGCCGTTGCCGATGCGTTCGAGAAGGCCGCCAAAGAGCTGGCGAGCGCCTATGGCGCCGAGGTGCGCAGCATCGAGGATATCGAAAAAGCCGGGGATATCGACGCCGTCGTCATCTGCACGCCGACCGACACCCATGCCGATCTGATCGAGCGCTTCGCCAAGGCCGGCAAGGCGATCTTCTGCGAGAAGCCGATCGACCTCAACGTCAAGCGCGTCGAGAAGTGCCTGGCCGTGGTCGAGAAGACCAAGGCGACGCTTATGGTCGGCTTCAACAGGCGCTTCGATCCGCATTTCGCCGCCGTCCGCAAGGCGATCGACGACGGCGCCATCGGCACCGTCGAGATGGTCACCATCACCTCGCGCGATCCCGGCGCGCCGCCGATCGACTACATTAAGCGCTCGGGCGGCATTTTTCGCGACATGACCATCCATGATTTCGACATGGCGCGCTTCCTGCTCGGCGAAGAGGTCGTGGCGGTCAGCGCCCATGCCTCGGTGCTGGTCGACAAGAAGATCGGTGCTGCCGGCGATTTCGATAGCGTCAGCGTCATCCTCGAAACCGCTTCCGGCAAGCAGGCCGTCATCTCAAACTCGCGCCGCGCCACCTATGGTTACGACCAGCGCATCGAGGTGCATGGCTCGAAAGGCATGGTTGCCGCCGAGAACCAGCGCCCGGTGTCGATCGAACTGGCCAACGAGAAGGGCTATACGCGCCCGCCGCTGCACGACTTCTTCATGACCCGCTACCTCGACGCCTATGCCATTGAGATCGCCGCGTTCATCACGGCCGCGACCTCGGGCAAGAAAGCGGCGCCGAGCGGCGCTGACGGCCTCGTCGCGCTGAAGCTGGCCGATGCGGCGCTGAAATCAGCAACGACCGGCAAGACCGTCCGTCTCGACAAGTAAGAACCCTTGGAAAAAACCACAGGAGCAGAGCGATGAGCGGAACAGCCGATCGCAATTCACAGACACGCGCCATCGTCACCGGTGGCGCCCAGGGGATCGGCTTTGCCGTTGCCGAAGCGCTGGCCGACGAGGGCTGCCGGGCACTGGCGCTCATCGGCCGCTCGCAAGAGAAGGGCGACAAGGCCGTCGCCCATTTTAGGAAAGCGGGCGTCGACGCGATCTTCATCAGCGCCGACGTCTCTAAAGTGGCCGACTGCAAGCGCGCCGTTGCCAACGCGATCTCGCATTTCGGCACCATCAACGCGCTGGTCAACGCCGCCGCGACATCGGCGCGCGGTTCGCTGGTCGAAACCAGCGAAGAGCTGTTCGACACCATCTTCGACACCAATGTGCGCGGCCCGTTCTTCCTGATGCAGGGCGTGGTGGCGCATCTCCTGGAAAAGAAGGCACCCGGCTCGATCGTCAATGTGCTGTCGATGTCGGCGCATACCGGCCAGTCGTTCCTGACGCCCTATTCGACCAGCAAGGGGGCGCTGATGACGCTGACCAAGAACGTCGCCAACGCCTATCGCCACAACCGCATCCGCTGCAATGCGGTGCTGCCGGGCTGGATGGACACAGAGGGCGAGGACATCGTGCAGAAGAAGTGGCACGACGCGCCGGACGACTGGCTGGCCAAGGCCGAGGCGGCGCAGCCGATGGGCCAGTTGGTCAAGCCGGACCAGCTTGCACGGCTGATCAGCTACATGGTGAGCCCGCAGTCGGGCGTCATGACCGGATCGCTGGTCGACTACGATCAGAGCATTGCGGGGGCGTCTCCGGAGTAACGCCGGCGAGTCTAGCGGAAACGCCCATAATTTCGTCATCCACGGGCGGAGCAAGGAGCGTAGCGACGCGGCGCAGACCCGAGGATCCATGCCGCGACTTCTGAGCGTTGCTGCGGTGCGGAATTCTGCTCCGATGCACTCCACGGCTGAGGTCACGGCATGGATCCCAGGGTCTCCGCGACGGAGCTTCGCTCCTGCTCCGCCCAGGGATGACGAAGTTTGGGTGCTTCGGCCATCCCGAATTGTCTCCGCATCAGGGCACGTGACAAGCGCCTCCGCATCGACTATATGAGCTTCATGATCAACCTGACCGCCACGTATTGGTACTTTAGGAGCTCGCTGGCGGCGGGAGGATTGCGCTCGATCTGAAGATTGCAGCAACAAGATCCGAACAGCCGCCATACCTGGCGGCTTTTTTGTTTTCAGCCGGCAGGTTCCCTCTAAATCAAAGAGGAGCATGATGTCGTCCGAAAACCGCTTCACACTTTTCGGCATCATGCTCTCGACAGGAGCAGAAAGCCGTGTTGACCACCACAGACGACCTTCGGGTCAAGGAAATCCGAGAACTGAGCACACCGGACGAGGTGATGCGGGAGATACCGCGCACTTTGACGGCGACGCGCACCGTCAGCGCATCGCGCAACGCAACCCATGCCATCTTGAACGGCACCGACGACCGGCTGCTCGTCATTGTCGGCCCGTGTTCGATCCACGATCCGGTCGCGGCCGTCGACTATGCCAGCCGCCTGGCGGCGCTGCGCGAGAGCCTCTCGGACCGGCTGGAGATCGTCATGCGGGTCTATTTCGAGAAACCGCGCACGACGGTCGGCTGGAAAGGCCTGATCAACGATCCCGACCTCGACGGCAGCTTCAACATCGACAAGGGGCTGCGGATGGCACGCAACGTGCTGTCGGCCGTCAACAATCTCGGCCTCCCGGCAGCGACCGAGTTCCTCGACATGACCACGCCGCAATACATTGCCGACCTGGTCGCCTGGGGCGCGATCGGTGCGCGCACGACCGAGAGCCAGATCCACCGCGAGCTGGCCTCGGGCCTCTCCTGCCCGGTCGGCTTCAAGAACGGCACCGACGGCAATCTTCGCATAGCCGCCGAGGCGGTGAAATCCGCCGCCCAGCCGCATCATTTCATGGCGGTGACCAAGGGCGGGCGCAGCGGCATCGCCACGACCACGGGCAATGAGGACTGCCACGTCATCCTGCGCGGCGGCGTTCAGCCCAACTATGATGCGGCGAGCGTCGAAGCCGCCGCTGTGGAACTCGCTCGTATCGGCGTTGCGCCCAGGCTGATGATCGATGTCAGCCACGCCAATTCGGCCAAGAAGCCCGAGAACCAGCCCAAGGTCGCGGCCGATGTCGCCGGCCAGGTCGCGGCAGGCGACGAGCGCATCATCGGCCTGATGATCGAGAGCAATCTCGTCGCCGGCCGGCAGGACGTGGTGCCGGGCAAGCCGCTGGTCTATGGCCAGAGCATCACCGATGGCTGCATCGACTGGGCGACCACCGAGACGGTGCTGCACGGCCTTGCCGGCGCCGTCGAGTGGAGCCGCTCGGCACGCCGCGCCATGATCGACAACCGGCAGGGAGCCGCTTGAGCCACTATTGCCGGCCTTTGCCCGGCACGGACCCCCACCCCTAACCCCCGCCCACAAGAGGGAGGGCAATCGCATGTGGATACTTGCGAAGAAGGACCCCCACCCTAACCCTCCCCACAAGGGGGAGGGAACGCTGCCGCGCACTCCTACTCGAACCTTTGACGCCTGAAACGTCGGCAGTTTGCCGTTGTCAGCGCCGACTGGAGTCCCCCTCCCCCTTGTGGGGAGGGGTTAGGGGTGGGGGTCCTCTTCGCAAGAAATCCCTACGCCGCCCTTAACCCCTCCCATGCCGTGAACACCGACACGGCAAAGAGCAGCAGTCCGGCCGCCCGGCCGGCAAAAATCGTCGCCCGCGGATTGGCGATCAGAAGATTGCGGCTGCGGCCGGCCGTGATCGCCAGTCCGCCATAGATCGCAGCCTGCGTCACCACGGTCAGCAGTCCCATGATCGTCGCCTGCATCCAGATCGGACCGTAGTCCGGTTTCAGGAACTGCGGATAGACGGCAAGCACGAATAGGTATGCCTTCGGGTTGATCAGGCAGGTCACAAAACCCTGGCGAAAGGCCTTCCATGCGGAACGGCTGCCGGCAGGCCCCTCCTGACCGACAGTGATGGAACTGCGCATCAGCGTGATGCCGATAAAGGCCATGTAGGCGGCGCCGGCAAGCAGAAGCGGCTTGAACAGGATCGGCACGAAATGCATCAGCAGGCCGACGCCGATGGCGCCGTTCAGCGTGTGCACCATGCCGCCGACCATGATGCCGCCAGTCGCGGCGAGACCCCTGTCGCGTCCGCCGGTCAGTGCATTGGCGAGCACGAAGAGCATGTCCATGCCTGGAACGGCGATGATGCCGAACAGCAGGATAAAGAAAAGCCAGAGATTTTCCGCATAATCCATGTCAGTTGCCTGCCGCCTCGCTCCGCCAAACCGCAGCGGAACCTGTTGATTTTCAATTCGATAGGCGCTCCTATAGATCAGCCCAACTGACAATGCTGTGTCAGTTGGGCTCGCAACCCGGGGGGAAAAATGCGCAAGGCGTCACGCCTGTTCGAGATCATCCAGATCGTGCGGCTGGCGCGGCAGCCGGTGACGGCGGCGACGATTGCCGAGCGGCTGGAAGTGACGGTGCGCTCGATCTATCGCGACATCGCAGCGCTGCAGGCGATGCGCGTGCCGATCGAGGGCGGACGCGGCATCGGCTATATCCTGCGCCCCGGCTTCGACCTGCCGCCGCTGATGTTCTCGATCGAGGAGATGGAGGCGATCGTCTTGTCGCTGGCGCTGTTGGAGCGCACGGGCGACAGCGAGCTCAAGCAAGCGGCCAAGCGCGTCAGCGTCAAGATCGCCGGCGCGGTGCCATCACCCTTGCGCCAGGTATTCGACGCCAATGCGCTGCATGCCTGGGGTTTCGCCGCGCCTTCTACCGGCGCGATCGACCTGGCGCTGGTGCGACGCGCCATCCGCGACGAGGAGAAGCTCGATCTCTCCTATCGCGACGAGATGGGCCGGGCCTCCGAGCGCCTCGTCCGCCCGATCGCGCTCATCTACTACGCCGAAACCGCCAACATCGTCGCCTGGTGCGAGCTGCGCCAGGCGATCCGCAATTTCCGCAGCGACCGGATCGAGGATTGCCAGGCGACGGGGTTGCGGTTCAAGGGCGAAGGCGACCGCTTGCGGCAGGTCTGGGTAAACGGATGGGAGACTCCGGCCGCCGGCGGCTGAGGTGACCGCAGATACTTGGCGTGGTGCTTACCTAGGCAGGTCGCACGCCTTGGGGATTGGTCGAAACTCCCGTTGCTTCGTCATCCTGGGGCGAAGCAAGGAGCGAAGCGACGCGGCGCAGACCCTGGGATCCATGCCGCGACCTTTGTCGAGGAATGCAGCGGAGCAGAATTCTGCACCGTTGTGACGCGTTGGAGTCGCGGCATGGATCCTATGGTCTGCGCCGCGTCGCTTCGCTCCTTGCTCCGCCATAGGATGACGAAGCGACAGGGCGGCTTCGGCCAATCGCGAATGTCTGCGACGGGTCACCAAATGAATGGTGAAATCTTGCCTGCCGAGAGTCGGTAACCTTCCCCGTCTCGACGAACTACATGGCTCTATCGCACGTCCACCCAGCGCTTTTCCTCGAACGAACGCGCCATCGCGTGCACCGTGCGCTCGATCTCCAGCCCTTCGGCAAACTCGATGAGCCGCGCCGGCCTGCCTTCAAGCCGCGTCAGCAATTCGTGGCACTCGATGATCTTCAGATCGTTGAAGCCGAGGCCATGGCCCGGCGCCGGCACGAAGAGGTCATAGGGCTTGTGGTGCGGCGCCACCAGGATGGTGCGGTAGCCCTGCTCGGTCGGCCGGTCGGCGGTGAGGTAAAGTTGGAATTCGTTCGATCGTTCCTGGTCGAACAGGATCGACCCTTTCGAGCCGAAAATCTGGACGGCGATGCGGCCCTTGCGGCCCCAGGCCGAGCGGTTGACCAGCAGCGTGCCGGCAATGCCATTTTCCAGATGCATCAGCACGCTGGCGATGTCGTAGGTTTCGACCGCGCGACGGCCGCCGCTGGCCAGCTTGCGATCGACATAGGGTTTGGCCATGTCGCAGATGACGCTGGCGACGCGGCCGAACAGGGCTGAGACCAGCGACAGCGGATGCACGGCGAAATCGTCGAGCGCGCCATAACCGGAGGCCGCCTCGTGCTTCCAGAAGAACAGCGCTTCCGGGTCGGCCATGAAGTCCTCGTCCATCTCGATGCGCAGATGGTTGACCTCGCCGATGATCTTCTCGTCGAGCAGCGCGCCGATGTGGCGGATGGCTGGGCTCTGGATGTAGTTGTAGCCGAGCGCCGCGACCTTGCCGGACTTGCTCGCCGCCGCAGCCATCGCCTCGGCCTCGGCAAAGCTCGGCGCCATCGGCTTTTCGCACCACAGATGCTTGCCTGCTTGAAGAACCGCGATGGCCATTTCCGGATGGAACTGGTTGGGCGTGGTCAGCGAGACGATATCGACTTCGGGATCGTTGACGACAGCGCGCCAGTCCCCCGACGCCTTGGCGAAACCGAACTCGCCCGCCTTGCGCCGGGCAAGCTCTTCATTCACCTCGCCGAGATGGACCAGCCGTGGCTTGGCAACGTCGGGAAAGACGGCGCTGACGGCACTCCATGCTATGGCGTGACACTTGCCCATGAAACCCGTACCGATGAGACCGACGCCGACCATTTTCCGTTTCTCCACTGCTTGAAGCGTTGTGTGGATGAATTAGTCCATTTTCATCCGAAATGGAATGTCTGCCTCATTTTTTATGGCGTTCTTGCGCAGGCTCGCTATGATGATGCAGAGAGGGACGCTTCACGCATGAGCTTGGACACAGCGACGATGGACGAACGGGTACCTCGCGATTTCGAGACGCTGCGCACCACCATCCTGGAGCGGCGCGAAAGCCTGCCGAAGCGCATCGCCCAGATCGCCGCCCATGCGCTCGACAATCCCGACGATATCGCCTTCGGCACGGCCGCCAGCATCGCCGCTTCGGCCGGCGTGCAGCCTTCAACCCTGATCCGATTTGCCCAGCAGCTTGGCTTCGATGGTTTCACCAGCCTGCAGCAGGTGTTTCGCGAACGGCTGCGCGAGCGCAACTCATCCTATGACGAAAGGCTGCAGGCGTTGCGCGCCAAGGCAGAGGGCGGCGCCGGCCATCGGGCGATCTTCGACGGCTTCGTCGCCGCGGCCAGCACCTCGCTCAACGACATTTCGCGCACGCTGGACGAAGCGCATCTGGAAGATGCTATTTCCCTGCTGGCAAAGGCGGAAACCATCTACGTGCTGGCCAAGCGCCGCTCCTATCCGGTGGCGTCCTACATCGCCTATGCGCTGGGCAAGCTGAAGATCCGCAACCAGTTGATCGAATCGGCGGCCGGGCTGAATGCCGAGATGATCGGCTTCGCAACGCCGGCGGATGCCGTCATCGCCATCTCCTTCTCGCCCTATGCGCCTGCCACCATCGAGGAGGCGCGCAGTATTTCGGAACAGGGCGTGCCGATCGTCGCCATCACCGACAGCTCGTTTTCCCCGCTCGCCCAGTTCGCTAAGGTCTGGTTCGAGGTTGCCGAGGCCGATTTCGCCGGCTTCCGCTCGCTGTCGGCGACAATGGCGCTGGCCATGGCGCTGACCGTCGGCGTCGGCGAGAAGCGACGCGACACGGGTCGGAAGCGCAAGGCCTGATCCACCGCCGAAAGGTACTTTTCCCCGAAGGAACGCTCATTCCATATTGACTATGGATTGGAATTATTATTTCATATTCCCGGCGCCACGCTGCCGCTCGCGCGTGTACCCCAACACAACAAGGCCGACGGGAGGTTCCAATGAGCGAAGCCGTGGACGCTGAATACGCGCCGCTCGACGTCATCACCATCGGTCGCGCTTCCGTAGACCTTTATGGGCAGCAGATCGGCTCGCGGCTGGAGGACATCACCTCCTTCGCCAAGTCGGTCGGCGGTTGCCCGGCCAATATCTCTGTCGGCACCGCCAGGCTCGGCCTGCGCTCGGCGCTGCTCACCCGCGTCGGCGACGAGCAGATGGGCCGCTTCATCCGCGAGCAGCTGACGCGTGAAGGCGTCAATGTCGACGGCCTGAAGACCGACAAGGAGCGGCTGACCGCTTTGGTGCTGCTGTCGGTCGAGGACGAAGGCGTTTCGCCGATGATCTTCTACCGCTCCGATTGCGCCGACATGGCGCTGGCGCCGGAAGACATCGACGAGGCCTTCATCGCCTCGGCGCGCTCGATCGTCGTCACCGGCACGCATTTTTCCAGGCCCAACAGCGATGCCGCGCAGCGCAAGGCGATCCGCATCATGAAGGCCAAGGGCGGCAAGGTGGTGTTCGACATCGACTACCGGCCGAACCTGTGGGGCCTTGCCGGCCATGCCGAAGGGTTCGAGCGCTATGTGAAATCGGACCGAGTCTCGGCACAGTTGAAGACGGTGCTGCCCGACTGCGACCTCATCGTCGGTACCGAGGAAGAGATCATGATCGCGTCGGGCGCCGACGATTGCCTGAGCGCCCTGAAGACGATCCGCTCGCTGTCGTCCGCCACTATCGTCCTGAAGCGCGGCGCCATGGGCTGCATCGTCTATGACGGACCGATCAGCGACGATCTCGAGGACGGTGTCGTCGGCAAGGGATTTCCGATCGAGATATACAATGTGCTCGGCGCCGGCGACGCCTTCATGTCCGGTTTCCTGCGCGGCTGGCTGGGTGGCGAAGATCATGCGACAGCGGCGACCTGGGCCAACGCCTGCGGCGCTTTCGCCGTGTCGCGGCTGCTCTGCGCGCCGGAATATCCGACCTTCGAGGAACTGCGGTTCTTCCTCAAGAACGGCAGCAAGCATCTGGCGTTGCGCAAGGACGAGGCGATCAACCACATCCATTGGGCGACGACGCGCCGGCGCGACGTCGCCTCGCTGATGGCGCTCGCCTGCGACCATCGCGTGCAGCTGGAGGATGTGGCGGCGAAGGCCGGCGCCGATCCGGCGCGGATCGAAGAATTCAAGGTGCTGGCGGTCAAGGCCGCGGCGAAGGTCGCTGCCGGCCGCGACGGCTACGGCATGCTGATCGACGAGAAACATGGCCGCAAGGCGATGTTCGAATTCGCCAGGCATTCCTTCGCCTGGCTCGGGCGGCCGGTGGAGTTGCCGGGTTCGCGGCCGCTGCGCTTCGAATTCTCGCAGGACATCGGCTCGCAGCTGGTGGAGTGGCCGGTCGATCACTGCATCAAGTGCCTGTGCTTCTACCATCCCGACGATCCGGCGGCGCTGAAGGACGAACAGCAGCAGAAGCTGCGCGCGCTGTTCGAAGCCGCGCGCAAGGTCGGCCGCGAATTGCTGGTCGAGATCATTGCCGGCAAGCATGGCAAGCTCGACGACACGACGATCCCGCGCGCGCTGGAGGAGCTCTATGCGCTCGGCATCAAGCCGGACTGGTGGAAGCTCGAGCCGCAGGCGTCGGCCGGCGCCTGGGCCAAAATCGAAGCGGTGATCCTGAAGCACGATCCGTGGTGCCGAGGCGTCGTGCTGCTTGGCCTGGAGGCGCCGCAGGACGAGCTGGAAGCGGCTTTCGCCGCCACCGCCAAGGCACCCATCGTTAAGGGCTTTGCGGTCGGCCGCACCATCTTCGTCCATGCGGCCGAGCAATGGCTGGCCGGCAAGATGTCGGATGACGAGGCGATCGCCGATATGGCGCAGCGCTTCGAACAGCTGACCGAAGCGTGGCTTGCCGCGCGCGGCCGTAAGGCGGCATAAGAAAGCCCGGCACAAGGACTGCGGAGGAAACCACCATGAGCAAGACAATCCGCCTGACGATGGCGCAGGCGCTGACCCGCTTCCTGTCGCGCCAGATGACCGAGATCGACGGTAGCAAAGTCCCCATCTTCGGCGGCGTATGGGCGATCTTCGGCCACGGCAATGTCGCCGGCATCGGCGAGGCGCTCTATCAGCTGCGCGACGAATTGCCGACCTTCCGCGCCCACAATGAACAGGCGATGGCGCATGCGGCGATCGCCTACGCCAAGGCCAATTTCCGCCGCCGCTTCATGGCCGCGACCTCTTCGATCGGCCCTGGCGCGCTCAACATGGTGACGGCGGCGGCGCTCGCCCATGTAAACAGGTTGCCCGTCCTGTTTTTGCCGGGCGACGTCTTCGCGAACCGCATTCCCGACCCGGTGCTGCAGCAGGCTGAGGATTTCTCCGACGGCACGGCGACGGTCAACGACTGCTTCCGTCCGGTTTCGCGCTATTTCGACCGCATCACCCGGCCGGAGCAGATCATTCCTGCGCTCAGCCGCGCCATGCAAGTGCTGACCGATCCGGCCGAATGCGGGCCGGTGACGCTGTCGCTGTGCCAGGACGTCCAGGCCGAGGCCTGTGATTATCCCGAGAGTTTCTTTGCCGAGCGGGTCTGGCACCAGCGCCGGCCGCGCCCTGACCGCCATGAGCTTGCCGCTGCAGTCGGCGCGCTCAAGGGTGCGAAAAAACCGCTGGTGATCGCCGGCGGCGGCGTCCTCTATTCGCAGGCGTCGGACGAACTGGCGAAATTCGCCGAGAGCGCCGGCATCCCGGTCTGCGAGACGCAAGGCGGCAAATCCTCGCTGCCGGACGACCATCCGCTCAACATGGCGGCGGTCGGCGTCACCGGCACTTCTGCCGCCAACCGGCTGGCTGAGGAAGCCGATGTCGTGCTGGCCATCGGCACGCGCCTTCAGGATTTCACCACCGGCTCGTGGGCGCTGTTCAAGAATTCCGGCAAGACCATCATCGGGCTCAACGTGCAGCCCTTCGACGCCGGCAAGCACCGCGCGCTGCCATTGGTGGCCGATGCGGCCGAGGGCCTGGCCGAACTCAGTGCTGCGCTGAACGGCTGGAAGGCACCTTCCACCTGGACCGACAATGCGGCCACCGGCAAGAAGGCCTGGCAGGCCGAGGCGGCCAAGGTGACGGCGTCGACCAATGCCGCCTACCCGTCCGACGCGCAGGTGATCGGCGCCGTGCAGCGCGCCATGGGCTCCGGTGTGACGCTGCTGAATGCCTCCGGCGGGTTGCCGGGCGAATTGCACAAACTTTGGCAGGCGGGCGCGCCCGGATCGTATCATGGCGAATATGGCTTCTCGACCATGGGCTACGAGATTGCCGGCGGGCTCGGAGCCAAGATGGCCAAGCCCGGCGATGAGATCGTCGTCATGATCGGCGACGGCTCCTACCTGATGATGAATTCCGAAATCGCCACTTCGGTGATGCTCGGATTGAAGCTGACCATCGTGCTGCTCGACAATCGCGGCTACGGCTGCATCAACCGGCTGCAGATGGCGACCGGCGGCGCCAACTTCAACAATCTCCTGAAGGACTCGCGCCACGAGGTCCTGCCCGACATCGACTTTGCCGCGCATGCGGCGAGCATGGGGGCGATCGCCGAGAAGGTGCCGTCGATCGCCGGGCTGGAAAACGCGCTGGAGAAGGCAAAGAAGAACAACCGCACCACCGTGCTGGTCATCGACACCGACCCGCTGGTTTCCACCGATGCCGGGGGCCATTGGTGGGACGTGGCGGTGCCGGAAGTGTCTGTACGGCCGCAGGTCAACGCGGCGCGCAAGGCGTATGACGAGAAGCGGAAGATGCAGACCGTCGGCGATTGATAAAGGCGCTGCCACCCCTACCTCCCCCTTGTGGGGAGGTCGGACCGAAGGTCCGGGTGGGGGTCCGGCGCCACCCCCACCCCACTGCTTCGCAGCGACCCTGCCCACAAGGGGGAGGGTGAACAAGAACCGGAGTGACTACTTGAAAGCCAAACTGGGCATGTCCCCCATTGCGTGGTGGAACGACGATCTTGCGGAACTCAGCGATGACGTGTCGCTGGAAGAATGCCTGCGCCAATCACGGTCGGCCGGCTTCACCGGCATGGAGATGGGCCGGCGTTTTCCCAATGACCCCGAAATCATGCTGCCGATCCTGAAGGCCGCCGACGTCACGCTGTGCGGCGGCTGGTTCTCGGGCACGCTGGTCGATGGGGAGATGGCCGACAACAAGGATCGCATCCAGCCGATGATCGGCCTGTTCAAGGCGGTGAATGCGCCTTGCATCGTCTATGGCGAGGTCGGCCGCTCGATCCAGGGCGACCGCTCAAAGCCGCTGGCCACCAAGCCGAAGCTGTCGGATGACGAGATGAAGGCTTATGCCAGGCGGCTCGCCGAATTTGGCGAATGGTGCGCCGAGCAAGGCATGCCGCTCTCCTACCACCACCATATGGCGGCAGTGGTCGAGACCGAGCCGGAACTCGATGCCTTCATGCGCTATTCCGGAGCCGGCATTCCCCTGCTGCTCGATGCTGGACATCTGGCATTCGCCGGCGGCAACGTGCTGCGCGCTATCGACAACCATCATACCCGGATCAGCCATGTGCATGTGAAGGACGTTCGCATGGGGGTGATCGAAAAGCTCGATCGCACCAAACAATCCTTCCTCGACGCGGTGGCGCTGGGCGCCTTCACCGTGCCGGGCGATGGTTCGCTGGATTTCGGCGCCATCGTGCAGCGCTTCGCCGACCATGGCTATGAGGGCTGGTTCGTGGTCGAGGCGGAGCAGGACCCGAAGAAGAACCCGCCACTCAGGATGGCGCAGGTTGGCTACAAGGAATTGATGCGCGTCATGACCGCCGCCGGCTATACGGTCGAGACGCAAGGCTTTCCAAATGTCTAGTTTCCCAATGGCTGGTGCGACGGGTTCCCGGCGAGGCCGATTGCTGTAGATTGGCCCGATGAAAGATTCCGAACACCCCTTCTTCCGGCCTTTGTGGCGGCGCGTCGCCATCGTCGCGGTCTGCGTCATCTGGTCGATCATCGAGTTCGCCACCGGCACGCCGTTCTGGGGCATGATCGCGCTCGGCTTCGCCGGCTACGCCGTCTGGCAGTTTTTTTATCTCTATAAGCCGGCCGACGAGGCGAAGGCCGAGGCCGAACCGAAGGAGTGACTGATCGCATGCGTTGGCGATTGGCTCGCAGTGCTTCTAACTTCGTCATCCTAGGGCGGAGCAAGGAGCGCAGCGACGCGGCGCAGACCCTAGGATCCATGCCATGACTTTGAAGCTGGTGTACCGGTGCAGATTCCGCTCCGCTGTGCCCTTCGGCCGAGGCAACGGCATGGATCCTAGGGTCTCCGCGACGGAGCTTCGCTCCTGCTTCGCCCTAGGATGACGAAGTTGGAAGGGCGCCGGCCAATTTCCGAACGTTTGCGATGGTCCTTTCAAACAAACGACTTGGCTTTACAGGCCTGCAACCGTCAGGCCACTGGAATAGGAGACAAGAAATGTCGAAGCTGCTCGTCAAAGCCGACAAAGGCCTTGGCCGCGTCGCCCATGTGACGCCGAAAAGCGCCGGCTGGACCTATGTCGGTTTCGACCTGCATCGGCTGAAGCCGGGCGAGAGCGTCTCCGGCAAGACGGAGGATCGCGAAGTCTGCCTGGTGTTCGTTACCGGCAAGGGCAAGGCTTCAGCCGGCGGCAAGGATCTCGGCCTGCTCGGCGAGCGCATGTCGCCCTTCGAGGGCAAGCCGTGGTCGGTCTACATTCCGCAAGGCTCCGACTGGTCGATGACGGCGGATACCGAGCTGGAACTTGCCGTCTGCTCGGCGCCGGGCCTTGGCGGCGGCCTGCCGGTGCGGGTGATCGCACCGGACGATCTCGGCCAGGAGGTGCGCGGCAAGGGCACCAACACGCGCTATGTCACCAACATCCTGCCGGAGGGAAAGCCGGCCGATTCGCTGCTGGTGGTCGAGGTCATCACGCCTGGCGGGCATACGTCGAGCTATCCGCCGCACAAGCACGATCAGGACAATCTGCCCGCCGAATCCTATCTCGAGGAAACCTACTATCACCGTCTCAACCCGCCGCAGGGCTTTGCCTTCCAGCGCGTCTACACCGATGCCGACAAGAACGGCCATCGCGCGCTCGACGAAGCCATGGCGATCGAGGATGGCGATGTCGTGCTGGTGCCCGGGGGCTATCACCCCTGCGCCGCCTGCCACGGCTACGACCTCTATTATCTCAACGTCATGGCTGGGCCGAAGCGGACGTGGAAATTCCACAACGCGCCCGAGCACGAGTGGCTGATGAAGGCCTGATCGGTCGCTGCGTGAGCACTCGCTCCCTGGTCCAGCACGAAAAAATCGTCGGCTAATGACCCCGCCGCAGCGTTTTGTTACCTGAAAGCCAGCAAGGCTTCGTCAATTCGTCATGGAAATCACCTATGGCAGCGAAGCTGACAAGGACTTTCCATGCGCTACGCCCTCTATTTCACCCCCCGGCAGGACGAGCCACTGGCGCGGATCGCCGCCGACTGGCTGGGCCGCGACCCGTTTGGCGCCGCGACGAGGCCGGTCGAAGCGGTGGCAGACCTGTCGGCGGCGGAAGTCGCTTTCCACACCGCTTCGGCGCGCCGTTATGGCTTTCACGCAACGCTGAAAGCCCCCTTCCGCCTGGCTGCCGACGAGACGGAAGCCTCGCTGCGCGCCGCACTCGACCAATTCGCCGAGGCCATGCCGGCGGTGACCATCCCGCGTCTCGTGGTCAGCCAGATCGACGGCTTCTTCGCACTGGTGCCGGAAGGGCCAGTGCCTGCGCTCAACCGGTTCGCCGATGACGTGGTGCGCGATTTCGACCGGTTTCGTGCACCGCTGAGCGAAGCGGAAATCGAGCGGCGCAGCCCGGATTCGCTGAAGCCGGCCGAGTTCCGCAACCTCTGCCAATGGGGTTACCCCTATGTCTTCGAAACCTTTCGCTTCCACATGACGCTGTCCGGCCGGGCGGGGTCACAGGAAAGCCCTCGTTTGCGCGCAGCGATCGACAGCCTGTTCGCGGAAGTGCTGCAACAGAAGGTGCTGGTGGATGCGTTGACCTTGTTTGTCGAAACCGAACCGGGTGCACCGTTCATGGTGCTCTCGCATCACGCGCTCGGGCGCCGCCCGGCCAGAAAAACCGCCTGAAGGACTGCCTGAAATGACCGCCGAGACTGTTCTCCACAATGCCCGCATCGTGCTTGCCGACGAGATCGTCGAGGGTTCGCTGGTGCTGCGCGACGGCTTTATCGCCGGCATCGAATCCGGCATCAGCCGCATCGGCGAGGATATGGACGGCGACTATGTCATTCCCGGGCTGGTCGAATTGCACACCGACCATCTCGAAGGCCACTACGCGCCGCGGCCCAAGGTGCGCTGGAATCCGATCGCCGCCGTGCTCGCCCATGACGCGCAGGTAGCGACCGCCGGCATCACCACCGTGCTCGACGCCTTGCGCGTCGGCATGGACGAAGACGCCGACCTGACATCGGCCGACATCCGCAAGCTGGCCGACGCAATCGAGGACAGTGTGAAGCAGGACCGTCTGCGCGCCGATCATTTCATCCATCTGCGCTGCGAGGTTTCGGCACCGGACTGCCTCAGGGCTTTCGCCAATTTCGACGGCGACGAGCGGGTCAGACTGGCGTCGCTGATGGACCATGCGCCAGGCCAGCGCCAGTTCGTCAACCTCGAGACCTATGCCTACTATTACCAGCGCAAGCTGAAGCTGACCGATCGCGACTTCAAGCTGTTCTGCGAAAAGCGGATGGCCGAATCGGCGCGCAATTCGGCGCCGAACCGGGCGGTGATATCAGCCGCCTGCCAGGAGCGCGGCATCGTGCTGGCCAGCCACGACGACGCCACATCAGGCCATGTCGACGAGGCGATCGAGCAGGGCGTGCGCGTCGCCGAATTCCCGACCACGGAAGAGGCCGCCAGGGCCTCGAAAGAGGCCGGGATGGGCGTGCTGATGGGCGCGCCCAACGTCATGCGCGGCGCCTCGCATTCGGGCAATGTCTCCGCCCGTACGCTGGCCGGCGACGGCCTGCTCGACATCTTGTCATCCGACTATATTCCCTTCAGCTTGATCCAGTCGGCGTTCTTCCTCGGCGATGTCGTCGAAGGCATTTCCCTGCCGCAGGCCGTCGCCATGGTCTCGAAGAACCCGGCCGATGCGGTTGGCCTGACCGATCGCGGCGTCATCGAACAGGGCCGCCGCGCCGATCTGGTGCGCGTGCGCGTCGACGACCATGTCCCGGTGGTGCGCACCGTGTGGCGGCAGGGAAGCCGGGTCGCATGATGGTGTCGGCATCGATCGAGCGGGAATTGTCGGCCGAGACGTTTCCGATCCGCGATGGCGTTTTCGTCGCCGTCGTCGGCCCAAGCGGCGCCGGCAAGGACACAGTGATCGGCTACGCCCGCGCCCGCTTTGCCGATGAGACAAGGCTGGAGTTCGTCCGCCGCGTCATCACCAGGCCGAGCGATGTCGCCAGCGAGGACCACGACACGCTGGCCGATGCCGCCTTCGTCGAGGCCGAAGCCGATGGCGCCTTCGCCATCTCCTGGGAAGCGCACGGCTTGCGCTACGGCATCCCCGCCGATGTCGACTGGTCCGTCGCCAATGGCCGTGTCGCTGTCGCCAATGTGTCGCGCGCGATCATCCCCTCCTTGCGCGAACGCTATGCCAATCTGGCCATCGTCGAGATCACCGCCTCGCCTGAAGTGCTGGCCGAGCGTCTGGCGATGCGCGGCCGCGAGTCACGCGGCGAAGTGCTGGCGCGGCTGGCGCGCAGCGCCAATGTCACTCTGTCCGGGTCTGGCGTCACCTCGATCGACAACAGCGGCCCGCGCGAGGCGGCCGGCGACCGTTTTGCCGAGGTGCTGCGCAAGGCGATGGCCTTTTCCGACATATCGGGCTTGATCTAGATCGTCTGCTCTTGACGCCTCGTTCACGCGATGGGCGCTTTAAGCCCCAAGCGCAAAGGGCATCAGCGACACCGTGCCAGCCGAACTTTCACCTGGGGCGAGTACGATGGTGCCCTCGTCCGGATCGCTCCATCCGCCCCGGTTGAAAGCACCGGAGGCCATTGTCTGCGGTTCGACGCAAAAGTAAGGCTTGGCCGGGTCGGCGTACAGCATCAGATGCTTGAAGATCGGATCGGCCTTGATGCGCAAACCCGCGCCGCGCGCCGGAAAGCGAAGCGTCGCCTCACCCGTCCAGCCGCCATAATCATTGTTGCGCCAGCCGGCGGGTAAAGGCCGGCCATCGGCGAAGTCGAGCTCGGGGGCAAGCGTGATCGGATCGCCGGCAATGCCTTGCGGTTCTTCCAGATAGAACCGCGTGGCGTTGAACCGCAGCGTCACGTCCGGGTCGCGGTCGAACCAGGGATGCAGTCCGAACCCGAACGGCATCGAAACCGGCCCCGTGTTGGTCAGTGTCATGGTCACGTCGAGGCCTTCTTCGGACAGCGCGAAAGCCTGCGTCGCGTGATAGGAGTAGGGTTCGAGGCTGGCTGCGATATCCAGCGACAGCGTTGCCTGGGCGTCGCCCGCCTCAGTGACAGTCCAGGGGTGTCTCCAGCCGCTGCCATGCACGTTGATGGCTTCGGGCGGATTGTTGGGCTGGACCCGCCAGCGCTTCGCTCGAAACTCGAAGGTATTTCCGGGGATGCGGTTGACGTAGGGCATCATCGGGAACATGGCAACGCCAAGCACGTTGCCCGCTTCGCGATCGTCATCGGAAATCCGGCGCATGAGATCGATGCCGCGCCAGCGCAGCGCGCTCACGCTGCCGCCGATGCGCGGCACCAGTGCGACCTCAAGCGCGCCGGCCCTGAGCGTCAACGGTTCAGGAATTGCAGCCATCGCCCGCCATTCGCCGCGAGGCGCTATTCCGCGGCCGCGCCGGAAGCGCTCTTGCGCGTGGCGTCGACCATCAGCCGCCGTTCCCGGAACACGCCCCATTGCTGGTCGACCAGCACGCCGATGAGGATGACGCCGCCCATCACCGCGAAGTTGAGCGAGGACGGGATGCCGAGCAGATTGACGAGGTTCTGCAGTTCCTGCAGCAGGACCGTGCCGAGGATGACGCCGATCAGCGAGCCCTCGCCGCCGCGCAGCGAGAAGCCGCCGAGCACGGCTGCGGCGATGGCGTAGAGTTCGTAGAACTGGCCGTGGCTGGCCGGCGAGATCGAGCGCGTGTACATGGCGAAATAGATCGCCGACAGCGCCGTCAGCACGCCGCAGATGACGTAGGCGGCGATGACGACACGGCCGGTGCGGATGCCGGAATATTTCGCCGCCTCCTCGTTCTTGCCGATGGCGTAGAGATAGCGGCCGAACACCGAGCGGTGCAGCACCACCCACATGACTATTGAGATGACGATCAGCGCGATGAAGCTGTTCGGCACGCCATAAGAGCGCCCGGCGGTCAGGAATTCGAGGTCGGGGAAATTCTGGCCGAACGCAAAACCCGCCGTGCCGTCGCCAGTGTAGAAGCGGGCGACGCCACGGTAGATCAGCAGGCCGCACAGGGTGACGACGAAGGGCTGCAATTTCAGTCTTGTGATCAGCCAGCCATGCGCCAGGCCGATGATGGCGCCAAGCACCAGGATGAGCACGAAGGCAACCGGCCATCCCATGCCACGCACGGCGATGAAGTCGATGAACAGCGTTCCGAGCAGCGCGACCACCGAGCCGACCGACAGTTCGATGCCGCCGGTGATGATGACGAAGGCCTGGCCGATCGACAGGATGCCGAACAGGCCGATCAGGTTCGAGGTGTTGGCGAGGTTGATCGGAAGCAGGAAGCGCGGATTGATGACCGCAACGATCGCCCCGACCACCAGGATCAGGATCAGCAGGCCGAGATCTTTCTTGCTCATCGTCTTCTCCCCAATGCCCGCCCTGGAAGGTTCCGGACCGGAACCCATGGCAAACAAGAAACTATTTCGGCTGCTTGCCCACTGCCAGCAGCAGCACGTTTTCCTGGCTGAACCGGTCCTTGTCGAGAATGCCGGAGATCTGGCCCTCATGCATGACGGCGATGCGGTCGGACACGCCGATCACCTCTTCCATGTCGGAGGAGATCATCAGCACGGCGACGCCGGCATCGGCGAGCGCCCGCATCAGGCCATAGATTTCCGCCTTGGCGCCGATGTCGATGCCGCGCGTCGGCTCGTCGAGGATCATCACCTTCGGGTTCATGGCCAGCCACTTGCCGAGCACGACCTTCTGCTGGTTGCCGCCCGACAGCGTGCCGGTGCGCGTCTGCACCGAAGGCGCCTTGATGCCGAGATCTTTCTTTTGCTTCTCGGCGGTGGCGGTCTCGGCGCTTGAGGACACCAGGGAGCGGCGCGCATGCGCCGGCAGATTGGGCAGCGAAATGTTCTGCGCGATCGACAGGTCGAGCAGGATGCCGGTGAGCTTGCGGTCTTCCGGCACCAGGAAGATGCCATGCGCGACGGCGTCGGCCGCGGAAGCCAGCGCGAGCGGCTTGCCGTCGAGTTCGAGCGCGCCGCCGAGCTTCGAGTCGATGCCGAAGAACACCCGCGCCAGTTCGGTGCGGCCGGAACCGACAAGGCCGGCAAGCCCGAGGATTTCGCCGCGCCTGACGTCGAGGTCGACCGGCCGGCCGGGATAGGCAGGCGTGCGGATGGCCTTGGCCGCAAGCGCCGTGGCGCCGGGCGCACGCGCCGCTTCCGAGGCCTTTTCGCGCTCCTTCAGCATGCGGCCGATCATCAGCTTGACCATCTGGTCGTGGCCGATGTCGCTTTTCGGCAAGGTGCCGGCCAGCATGCCGTCGCGCAGCACGACGACGCGGTCGGCGACGCGCTCGACCTCGTGCAGGCGGTGCGAAATGAAGATGACGCTGATGCCGTCGGCCTTCAGCGCCTTGATGACGTCGAGCAATTTGTCGGTCTCGGCGAGCGGCAGGCTCGATGTCGGCTCGTCAAGGATGACCAGCCGCGCCTCGATCGACAGCGCCTTGGCGATCTCGACCATCTGCTGCTGGGCCAGCGACAGGGTCGCGACCGGCGTGTCGGCGGAAAAATTGGCGCCGACGCGCTTCAAAAGCGGCGCCACCATGGTGCGCAGCTTGGCGCGGTCGACGAGCTTGAGCGGCCCGGCGCACAACGGCTCGCGGCCGAAGAAAATGTTGGCGGCGACATCGAGATTTTCGAACAGGTTGAGTTCCTGGTGGACGAAGGCGATGCCCGAGCCCAGGCTGGCTTCGACGGAGAGCCTGTCATGTGCGGTGCCGTCGACGGTGATCGTGCCGCTGTCGGGCGTGGTGACGCCGCCGAGGATCTTCATCAAGGTCGATTTGCCGGCGCCGTTTTCACCGACAAGGCCGATGACCTCGCCCGGCCTGACCTCCATGGAGAAGCCGTCGAGCGCGACGACGCCCGGATAGGTCTTGCGCACGTTCTCGAGGCTGAGGAACGGCGTCGTTGCTGCGATGGATGTGTCGGAATAATTCATCATGCCTGACAGCGATTGGCGGGCCGACTTTTTGGCAGACTGACGATCCGCGTGCGGTTCGTCAATGCGAGCAGCCGGCCCAAGCGACGTTGAGCCGGCTGAACTGCTTCAAGTCTTATTTTCCGGCCATCGCCTTCAGATTGGCGGCGTAGGCGTCGACGTCATCCTTGCCGATGATCTTGGTCGGGATGATGATGAGGTTGCCTTCCGGGATGCCCGACTTGTCGCCCTTGAGATAGGCAGCCATCAGCTTCATGCCCTGATAGGCCCATTCGAAGGGCTGCTGCACGACGGTGGCGGCAACGGTGCCTTCCTTGACGCCGCCCAGCGTGATCGGATCGTCATCGAAGCCGACGACGGTGATCGAGCCGAGCTTGCCGGCGTCGCGCAGCGCTTCATAGATGCGCGGCGTATTGTAGGAGTAGAAGCCGACCATGCAGGTGACGTCGGGGCTGGCAACCAGCGCGTCCTCGACGTTCTTCTTGGCGCGCGCCTGGTCGATGTCGTCGCCGCGCACGTCGATCAGCTCGATCTTGGTTCCGGCGAGGCCGTCCTTCATGCCCTGGATGCGCTCCTTGGCATTGTCGGCGCCGAGCAGGCCAACGAAGCCGAGGCATTTTCCGCCATCGGGCATCGCCTTCTTGGCGATTTCGGCCGCCTGCTTGCCGGCATCGACATTGGACGAGCCGATATAGGCGACGCGCTTGGTCTGCGGGGCGTCCGAGTCGGTGGTGAACAGCGCCGTTTCCGAAGCGATCTTGTTGAGGCCATCGGTCGAGGTCTTGGGATCGACGGCCGAGACCATGATGCCCTTGACGCCGGCGGTCACCAGATCGTCCATCAGCCGCTGCTGGATGGCGACCGAGGACTGCTCGGGATATTTGAGCTCGAGCGTATAGTCGGGCAGTTCGCCCTGCGCCTTCTTGACGCCGGCTTCGGCGGCCTTCCAGAAATCGGAAGCGCCGTTGACGACGAAGGCCAGCGTCGGCTTGTCTTGGGCGCGCGCGATGGCCGTGGCCGACAGGCCAAGCAGCAGCGCGGTCGCGGCTACGGATGCAGTTCGTATCAAGGATTTCATGTTCAACCTCCCGTTTGGCTCAGTCGTTGGACCGGCCGATCTTGCACTGACCTGATTTGCCGTTTGCAGCGTGGACGCCCTCCTCCTCAAAGGGGTTCCCGGCACCGAAAGAATGGCGTCGTTCCAGCCACGATCATGGACCTTAGAGACTCATCCTTCGTTCGTAAATAGTCCGATTTGTCTGACATATCACATATCCGAGACAAGGCTCGCGGAGGTAGGATCCGCTCGCCACCGGGCCATTTTTCGTACTCTCCCGCCGCCCCGGACGTGACCGGCCGGACGCGACGGATTGACGGTACAGCGCATTTTTGTATTAGTAAACAGTATTAGTTCCGAGCCAATGCCGGGGTTTCGCAGTGTGCCCGCCGCCGAGCCGTGGTCACCGCTGAGCCGCAGCCCAAGCCTTTCACCCTTTGAGTTTTGGCTTGTATGGAGATCCACGGCGGATGGACCTCCGGCGTACTAATAGTTATAAACGGCGTTGACGTTATCTCTATGCATCGATGGCGTCACGCCATCTTGCCGGCCTGACCGGCCTGCCAGACTGGGATTTGCCATGAGCGAGACGACGGATCGGGCCAGCGACACAGCGAGGCGGCGCAAGGCGCCGGCCAAGGGCGCCAAGGGCCGCGTCACCATGATCGATATCGCCAGGGCCGCCGGCTGCTCGCAGGCGACCGTTTCCTTCGTGCTCAACAATTCGCCGGGGATCAAGCTGTCGCAGCAGACCCGCGAACGGGTGATCGAAGCCGCGCGGACGCTTGGCTACACCGCGCCCGCCTTCGAGGCGCTTCACCCCCCGCTGCCCGCCTTCGAAGGCCTGGACGGGGTGATCGGCTTTGCCGTCGACCAGCTCGCCACCAGCCCGGAGGCCGTGGTCGCCATCGAGGGCGCGCGCCAGGCCTCGTGGAATGCCGGCAACGTGCTTCTGGTGGCGCAAACGCTGGGCGATTCCGTCATGGAGCCGCGCGCCATCGCCGCACTCACCAAGCGGGGCATTTCGGCGCTGATCTACATGACCATCTTCACCCGCGAGATATCAGCGCCCGATTACCTCTACGGCCTCGACATCCCGGTGATCCTGCTCAACTGCTACACGGCGGATTACGCCTTCCCGGCTGTGGTGCCGAGCGAGATCGCCGGCGGCCAGAGCTCGACCCGGCACCTGATCAGCCACGGCCACCGCCGCATCGCCACCATCACCGGCGAGCCGTGGATGCAGGCGGCACAAGACCGGCTGAAGGGCTACCGCCGCGCGCTCGCCACCGCCGACATCCCGTTCGACGGCGAATTGGTGGTCGAGGGCGACTGGTCGGCCAGCGCCGGCTATGCCGCGACCGTCAAGCTCTTGGCGCTCAGGGATAAGCCCACCGCCATCTTCTGCCAGAACGACCGCACCGCGATCGGCTGCTACGAAGCGCTGAAGGAAGCCGGCCTGCACATCCCGCAGGACATCTCCGTGGTCGGCTACGACGACGAGGAAATCGCCCGCCATCTCTTCCCGCCGCTGACGACCTCGATCCTGCCGCACATGGCCATGGGCCAATGGGCGATCGAACAGCTGGAAGCACCGGCGGCTCCGGGACGGGGGCGGTATCCGATTACGAAGCTGGAGTGCCCGCTGGTGGAGCGGGAGAGTGTAATGGGGGTGGCGGGGGTTTCCTAAGGCGCATCGTGTTTGAGAGATATTGTGGCGACGCGCTTTAGGTCTCCATCGTTGACGCCTTCGCTGTCTGGTCTCCGCTGAAGTCCGGCTTACTGTCCTCGACATGCAAAAGCCCGCCAAGGAATCCGCGAATAACAGGCCCTCTTCGGAACGTCGAAATCAAGCGTTTCGTCCGACAATCGCAAGGCCATGTCGCAGATTGTCTGCGCTCACGGCAAGGACTAGCTGGCCGGCATCCATTGAGCAACAGCGGCCCTCGCTGGTCTGATGATCACGCTCGTGGAGAGCCCGGTTGCGGTCGGCTTGTCGGTTTCCAATCGAGATTTCTCTTCGCCTGCAGTCCTTCGTAGTCGGGAATGCACGTGAAGAACGCCGGCCGGCGATCGCGTCCCGCTGCCTTGCAATCCGAGCATCCGAACAAGCCGACGAGATCCCAATGCATCGATCCGTGACCTGGACCGAGCCGGTCAATTAGAGCCTGAACTTCGAGCTTGGTCGACTTGCAGCACATGGCATGCCCGCAATTGACATAGAGGCTTTCGCGGGCGGCCAACGTGTCTGCGAGCGTCTTCGTCATCCTTTGAAGCGCTCGGTGTACCAGGTGATCTTGCCGTCGATCTTCATCGGTTTGTGGATCATCAGGCGCTTCGGCAAGTGTTCGGGGTGCACCTCCAGAAGCGTAATTTTGATCTGCGGCTTGCATCGGCTGCAATCGAATTTCAGCGAAAGCGGATCGACGCCGCCCCCGTAGACCATCATCAAATCGACCGATCGGCAGTAGCGAACATT
>NZ_JAMYSF010000019.1:0-133176 GCF_040321775.1 Mesorhizobium sp. M0243 | reverse complement strand
GGACGCCTCAGCGCTCTCCCCCGTCCGCCGGCTGCCGCGCCGCCTCCCCTCACTCCGCCCCCCCGCCCCGCCCCCCCCCCCCCCCCCCCCCCCCCCCCCCCCCCCCCACCTCTTGTCAGCACCGGAGACGATGATGTCGCGTATTGGAATCCATTCTTTCGTCTGGTCGGCGAGCTCGGCTCAGGCAGATCTCGAGCGCACGCTGACCAACACCAGGGAGGCCGGCTTCGACCTCATCGAATTCTCCTATCTCGACCCCGCCAATGTCGACATCGGCGGGCTTGCCAGGCGCATCGCCGATCTTGGCCTCGGCGTGGCGATCAGCATCGGATTGCCTGTTGATGGCGACATTTCGAGCGCCGACAAGGCGATTGCCGCGCGCGGCGTCGAAATCCTCAACGACACCATCGCGCTGACGCGCGATCTCGGCGGCCGGAAGGTCGCCGGCATTCTCTCCACCAGCCACGGATTGCAGGTCGAGGCGCCGACGCGCGATCAATGGCAGCGCAGTGCCGGCACGCTGGCCAAGGTTGCCGAGACAGCCAAGGCGGCCGGCGTCACGCTCAACCTCGAGATCGTCAACCGCTTCGAAAGCAATCTGCTCAACACCGCCGCGCAAGGGCTGGCCTTCATCGAGGACACCGGCTCGGACAACATTTTCCTGCATCTCGACACCTTCCACATGAACATCGAGGAGGCCGATGTCGGGCTGGCCATCCGTCAAACCGCGGACAAGATCGGCTATGTCCATATCGGCGAAAGCCATCGCGGCTTCCTCGGCACCGGCAATATCGATTTCGCCGCGATCTTCGATGCGCTGACCGCTATCGGCTACAGCGACGACCTCAGCTTCGAATCCTTCTCTTCGGAAATGGTCGATGAGAACCTGTCGAAGAAGACCGCGATCTGGCGCAATCTCTGGACGGACAACATGGCGCTGGCCAAGCACGCGCGTGCTTTCATCGGTCTGGGAATGGAGACGGCAAGGCGCAAGGCGGAACTCGTCTCGGCGCGGCACAAACCCTGACCCGCCCGTCGAGAGCCGAAGGACGCGGCGTGCGCCGGAGGGCAGGGTTCCGAACCCGGATTAACAGAGGCCTCGTGGCAGCCAGTGCTGGCAGCTTTTGCGCCGCCAGCTTTTACGATAGGAATTTATTCTTGACTCGGTGACCTCAGCTATGGTACATATTTGCCTATGGTGCTGATTTGCGCCAGTGACCCGCCGCACAGGCGGGTTTTCGTTTGATGCACCGTCAGCCAAGGTGCCGGCCGTATGGCGCCGGCATTGCCCGCGGCAGGTGCATCGGTTATCTGACCGGCTAGGCAAACAACGCCACGCAATCCACCAAACGGAGCCCAGCACATGACACGCGAGACAATCCTCAAATTCGGCACCGTCGAACACGCGGACGCCGGCGATCTGGCTGGCTGGATCGTCGTCGAGGGCAAGCCGACCATGCAAACCGCCGTCCAGCACACGACCGAGGACGGCAAGGTGTTGTCGGGCACCTGGCGCGCGACGCCCGGCACCTATCACGCGACCTATACCGACTACGAGTTCGTGCACATGATCGCCGGCCGCATCATCATCACGCCGGACGGCGGCACGCCGGTCGAGGTCGGCCCCGGCGATGCCTTCGTGGTGGAAGCCGATTTCAAGGGAACCTGGAAGATCATCGAGCCGGTGACGAAGCATTTTGTCGTCAGGGTTGGCTGAAACAGGCTGTCAATGTCGCGCGGAGGGACGGTACGGGCTACCCCCCGCGCCAGGACCGGTCGGGCCAAGAATGTACCCACTGCCACATCCTCGAGCAAGAGCAGCTCGTCATGACGGGCAACTGTCGACGTGTAGGCATAGTCCGGCGTGGTGACGCTCTATGGCGCGCTGTTCGTCAGCGCGTTCCTCGCTGCAACCATCCTGCCGGCCTCGTCGGATGTGGTCCTTGCCGGCCTGATCGTATCGGGTCGTGGTGATCCGGCGCTGCTTCTGGCAGTCGCCACGATCGGTAACACGCTCGGCTCCGTGGTCAACTGGATTCTGGGGCGTGGCGTCGATTCGCTGCGGATCAGACGCTGGTTTCCTGTCACTCCCGATCGTTACGAGCAGGCAAGCCGGACGTTCCGACGATTTGGCAAGTGGACGCTGCTGTTTGCCTGGCTTCCGGTTGTCGGAGATGCTTTCACCATCGCGGCAGGCGCGGCACGGGTGAATCTCGGCGTGTTCGTAGTTCTCGTCACCTTGGGCAAGGCGGCGCGATACGCGGCTGTCATTGCGGGAGGATTATGGGCGATTGCGTGAGCTGCCGGCTTCATCGTCGACAGCAAGCGGCGCTTTCTCTTTGCGCGAAGCGATGTTCTGCCGTCCAAAGAGCATGGTGTACATGACATCATCGCGAAGCAGCACGAAATGTACAAATGCTGCGAGGATGTGAACGCCGACGAATCCAAGCAGTATCCAGACCAGCTTTGCGTGGATGAACGCGAAAGCCCTTGCCGCGCCGACGGAGGGCGCCAATGGTACAGGCAAGACTCCGAAAAGCCGCGCGGGAGGCATGAAAGGCATTGGTCGGTAGCCCAGCCATCCCGTTATCAGGACGGCGAGAATCGCAACGTAGAGAAACATATGGAAGAAAGCCGTCGCAAACCGCATGGGCTCTGAGGCTTGCCTGACAGGGGCGCGGGTAAAGATGCGCCAGCAAAGTCTGAGGACGATGACGGCAAGGATCGTCACGCCGATCGACATGTGAAGCGGAAGCCAGTTCATCGTCGCCATACCCGGCCCGTCCATCGGCCCAAAGGCAATGGCGATTTGCGCCGCGAGCGCGATCACGGTGAGCCAATGCAACAGACGAATGCCGAAATGCCAGCGCAGGCGAGGGTTCCCCTTCACATCCGAAGCCCGACTCTTGTCAAATGCAAGAAGGAGGGCGTGATGGTTTCATCCGCTCCAGCGGCCAATTCGCAAAGAAGTATGGCGGCTCACCAAGTCTTTGAAAAGCGTGGTGATCCCGACAGGAATCGAACCTGTGACCTACAGATTAGGAATCTGCCGCTCTATCCTACTGAGCTACGGGACCACGCGGCCAGACACATAGCCGCTTCGGATCGTTTCGCCAAGAGGCCGGCCGAAGGCAATTCGGCCGACTTTGCGCTGCCGTCGTCAGGCGGCCAGCGCGGTTTCCGCCAGTTTCACCCAGTAGCTCATGCCGTGCGGGATGACCTCGTCGTTGAAGTCGTAGGCCGGGTTGTGGAGACCGGCGGTGTCGCCATTGCCGATGAAGATGAAGGCGCCGGGGCGGGCTTCGAGCATGTAGGAGAAATCCTCGCCGCCCATCACGGGCTGGATGCCGCGGTGGACATGGGCGTCGCCGGCGACACTCATCGCGACATCACCGGCAAACACCGTCTCTTCCGCGTGGTTGAAGGTCACGGGGTAATTTGCCTGGTAGCCGACCTCGATCTTTGCCCCGAACGCGGTCGCCAGCCCGTCGCAGATGCTGCGGATGCGCTCTTCGGACTTCTTCGCGATCTCCTTGCGCAAGGTGCGCACGGTGCCGGCTATTTCAGCGGTTTCGGGGATGATGTTGTAGGCGTCACCGGCGTGGAACTTGGTCACCGACACGACCACGGCCTCGACCGGATCGGTGCTGCGCGAGGCGATCGTCTGCAAGGCGCCGACCAGTTGGCTGGTGATGACGATCGGGTCGATCGTGCCGTGCGGCATCGCCGCGTGGCCGCCCTTGCCGCGCACGGTGATGGTGAACTCGGCGGTCGCCGCCATGATCGGACCCGGGCGAATGGCGAACTGCCCGACAGGCAGGCCCGGCATGTTGTGCATGCCGAACACCCTGGAGATGTCGAAACGCTCCATCATGCCGTCCTTGACCATCTCGTTGCCGCCGCCGCCGCCCTCTTCGGCCGGCTGGAAGATCACCGCCACGGAGCCGGTGAAGTTGCGCGTCTCGGCGAGATATTTGGCCGCGCCCAGCAGCATTGCCGTGTGGCCGTCATGGCCGCAGGCATGCATCTTGCCGGGGATGGTCGAGGCGTAGGGCTTGCCCGATATCTCGTTGAGCGGCAGCGCGTCCATGTCGGCGCGCAGGCCGATGGTCGGGCCTTCGCCCTGGCGGCCGCGGATGACGCCGACGACGCCGGTCTTGCCGAGCCCGGTGACCACATCGTCACAGCCGAAAGCCTTCAGCTTCTCGGTGACGAAGGCGGCGGTCTTGAAGACGTCGAAGTTCAGTTCTGGCGTCTGGTGCAGATGCTGGCGCCAGCCGGCAACTTCGTCCTGCATTTCGGCGGCACGGTTCAGGATTGGCATGATGGTTCCATCTCGCTGTTGGGACAGCGGCGTTGGCCGCTGCCTTGCAATTGTGATCGCCAGGCACTTTGCCATCTTGGCGTCACATAGAGTAAATAGCACCGCAACAATGGGTCCGGTTTTTGAGGGTCGGACCATATGCTGGCGATCGCGTAACGAAATCTTACGGAGCCAGGGGCGACTACGGCAAGAGGCGATTTCGGATTTGATCATGCGGTACAGGCATTTCCTCAAACTATTCTCGGCTGGCACAATCGCGCTGTCGGTCCTGGCCGGGCCGGCGCTGGCCAATCCGGTGGTCGTGTTCGACCTCGGCAGCGGCAAGATCCTGCAACATCAGGACGCGTTCAAGCGCTGGTATCCGGCGTCGCTGAGCAAGCTGATGACCGCTTATGTCACCTTTCGGGCGATCGCCGCCGGCGAGGTTCAGCTTGATTCGCCGATCAAGGTGACCAAGCACTCCGCCGGGGAGCCGCCAAGCAAGATGGGCTTCAAGCCGGGCTCGGTGATGCGGCTCGACAACGCACTGAAGATGATGCTGGTCAAATCGGCCAACGACATCGCCATGGCGGTGGGCGAAAATGTCGGCGGTTCGCAGGCGGCCTTTGCCGACCGGATGAACGCCGAGGCGACCCGGCTCGGCATGAACGGCACGCATTTCGTCAATCCGAATGGGCTTTTTTCGCCGGATCAGTACACGACGGCGCGCGACCTCGCCGTGCTGGTGATGGCGATCCGCCGCGAATTTCCGCAATATGCGCCGTGGTTCTCGATCGAGGGTCTTGCCGTCGGCAAGAAGGCGATCCCCAACTACAATCTCTTGATCGGCCGCTATCCCGGCGCCGATGGCATGAAGACCGGCTTTGTCTGCCCTTCCGGCTTCAACATGATCGGTTCGGCGACCCGCAACGGGCGCACGCTGGTCGCGGTGGTGCTTGGCGAGAAATCGGCCGTCACACGTGCCGAGACCGCCGCGAGATTGCTCGATCAAGGTTTTGACGCGCCGGCCGCCGGCTCGGCCACCGTCACCACGCTGGCGCCCTATGGCGACACTGTCTCGCCCAACGACATGCAGGACGAGGTCTGCAAGAAGAAGACGCCGCAGGAGCAGTCGGAGGCACCGCCGGTCGTCGCCAAGGATGCGCCGAAATCGCCCTATCAGAAAAAGCTCGACCATGTGCCGACGCTGGTTGCCGTCGGCCTTGGCGGCGCCACCGGTCCGGCGCCGAAGGCCATCCTCGACCAGGGCGCCCAGGAATACGCCGATGTGCCGATCCCGAGCTGGCGGCCCGACAGGCCGGCACCGGCCGGCACCGGCCCGAAGATTGCCGGCTCCGCCGCGCAGGGCGACCAGCCGGTCAAGGTTGCGAACTAGCCAATGGACAGCGGCTTCCCGATCCCCGTCTCGGTGCTGACCGGCTTCCTCGGCGCCGGCAAGACGACGCTGCTCAACCGGCTGCTCAAGGATCCGGCGCTGGCCGACACGGCGGTAATCATCAACGAGTTCGGCGAGGTGGCGATCGACCATTTGCTGGTCGAGCAGTCTTCCGACGGCATCATCCAGCTGTCGGACGGCTGCCTGTGCTGCACGGTGCGCGGTGAACTGGTCGATACGCTGGCCGACCTGGTCGACCGGCTGCAGACCGGCCGCATCGCCCGTCTTGCCCGCGTCATCGTCGAGACCACCGGCCTTGCCGACCCGGCGCCGGTGCTGCAGTCGATCATGGCGCATCCGGCACTGATCCAGGCCTTCCGGCTCGACGGCGTCATCACGCTGGTCGATGCCGTCAACGGCAATGCCACGCTCGACGCCCATGTCGAGGCGGTGAAGCAGGTCGCCGTCGCCGACCGCATCGTGCTCAGCAAAGCCGATCTGGTCGCCGATCCCAATGAGCTGGAAACGCTGCGGGCGCGCTTGCGGCAGATCAATCCAGGCGCCGAACTGCTCGATGCCGGCGACACGGAGACAGGCGTGGCGGCGTTGTTTGATTGCGGCCTTTACAATCCGGCAACCAAATCCGCCGATGTGCGGCGCTGGCTGGGCGACGAAGCCGCTCATGATCATCACCATCATGATGGCCATGACCACGAGCATGGCCATGACCACGGGCATCGTCACGATCAGCGCGTGCGCTCCTATTCGCTGGTGCATGACGGCCCGGTGCCGTTTTCAGCGATCGAGATGTTCCTCGACCTGCTGCGCTCGACGCATGGCGAGCGCCTGCTGCGCATGAAGGGCGTCATCGAGCTCAGAGAAGACCCGTCGCGGCCTTTGGTGATCCATGGCGTGCAGAAAATCCTGCATCCACCGGTGCAACTGCCGTCCTGGCCGGATGGCCAGCGCGGCACACGGCTGGTGCTGATCACGCTCGATATGCCCGAAGATTATATCCGCAGGCTGTTCGCCGCCTTCACCAACCGGCCGTCGATCGACACGCCCGACCGCGCGGCGCTGGAAAACAACCCGCTGGCCATTGCCGGGCGGTAGCTCCCACGATTACGGCGCGCCGCGCTCGACCAGGAAGCGATGACCGCCGGAGATCGCCGCCGTTTCAATCAACTGGTGGCCGCTCTCGGAGCAGAAGGCCGGAATGTCGATGACGGCGAGCGGGTCGGTGGTCTCCAGCCAGAGCCGGCCGCCCGGTTGCATGCCGGCCAGGCGCTTCTTGGCCTTGAGCACGGGCAAGGGGCAGTTCAGCCCCTTGAGGTCATAAATAGCGGCGCGATCATCCACGGGCGAAATCAACCGCCGAACATGCCGAGCAGCTTGTTCTTCAGCTTCGTCACGCGGCTCTCGTCGGCACTCGCCGCCTGCGTTTCAGCCATTGGCGCCGCTTCCGAAGGGGCGGCGATGGTCGCGGTGGCGACAGGGGCCTCCTTGGCGGCCTTTTCGGCCTCCTTTTCAGCCAGAGCCTGGGCCTTGGCGGCTTCCTTGGCTTGCTTGGCCGCCTCTACGGCAGCCAGCCTCTGCTCCTCGGCCTTCTGCTTGGCGGCTTTTTCGGCGTCGAGGGCAGCCATCTTGCGGCCGGCGGGCGAATCGATGCGGCCCATGCGCGCCGTCTCGGTGACCGAGCCGTCATTGTTGAGCGACGGCGGATCGATCGGCACGCGCTCGCCGCGCGCCCGGCGCTTGGACCAGTCGGAGACGATGCTGGCTTCCTTGATACCGGCAATGGTCGGCTTGGGCGCCGGCACGCTGGCCTTGACCGCGCCGCTGAACGCAGCGTCGTAGGTGCTCATGTAGGAGTTGTAGGCGCTCTTCAGCGAATCAGGCTGCGTCGTCGCCGGGCAGGCGCCGGTCGGATCGAATGTCTGACCGTCGGCGGCAAGCTGGTTGAAGACATAACGCTTCTCGCAGACATCGACCTTTGGCGGCACCTTGGTGATCTCGAAATTGTCGTAGCCGACCTTGAGCATCTTCCAGAAGTCGTAATTCGGGTCGTTGCGGTAGCGGGCCATGTTGGCGGCGGTCATGCGGAACGGAAACGCCTGGATCTGGAACTCGGTCTGGCCGCCCTGGAAAGCATCGCGGCCGAAGGCATAGATCTGCTCGATCTGCGCATCGGTCATCGAATAGCAGCCCGACGACGAACAGGCGCCGTGCACCATCAAATTGGAGCCGGTGCGGCCATTGGCGCGGTCATAGGCGTTGGGATAGCCGATGTTGAAGGACAGATGGTAGTTCGAGCGCGGATTCATCTGCGCCGGGCGCACCGTGTAGAAGCCTTCCGGTGCCTGGCGGTCGCCTTCGGTGTATTTAGGCCCGAGCTTGCCCGACCATTTGCAGATGTCGTAGCTGGCGACCATGTCATAGCGGCCGTTGGTCTTGGCCTTCCAGATCTCGAGCTTGCCCTCTTCCTTGAAGATGCGGGCCATCACCGACGAGGTGCGGACCATGCCCTTGGCTCTCATGTCGGCGAGGATCTTGTCGGGCAGCGGCTTGTTGGCCTCCGGGGCAAAATCCTTCATCGACGAATTGTTGCAGCCGGCAATGCCGAGGGCAGCGATCAGGATTCCGGTGCGGGCAAGCTTGACAAACATGGCTGCGGATATCGTCTTTTCTCTGGCGCCAGGACGTTTCCTGCCCCGGCTGCTACACTGCGCATCGACGGACCCTAAGCCCGTTAACCCTAATAAATTCCTTACCGCAAGTGCCGACGCATCCCCCTGCGGCAGTCTCATTGAGCCGAATGCAGCGGCATTTTTGTGGCAAAAATGCTCCGCCCCGCCACATTATGGCGGCCAAGGCTGTCTGTGGTCAGAGACTGCGGCCCATGGCCAGGTATTTTTCGCGGCGCTGCTCGCGGAAATCGGTGTTGGCGCCGGCAAAGTCCTTCATCGTCCTGGCGATGAGGTCTCCGGTCGCGGCGATCACGGTTTCGGCGCCGCGATGCGCGCCGCCGAGCGGCTCGGGGATGATGGCGTCGATGATCTTCAGTTCAAAAAGATCCTGCGCGGTGATCTTCATGTTGGTCGCCGCGTCCTTCGATCGCGTCGTGTCGCGCCACAGGATCGAGGCGGCACCTTCCGGCGAAATCACCGAATAAATGGCGTGTTCGAGCATGTAGACGCGGTTGGCGGTGGCGATGGCGATGGCGCCGCCCGAACCGCCTTCGCCGATGACCACCGAGATCGACGGTACTTTCAGGCCGAGACAGGTCGAGGTTGAACGGGCGATAGCCTCCGCCTGGCCGCGCTCTTCAGCGTTGACACCGGGATAGGCGCCGGCCGTGTCGACCAGCGTCAGCAGCGGGATCTTGAAGCGGTCGGCCAGTTCCATCAGCCGTACCGCCTTGCGGTAGCCCTCCGGGCGAACCGAGCCGAAATTGTGCTTCAGGCGGCTGGCTGTGTCGGAACCTTTTTCCTGGCCGATGATGGCAATGGGTTCGCCGCGGAAACGGGCGAAACCGCCGACGATCGCCTGGTCCTCACCGAAATTGCGGTCGCCGGCCAGCGGCGTGAAATCGGTGAACAGGCCCTTGATATAGTCGACGCAATGCGGCCTGTCGGGATGACGCGCCACCTGCACCTTCTGCCACGGCGTCAGCGCCTTGTAGGCGTCGCGCAGCGCGTCGCGGGAGCGCTTCTCGAGACGGCTGATCTCGTCGCCGACATCGACCGCCTCACCATTCTCGGCAAGCTTCTTCAGCTCGAGGATCTTGCCCTCGAGGTCCTGCACCGGCTTTTCGAAATCGAGGTAATTGTACATGCGTGAGCGGACCGATACGTCGGAAGGCAGTGGCTGACGGAACCCTTGAATCCAAGGCTCCGGGCGGTGAAATGTCGTCCTCACATAGCGATATGAGGCCTAGTCGGCAAGCGGATGATGATCGTTGACCAGCCGCACCAGCCGCTCTTCCAGCACATGGGTGTAAATCTGTGTCGTCGATATGTCGGCATGGCCAAGCAATTGCTGCACGACCCTGAGATCGGCGCCGTTCTGCAGGAGATGGCTGGCGAAAGCATGGCGCAGTACATGCGGCGAGATCTTCGCCGAGGCGATGCCGGCCCTTGCCGCCAGCCCCTTCAGGTCACGCGCGAAGACCTGGCGCGAGAGATAGCCGCTGTCGGAGGCGGCCGGAAACAGGAACGGACTGTCGGCAAAGGCGGGCACCCTGGCGCGGGCGGCAAGCCAGGTCTTCATCGCCGTGCGCGCCTTGGCGGAGAGCGGCACCATGCGCTCCTTGTCGCCCTTGCCGCGCACCATGAAGAAACGGTCGTCGCGCTGCGCCACCGTCACCGGCAGGCCGACCAGCTCCGAAACGCGCAGGCCGGTGGCGTAAAGCACCTCGACCAGCGCATGCAGGCGCAGTGACGCCAGACTGTCCCCATCGCCCGACGAGACACCGCCGGCCTCAAGCGCCGCACGGTCGATCAGCCGGCCGGTGTCGGCCTCGCTCATCGTCTTGGGCAGCGGGCGGCCCTTTCTCGGACTGTCCAGCGTGCCGGTCGGGTCATCGCCGCGCAGGCCTTCGGCGTAGAGGAATTTGAAGAACTGGCGGATCGCCGACAGTTTGCGCGCCTGCGAGGTGGCTGCAAAGCCGCGGGCGGCAATGTCGTCGAGATAGGCGCGGATATCGGCGGCGGCGGCACCGGCCAGCCCGCCATCGATCGCGCCAGAAGCGTCCTCGAGGTCGCGGCGGTAGGAGGAAAGCGTGTTTTCGGCCGCGCCCCGCTCGGCGCTCATCATTTCCAGAAAGGCTTCGATGCGGGCGGCGCTGTTCATTCAATTTTCTTCGGGTTCAGCTTTTCTTGGGGTTCAGCTTTTCCGGAGGGATGCGCACGCTCATTTCCCCCTTCTTTGGCTCGACGAACATCACCAGTGCGAACATCGTACCATAGGCAATGCCAGCCAGAATCGCTGTTACCACGACAAAGCGAAACAGTGTCGGCATCAATTTTCGCCCGTCTTCTTGTTCTGCATTTCCAAACCCTGTCCCCTTATGGGACGCCAATCCGGCCAATTCAAGGAAGAAGCTGGGGCCTGTTAGCAACTTCTCATGCAGACCCTGCCGGTCCATATCGGGTTCAAGGCACTTGCCACGCTTGACGCAAACGGGCTTTTCATGTCGATACGCCGGCAAAGAGGGCCTTCGAACAATCCAATGAACGCGCTGCCAGCAAATCCTCCAGACGAGACCCACGCCGCGTTGCTTGGCCGGCTGGGCAGCCGTTCCGTCGTCTTCGTCGGACTGATGGGCGCTGGCAAGACGGCGATCGGCCGCAAGGTGGCAACGATGCTGGCGCTGCCCTTCATCGACAGCGACCAGGAGATCGAAAGCGTCTCGCGCATGACCGTTCCGGAGCTGTTCGAGCGCTATGGCGAGACCGAATTCCGGGCGCTGGAGCAGCGCGTCATCCTGCGCGTGCTGGAAAACGGCCCGCAGGTGCTGTCGACCGGCGGCGGCGCCTTCATGAATGCGCAGACGCGCGAGGCGATTGCAGCGCAGGGCGTGTCGGTATGGCTGAAGGCCGAGCTCGATCTTCTGATGGACCGCGTCTCCAAGAAGCAGAACCGGCCATTGTTGAAAAGTGCCGATCCGCGCGCCGTGCTGGAGCGGCTGATGGGCGAGCGCTATCCGATCTACGCGACATCGGACGTCACCGTGCCGACCCGCGACGACCGCAAGGAAGTCATCGCGACCGAGGTGGTGGACGCGCTGTGCCGGCATTTCGGCATCGATGAGACGACGGCGGCGGGCGAGGTGGAATCGTGAGCATCGCACCCGTTGTCGTCGAAGTAGGCCTTGGCGATCGGACCTATGACATTCTGATCGGCTCGGGGTTGTTGGCCCGCGCGGGCGCGGAGATTGCGCGCCGGCTGCCGGGCACGCGCGCCGCGGTCGTCACCGACGCCAATGTCGCGGCAGCGCATCTCGCTGCCCTTCAGGCCAGCCTCGAAACGGGCGGCATCCAGACCGCCGTGATCACGTTGCCGCCCGGCGAGAAGACCAAGAGTTTTGCTCATCTCGAAGAGGTGGTCGACGGTGTGCTGGCTGCGAAACTGGAGCGCGGCGACATCGTCATCGCCTTCGGCGGCGGCGTTATTGGCGACCTTGCCGGCTTTGCCGCCGGCATTGTGCGGCGCGGGATGAATTTCGTGCAGATCCCGACCTCGCTGCTGGCTCAGGTCGATTCCTCGGTCGGCGGCAAGACCGGCATCAACAGCCCACGCGGCAAGAACCTTGTCGGCGTCTTCCATCAGCCGAAATTGGTGTTGGCCGACACCGGGGTGCTCGACACGCTGCCGATCCGCGAATTCCGCGCCGGCTATGCCGAACTCGCCAAATACGGGCTCATCAACCGGCCGGAATTTTTCGCCTGGCTGGAAGAGAACTGGGCAAAGGTGTTCGCCGGCGGGCCGGAGAGGACGCAGGCGATTGCCGAAGCCTGCCGCGCCAAGGCGGACGTGGTTGCGCGCGACGAATTCGAGACCGGCGACCGCGCGTTGCTCAATCTCGGCCACACATTCGGCCACGCGCTGGAAGCCGCCACCCAATATGACGGAAGCCGCCTCGTCCATGGCGAAGGCGTCGCAATCGGCATGGCGCTGGCCTACCGGTTCTCGTCACGGCTCAATCTGGCCAGCCCCGACGATGCCGCGCGCGTCGAGTCGCATCTGCGCGCCGTCGGCCTGCCTTGGCGGATAGCCGACATCCCGGGCGAATTGCCTGACGCCGAGGCTCTGCTGGCCTTCATCACCCAGGACAAGAAGGTGTCACGCGGCGCGCTGACCTTCATCCTGACGCGCGGCATCGGCCAGGCTTTCATTGCCAAAGATGTTCCGGCATCGGAAGTGCTGTCGTTTCTGACAGAAAACCATCCTGACCAGCAGAAGATGCGGCCGAGATGACCAACGAGCCCGGCTGGATCGTCGTTGCCGTCCTTGCCATCCTCATCGCGCTGCTCGTTGCCGTGCGCACGCGCCTGCTTGCCATGTTCGGATACGAGCTTTCGCGCATCGAGCCGCAGCGTTCCAGCCAGGACGAATTGCGCGGTGCGGTCGACGATTTCCGCCGCGACGGCCAGGTGGTGCGCGAGGATCGCGACCGCGTCGGCGGGCTGTTCGATCTCGCCGAGCTGGAAGTCTCCGACGTCATGGTCCACCGCACCAACATGCGCTCGGTCAATGCCGACAATGCGCCGGAAGCGGTGGTGCGCGAGATTTTGCAAAGCCCGCACACCCGCATGCCGCTGTGGAAAGGCTCGCTCGACAACATCGTCGGCGTGCTGCATGCAAAGGATCTGCTGCGCGCCTTGAACGAAGTCGGCAACGATTTCTCCCGGATCGACGTGATGAAGATCGCCTCGAAACCCTGGTTCGTGCCCGACACCACGACCTTGCAGGAACAGCTCAACGCCTTCCTTCGCCGCAAGGCGCATTTCGCCGTCGTGGTCGACGAATATGGCGAGGTCGAAGGGCTGGTGACGCTGGAGGACATTATCGAGGAGATCGTCGGCGAGATCGCCGACGAGCATGATGTCGATATACAGGGCGTCAAGCAGGAGGCCGACGGCTCCGTCGTCGTCGACGGCACGGTGCCCATCCGTGACCTCAACCGGGCTCTCGACTGGAACCTGCCGGATGAGGAGGCCACCACCATTGCCGGCCTCGTCATCCACGAGACGCAATCGATCCCCGAGGAGAAGCAGGCTTTTACGTTCCACGGCAAGCGCTTCGTCGTGATGAAACGCGACAAGAACCGGATCGCAAGGCTGAGGATCAGGCCAGCCGGCGACACCTGATACGCGCAGGGAGGCCGGGGCACGTCATCCGGCGATCTGGCTGGTCGAGCGTTCGTGGATCGTCGCGCCGGTCTCGGCATCTATGGCGGCCAGGCTGACTTCATAGCCCCAAAGCCTGCGAATGTGACGAAGCGTGGCGTCGCGGCTGGCATCCTCGAGAAGGATGCCGTCATTGACCTTGTGCTGCAGCCGCAAATGGCGGTCGCCGAGCAGATCGACATCCACCACCTGAATGTCCGGCCGGTTCGCGCCGAGATCGTAACTGTTGGCGAGCGCGTCGCGTATCTTGCGGTAGCCGCGCTCGTCGTGGATCGAGGTGACCTGACAATGCGGTTGGTCGGCAGCGTCGCCGAGCACAAAAAACCGCCATTTCCGGATCATGGCCGGACTGAGGTACTGGCGGATAAACGATTCGTCGCGATGATCGGCCCATGCGTCAAGCAGGACCTCGCGCCAGTTGCCCTGGCCGGCGATGTCGGGAAACCAATCGCGGTCCTCGGCCGTGGGTTTGGTCGAGATGCGCTGAATGTCCTGCATCATGTCGAGGCCGAGAGCATAGGGGTTGATGCCTGAAAAGCGCGGATCGTCGAAGGCCGGCTGAAAGACCACGTTGGAATGATTGCGCAGGATTTCGAGCATGGCGCCTTCGCTGATCTGGCCGCGGTCGAACAGCATGTTCATCAGCGTATAGTGCACGAAAGTGGCACAGCCTTCGTTCATCACCTGTGTTTGCCGTTGCGGGTAAAAATATTGCGCGATGACGCGGACGATCCTGATGATCTCACGCTGCCAGGGCTCCAGGACCGGGCTGTTCTTTTCCAGGAAATAGAGCAGGTTTTCCTCAGGCAGGTTGAGCGATTTCTTCCGCTCCGGGTCCTGGCCCTTTTCGTTGGTCGCTTGCTGGGAAGGCGGCAGCGTACGCCACAAGTCGTTGTAGGAGCGCTCCTCGTATTCGAGACGCTCGCGAATTCCTTCGCGTTGCCGTTCGGACGACAGCCTCGGCGGCCGGTGATAGCGAAACACGCCCTGATCCATCAGCGCGTGAGCGGAATCGAGAACAGCCTCGACGGGGGCGAGGCCGTGCCGCTCCTCGCAACGGACTATGTAGCCCTTGGCGAAGTCCAGGTAGCCGAGGATCGCACCCGCATCCGTCCACTGTTTGAACAGCTGATTGTTCTTGAAGAAATGATTGTGCCCGAGCGCTGCATGGGCCGTCACCAAGGCCTGCAGGGCCATGGTGTTTTCCTCCATCAGATAGACGATGCAGGGATTGGAATTGATGACCAGTTCATAGGCAAGCCCTCGCCCGCCTTTGCGATAGAGCAGATCCTGGTGGAGGAAATGTTTGCCGAAAGACCAGTGACGGTACATCAATGGCATGCCGATGGACGAATAGGCGTCGAGCATTTGTTGCGACGAGATGATCTCCATCTGAACGGGATAGGTGTCCAGATGAAGCTCTTCGACCGCAAGTGCCTCGATCGCGTCATAGGCCCGCGACAATGTTTTGAAATCCCAGTCTGACCCTGAGAAAAGCAGACTGGATTTGCTCGCTTGTCTGGCCATCGGGAACCCTCACGCTCTCTTGAGGGAGGCCGGCTGCCTGCCGAAGAGCTGGCGAAAGACCGGGTAGATATCGGCGGGTGTGGCGATGCGGCTCATCTGGAAGTTCGGCCACTTCTGGTCGATGGCGTTATAGGCACGCCACAGCGACGTCCCGTTTTCGGTCGAGCCGAAAATATGGGCTTCACGCTCGTCGATGATCTCGACATAGGCAAAATATTGGCACAGCCGCATGAGTTCGCCGTTGAGCAGCGAAATGCATCGCTCTGAATCGCCGGCGAAATTGTCGCCGTCCGAGGCCTGGGCGGCATAGATGTTCCAGTCGTGGGCCGGGTAACGGCTGGCGATAATACGGTGCATTTCCTCCAGCGCGGTGGAAACGACGGTGCCGCCGCTTTGGGTGTTGTAGAAAAATGTCTCCTCGTCGACCTCCTGAGCCAGGTGCGTGTGGCGGATGAAGACAATCTCGATGCGGTCGTAGCGTCGTTTCAAGAACAGGTGCAGCAGCACGAAGAAACGCTTGGCCAGATCCTTCTCGCGCTCGCCCATGGACCCGGACACGTCCATCAGACAGAACATGACGGCATTGGCGTTCGGCACCGGCCGGGAATCGAAGCGGTTGAAGCGGATGTCGACCGGATCGACATAGGCAATCCGGCGGCGGCGTCGTTCCAGCCGGTCAAGCTCTTCGCGCAATGCCGCGATACGCTGGCGCGCGTCGACGCTGGATGGCGCCGACTCGAGCGAGGCGATTTCCTCGAGGAGGACATCCAGTTCGACCTGCTTGGGGCGCCTCAGCGCAATGCGGCGGCCGTGGCTGTTGCGCATCGTGCGGCCGACATTGATGTTGGTCGGCGAACCGGTGGCGGCGAAGCCGGCTCTGCGCGGCTTGAAGGCAAGGATCTCCTTGAGGTTGAGCTTGACCATGTCCGGGAGCTCGAGATCCTCGAAGAACAGATCGAGCACTTCCTCGCGCGACAGTACGAAACGAAAGTCGTCCTCTGATGCCTTGTTTCCCGGGGACGATGCTCCCCCGCCGCCTCCGCCGGGCTTGGGGATCAGGTCTCCGGCGGAGAAATGCCTGTTGCCCGGCAAGATGTGCTGGCGCCTGCCGGTGTCGCCGGCGTTGTTGAAGCTCGGCTCGCTTGTGCCTCTTTCGGGCATGCGCACGGCGTGCTCGGAATCCGCGTCGGCAATCCTGCCGGTGCGGATCTGGTCGCGTATGCTCCGCTTCAATTCCTCGCGCGCGCGTCGGAGGAAGCGCTGGCGATTGCCGAGACTCTTGTCTTTCGGGTTCAGGCGGCGGTCGATGAAGATCGGCATGGAACCATCCGGGTTCTCTAACCCGCCCTGTTCACCCGCATGTACCAGTCCACAAGGCGACGAACCTGCCGCTCGGTGTAGCCGCGCTCGACCATCCGCTGCACGAATTCATTGTGCCGCTTTTCCGTGACGCTGTCCTGCTTGGAGCCGAAACTGATCACCGGCAGGAGGTCCTCGACCTGGCCGAACATGCGTTTCTCGATGACTTCCCGCAGCTTTTCGTAACTTGTCCACGCCGGGTTGCGGCCATGGTTTCTTGCACGGGCGCGCAGCGTGAATTTCACCACCTCGTTGCGGAAGTCCTTGGGATTGGCGATGCCGGCCGGTTTTTCGACCTGCGAAAGCTCGTTGTCCAAAACCTCGCGGTTGAGGATCTGGCCGGTGTCGGGATCCTTGTAGTCCTGGTCTTCGATCCAGGCGTCGGCATAGGCGATGTAGCGGTCGAAAAGATTCTGGCCGTACTCGCTGTACGATTCCAGATAGGCTTTCTGGATCTCATGGCCGATGAATTCGGCATACCGCGCGGCCAGCTCGGACTTGATGAACTCCAGATAGGCGGCTTCCGTCTCCTTCGGAAACTGTTCGCGCTTGATTGCCTCCTCCAGGATGTACATGAGATGCACGGGGTCGGCGGCCACCTCTTCGGTGTCATAGTTGAAGGTCTGCGACAGGATCTTGAAGGCAAAGCGCGTGCTGACGCCGGCCATGCCCTCGTCGACGCCCGCGGCGTCCCGATATTCCTGAACCGACTTGGCCTTGGGGTCGACTTCCTTGAGGTTCTCGCCATCATAGGCGCGCATCTTGGTGTAGAGCGGCGAATTGTCGTGCTCGGCCAACCGGGTCGAGACGGTAAACCGGCTGAGGATGTCCAGCACCTCTGGAGCGCAGGGACTGGCGGCCAATTCGCTCTCCCGCAGCAGTTTCTCGTAGATCTGCCGCTCTTCGGTTATCCGCAGGCAATACGGCACCTTGACCACGAGGATGCGATCGAGAAAAGCCTCATTGTTCTTGTTGTTCTTGAACTGCAGCCATTCCGACTCGTTGGAATGAGCCACGATGATCCCCTGATAGGGAAAGGCGCCGAAATTTTCGGTGCCGTTGTAGCTGCCTTCCTGGGTGGCGGTCAGCAGCGGATGCAGGACCTTGATAGGCGCCTTGAACATTTCGACGAATTCAAGCAGGCCCTGGGTGGTCCGGTTCAGTCCGCCACTATAGGAATAGGCGTCCGGATCGGATTGGCTGAAATTTTCCAATTGCCGGATATCTACCTTGCCAACCAGGGCCGAAACGTCCTGATTGTTCTCGTCGCCGGGCTCGGTCTTGGCGATGCCGATCTGGCGCAGTCGCGAAGGCATCAGCTTGACGACGCTGAACTTGGAAATGTCGCCGGAGAGTTCATCGAGGCGCTTGGCCGCCCATGGCGAAATGAGCCCATTCAACCGGCGTCGGGCAATGCCGTATTTATCCTCCAGCAGGTCGCCCATGCGATCGGGATGGAAAAGGCCCAGCGGCGATTCGAAAACCGGGCTGACCTGGTTGCCGACCTTCAGCGTGTAGATCGGGCGCTGCTCCATCAACTTCTTCAGCCGCTCGGCAAGGGACGATTTGCCGCCGCCGACCGGGCCGAGCAAATAGAGGATTTGCTTGCGTTCCTCGAGCCCCTGCGACGCATAGCGAAAATAGCCGGCGATGCGCTCGATTGTGTCCTCCATGCCATAGAAATCGGCAAAGGAGGGGTACACTTTCAGGGTTCGATTGGAGAATATGCGGCCGAGCCGCTCATCCTTGCTGGTGTCGACCAGGTTCGGCTCGCCGATCGCCTCGACCATCCGTTCAGGCGCTGAGGCATACATCGACTTGTCCTCGCGGCAGGCAAGGAGATATTGCTGGATGCTGATCTCTTCCTGTGCCGCGTTGGTGTAAATTTCCGAAAACAGATCGAAGACGTCAGACTGGTTCTCTCGCATGATGCTTTTGCCCTCGGAGCCGCTGTGGCTTCCATTCGGCTCACCTCGCATTCAACTGTCGGGGGGTACCGTTTGTTCCCTTCATGTGAAGAGGTGGCTACGATCATGAGGTTTTGAGGCCACTCCGGGATCAAGGCGCTCGGTGCGGAGCGGTATTCAGCGCGGGTAGCGGGTGTGTGGCGAATCCCTGACTGGACGGCTGGGGCCGCCGCGTGCAGTCTTGCCTCGTCAGGAGACAGTGATGATCGATCGACGAAGCCTGATCATGGCCTCGGTGGCGGCGATGCTGCCGTTGGAAGCATCGGCCGCGTCGGAAACACGCCGACCCACGCCAAAAACCTTAGACTACGGGCCGGCCAAGCTCGACATCTATGCGCCCGATGGTGCAATGGGCCTGCCGGTCGTGTTTTTCGTTCATGGCGGCACCTGGCAGTTTGGCAAACGCAGTCAGGTCGACGCCAAACCGGCCTTCCTGCTCGCCAACGGCTTCTGCTTCGTCTCCATCGATTACCGCATGTTGCCGCAGGCCGATGTCGCCACCCAGGCCGGTGACGTCGAAAAGGCCTACGCCTACATCAGAGCCAACATCGCCCGGCATGGCGGCGATCCCAACCGCATCGTCGGCATGGGCCATTCGGCCGGCTGCCATCTGATTGCGCTGACCGGCATGCGCGGCGGGTTGCCCGGCATAGCTGCGCTCCTTCTCGACGATACCAGGGCCTATGATCTTGCAGCACTTGCCAAGAAGGGCGGCATGGTGCGGGCCTATGCCCGCGTCTTTTCCGATCCCGCGCAATGGGCGGCACTGTCGCCGGCCAGCCATGTCGACGGCCGCAGGCACCCGCCGACTTTCATTGCCTATTCGCGCGCCCCTGGCCGCGGCGAGGACTCCAAGGCCTTTGCCGAGCGCCTGCGCGCGACGGGCACCAAGGTCACGCTGTTCGACGGCAGCGCCTACACGCATATGTCGATCAATCGGGATTTCGGCGAGGATGGCGACGCGCTGACCGCGGCCGCTCTGGCATTCCTGAAATCGACGGTTGGCTGATCTTTACGGCACTGGATCAGATCAAAAGTGGCGGCGGGATATTGCTGTGCGGGCGCGCCAGGGTGCAAGTGCTCTTCGATCGTGAGCGGGAGGGAATTGCATGAACGGTGCCGATGTCCTGTGTGACGTGCTTCTGGCCAACGATGTGACGGTCTGCTTCGCCAATCCCGGCACCTCCGAAATGCACTTCGTTGCAGCACTTGACCGCAAGCCGAAAATGCGTTGCGTGCTCGGGCTGTTCGAAGGCGTGGTGACCGGGGCCGCCGATGGCTATGCGCGGATGACCGATCGGCCGGCCGCGACGCTGCTGCATACCGGTCCCGGCCTGGCCAACGGACTCGCCAACATGCACAATGCCCGGCGTGCCTTCAGCCCGATGATCAACATCGTCGGCGACCACGCCTCTTACCATCTGCCGCTCGATGCCCCGCTCACCAGCGATATCGAAAGCCTTGCGGCGCCGATGTCCAACTGGGTCGGCCGCGTCAAGGGCCCGGCCGATATCGCGCCGGCAGCTGAAGCAGCCTTTCGCGCCTCGCTGACACCACCCGGCGTCGCGACGATGATCCTGCCGGCGGATGCCGCCTGGGGCGAAGTCGACGCGGTTTCGGTCGGCAAGGTGAAGCTGGTGCCAGCGCCGGCCGTCGATATGGACGCCGTGCGCAAGGTCGCCGCGGCGATCCGTGCCGCTCCGGGCCGGGCAGGCATGATCGTTCGCGGAAAGGCCGCACGCGCCGATGCGCTCGCCATCGCCGGGCAAATCTCGACGGGCAGCGACGTCCGGCTGTTCGGCGAGGTTCTGATCGCACGGATGCAACGCGGGCGCGGGCGTGTCGCGCCGGCCCGCATCCCCTATCCGGTCGACGCGGCGATGGCTGTGCTCAGGGATGTCGATGTTCTGATCCTGGTCGGCGCGAAGGAGCCGGTTGCCTTCTTCGCCTATCCGGGAAAACCGGGACGGCTCGTTCGGGAAGGCTGCGAGGTGCTGACACTGGCCGCCCATGGCGAAGATCTGCATGCGGCGCTGGAGGCGCTTCGCGACGAACTTGGCATCAAGCCGCCGAAACGACAGGTCGTCGCGGCCGCTTTTCCCGACGAGGCAACGCCGAGCGGCAAGCTGACGGAAGATGCGATCGCGCTGTCGGTGGCGCGCAAACTGCCGGCCGATGCGATCATTTGCGATGAAGCGGTCACCTCGGCCAGGCGTTTCTTCGCGCTGTCGGCCTTTGCAGCGCCGCACGACTACATGATGGGCACGGGCGGATCGATCGGCGGCGGCATCCCGATGGCGACCGGGGCGGCAATCGCCTGTCCGGACCGCAAGGTGATCAATCTAGAGGCCGATGGCAGCGGGATGTACACGGTGCAGGGATTGTGGACGCAGGCGCGGGAAAAGCTCGACGTGGTGACGATCGTGTTTTCCAACCGAACCTATGCGATCCTGCATGGCGAGATGAAGAATGTCGGCGTCGGCGCCATCGGCGAGAACGCCAGGCGCATGCTCGACCTCGACTATCCCTCGCTCGACTGGGTGTCGCTGGCCAAAGGCATGGGCGTGGAGGCGGCCCGCGCCGATACGTGCGAGCGCTTCGAGGCGCTGCTGGACAGCGCGCTGTCACGGCGCGGGCCGTTCCTCATCGAAGCGGTGCTCTGAGCGCGGCGAAAAACGATAGGCGGAACCGAGCTACCAGCGGGTCTTTTCGCCGGGAGCCGCCGGTTCGATCGCCAGCGCGTGCACGCCGGCCTTCAATTCATCGGCAAGCAATTCATTGACGGCGCGGTGACGGTCGATGCGGCTCATGCCGGCAAAGGCGGAAGCGACGACGCGGACGCGAAAATGCGTCTCGCCGGTGCCGTCGTAAGTGCCGTGGTGGTCGGAGCCGTGATGGTGGTGACCGGCATGGAGATGGCTCTCGTTGATGATAACCAGCCTGTCCGGCGAAAATGCCTTATTGAGCTTGTCTTCCATGGTCGCCTCTATGGACATCGCCATCTCCCTTCACCAAATATCGCTGGCGTCTCGGCCTGGAAACCGAAAATCGGTTTCGCGAGGGGCCGCCGCCGTGCAACAAAATCCGCCATTCGCCTGCTTTATGCCGCGATTCAGCGGTTAGGGCGATGATCGCGAAAATGTCAATTCTTGTTTCGCATCTGCGAACGCCCCATAAATGGGTAAGATGAAGCCGTACCCCAAATATTTCGAGAAGATTCGCGTCCGCCCCGACAAGGACGCGGAGCTGAAGTCGCACTCGCCGATCTGCCAGTGGGACGGCTGCAAGGAAGCGGGCACCCATCGTGCGCCGGTCGGGCGCATGAAGGAGGGCGAGTATTTCCATTTCTGCTTCGATCATGTGCGCGAGTACAACAAGGGCTTCAACTACTTTTCCGGCGTGCCGGACACCGAGGTCGCGCGCTTCCAGAAGGAAGCCATGACCGGGCACCGGCCGACCTGGAAGATGGGCGCCAACGGGGCCTCGACGCGGTCGTCGCCCGATATGGCCCAGATGCGTTCCGGCCGGGCCGGCTACTATAACCGCATGCGCGACCCGTTCGACCTGTTCAAGGGACCGAAGGATCCGCGCGAGGCGCGCGAGCGCAAGGCCAAGCCGCTTGAGGCCAAGGCGCTGGAAACGCTTGGCCTTGATACAAAGGCGACTGGCAAGGAGATCAAGGCGCGCTATAAGGAACTGGTGAAACAGCACCATCCGGATGCGAATGGTGGCGACAGAGGTTCGGAAGACCGGTTCCGCGATGTGCTGCAGGCCTATCGCGTGCTCAAACAGGCGGGCCTGTGCTGAGCGGCCATACGGTTCGTGTCGTTTTCCAACTTTCATAAGGTTGGAAAAGGCTCTAAGACCGCCCCCGGACAAAATCGATTGCCGGCGAAATCAGACGTTTCGCCCGTGGAGACGTTGAGAGATATGAACAAGGTCGATCGTGACATCGCCAACCTGCCCGACACGACGGTGTCGGTGAAGGAGAAATTCGGCTTCGAGTCCAAGATGGTGGTACCTGCCTATTCGGTGACATCGGAGCATGTGCCCGACATCGACCCGGACTATCTCTTCGACAAGAACACGACGATGGCGATCCTTGCGGGCTTTGCCTACAACCGCCGCGTCATGGTGTCGGGCTATCACGGCACCGGCAAGTCGACCCATATCGAACAGGTTGCCGCCCGGCTTAACTGGCCTTGTGTGCGCGTCAACCTCGACAGTCATGTCAGCCGTATCGATCTCGTCGGCAAGGACGCGATCGTCGTCAAGGATGGCCTGCAGATCACCGAATTCCGCGACGGCATCCTGCCCTGGGCCTACCAGCACAATGTCGCTCTGTGCTTCGACGAGTACGATGCCGGCCGTCCGGATGTGATGTTCGTCATCCAGCGCGTGCTGGAATCGTCGGGCCGGCTGACGCTGCTCGACCAGAGCCGGGTCATCCGCCCGCATCCGGCCTTCCGGTTGTTCTCGACCGCCAACACGGTCGGCCTCGGCGACACCACTGGCCTCTATCACGGCACCCAGCAGATCAACCAGGCGCAGATGGACCGCTGGTCGATCGTCACCACGCTGAACTATTTGCCGCACGACAATGAAGTCGCCATCGTGCTGGCCAAGGCCAAGCACTATCGCGACAGCAAGGGCAAGGACATCGTCAACAAGATGGTGCGCGTCGCCGACATGACGCGTTCGGCCTTCATCAACGGCGATCTGTCGACCGTGATGAGCCCGCGCACCGTGATCACCTGGGCCGAGAATGCCGAGATATTCGGCAATATCGGCATGGCGTTCCGGCTGACCTTCCTCAACAAGTGCGATGAACTGGAACGCTCGGTGGTGGCCGAGTTCTACCAGCGCGCCTTTGGCGAGGATCTGCCCGAGAGCGCCGCCAACGTGGTGCTGGGCTAAGCAGAGTCTCGATGGCGGGTCCGGGCGACAACACGCGCAACAAGTCGAAGACGGGTTCTGAAGCCGACAGCTTCAAGCGCGCCGTCACCGTCTGCATGCGCGCCATCGCCGGCGACAAGGAGCTGGAGGTCGGCTTCGCCAAGGACCGGCCGGCGCTCGCCGGCAGCCGTGCGCGTCTGCCAGAATTGCCGAAGAAGGCGTCGAAGACCGATATCGCGATCACCCGCGGCCTCGGCGATTCCATGGCGCTGAAGCGCGCCTGCCACGATGTGCGCATCCACACCAAGCTGGCGCCGGAAGGCAAGGCGGCCCGCGCCATCTATGACGCGGTCGAACAGGCTCGCGTCGAGGCGATAGGCTCACGCGCCATGCAAGGCGTCGCCGACAATATCGGCTCGATGCTGGAGGACAAATACGCCAAGGCCAATCTCGTCGACGTCAAGGACAAGGCCGACGCGCCGATCGAGGAAGCACTCGCCCTGATGGTGCGCGAGAAGCTCACCGGCCGTCCGATCCCGAAAAGCGGCGAGCGGCTGGTCGAACTCTGGCGCCCTTGGGTCGAGGAAAAGGCCAAGGCCGATCTCGACGGGTTGTCGGCCAAGCTCGGCGACCAGCAGGCGTTCGCCCGGGTCGTGCGCGAGATGCTCGCCTCCATGGAAATGGCCGAGGAGCTCGGCGACGACCAAGAGACGGAAGATTCCGAGGACAATGACGACAACCAGCCGCAAGGCGAGGAGCAGAGCGAGGAGGGCGGCGAAGAGGATTCCGGCTCCGAGCAGTCGCAGTCCGAGGACGCCGAAGCTTCGGCCGATGACGAACAGTCGGCCGAGACCGAAGCCTCCGACGCCACCGCGGACGACCTGTCCGACGATGACGACGCCGATGCCGAAACGCCCGGCGAGGCGCGCCGCAACGACAATCCCTTCACCAATCTGCCGAAGGAAATCGACTACAAGGTCTTCACCACGGCTTTCGACGAGACGGTCGGGGCCGAGGAGCTGTGCGAAGAAGAAGAGCTCGACCGGCTGCGCGCCTTCCTCGACAAGCAGCTGGCCAATCTGTCCGGCGTCGTCGGGCGGTTGGCCAACCGGCTGCAACGTCGCCTGATGGCACAACAGAACCGCTCCTGGGATTTCGACCTTGAAGAGGGTTACCTCGACCCGGCAAGGCTGGTGCGGGTCGTCATCGACCCGATGCAGCCGCTGTCGTTCAAGCAGGAGCGCGACACCAAATTCCGCGACACGGTGGTGACGCTGGTGCTCGACAATTCCGGCTCGATGCGCGGCCGGCCGATCACGGTCGCGGCAACCTGCGCCGACATCTTGGCCCGCACGCTGGAGCGTTGCGGCGTCTCGGTCGAGATCCTCGGTTTCACCACGCGGGCCTGGAAGGGCGGGCAGGCGCGCGAGAAATGGCTGAAGGACGGCAAGCCGCCGAATCCTGGCCGGCTCAACGATCTGCGCCACATCATCTACAAGTCCGCCGACCATCCGTGGCGGCGGGCACGGCGCAATCTCGGCCTGATGATGCGCGAAGGCCTGCTCAAGGAAAATATCGACGGCGAGGCGCTGCTGTGGGCGCACAACCGGCTGATCGCCCGGCCCGAGCAGCGCAAGATCCTGATGATGATCTCGGACGGGGCGCCGGTCGACGATTCGACGCTGTCGGTCAATCCGGGCAATTATCTCGAGCGCCATCTGCGCGCCGTCATCGAGCTGATCGAAACGCGTTCGCCGGTGGAACTGCTGGCCATCGGCATCGGCCACGACGTCACGCGCTACTACCGCCGTGCCGTCACCATTGTCGATGCGGAGGAACTGGCCGGCGCCATGACCGAGCAGCTGGCTTCGCTGTTTGCCGAGGAAAGCGCGAAGGATACGCGACGCGGCGGTGGTATGCGGCGCGCCGGATGATCTCCAGGCGCGGCGGGTTTCGGCAGACGCTTTTCGCCGCCATCGCCCTGCTTTCCGGCGTGGCTTCGGCGGCAGCCGGTTCGGCCGACTTTAGTTCTGTCGAACCGGCCGAAATCTCGGCCCGCCCGATCACCGAATTCCACATTGGCCGTGCCGGCAAGCAGTTCGGCCCGTTCGAATTCGTCGGCGGGCTGGAGATGACCTCGCCGACACGCGATTTCGGCGCGCTGTCGGCCTTCCGCTTCCTGAAAGCCGGCGGTGACTTCATCGGCGTTGCCGACACCGGCTTCTGGTTCTTCGGCACGGTGGTCCGCGACGCGGAAAAGCGACCCTCCGGCATCCAGAATTTCCGCATGCAGCAGATGGTCGACCAGACCGGCCGGCCGATCGACAGGAAATGGGAGGTCGATGCGGAAGGTCTCGCGGTCAAGAACGGCATCGCAACCGTCGGCTTCGAGCGCAGCCACCGCGTCGCCCAGTTCAAGATCGACCCCAACGACATGAAGGCACCCTTCAAGCCGCTGGATTTCGCCGTTCCGGCCCGCGAGCTGCGCCAGAATCGCGGCTTCGAGACCGTCACCCACGCCAATGCCAACGGCCAGCATGAGGGCGGCCTTGTCGTGGTCTCCGAGAAGAGCCTGGACAAGGCCGGCAACATCTATGCCGCCATCATCGAAGGACCGCACAAGGGCGTCTTTACCGTCAAGCGCAATGGCGATTTCGACATTACCGACGGGGCCTTCCTGCCGGATGGCGACCTATTGCTTCTGGAGCGCAGTTTCTCGATGGCCAGCGGCGTCAAGATGCGGCTGCGGCGCATCTATGGCGAAAGCGTCGAGAAGGGCGCGGTCGCCGACGGGCCGGTGCTGCTGGAGGCCGACATGGGCTACCAGATCGACAATATGGAAGGGCTCGACGTCTGGACCCGCGGCGACGGCGCGCTGATGGTGTCGCTGATCTCCGACGACAACCACTCGATCCTGCAGCGCAACCTCTATCTGGAATTCATTCTCCACCAGGATTGAGCCCGCCGGCTTTACGTCCTGGTGGCGATCCAGATGACATGGCGGGCGCCACGCTTGCCGTTGGCGCGCGTACTGACCTCTTCGACCCCGAAGCCTGCCTGCTTCAGCCGCCGCGTGAAGCCGATGTCGGGGCCTTGCGACCACACTGCCAGCACGCCGCCGGGTTTCAGGGCGCTGCGTGCGGCTGCGAGGCCGTGCACGCTGTAAAGTGCGTCGTTGGATTTGTGGACGATGCCTTCCGGGCCGTTGTCGACATCGAGCAGAATGGCGTCCCAGGCCGCGGGCCGCGACCGGATCAACTGCCCGACATCGGTTTCCTGGATGGTGACGCGAGGATCGTCGAGACAGCCGTCAAAGATTTCGGCCATCGGGCCACGTGCCCAGGCGACGACGGCGGGCACCAGTTCGGCGACGACTATTCCGGCATCATTGGCCAATTCTGTGAGTGCGGCGCGCAAGGTAAAACCCATGCCAAGCCCACCGATCAGGATTGTGGGCCGGCTCTGGCCGGCAATCCGCTCGCAGGACAGTTTTGCCAGCGCTTCCTCGGAACCGCTGAGGCGGCTGTTCATCAGTTCGTTGGTGCCCAGCATGATCGAGAATTCGGTGCCGCGCCGCTTGAGGCGAAGTTCTTGTGCGCCATCCGGGATCTTGGCCGAATCGAGCTGGACCCACGGGATCATGATCTTTGTCCGACCATGATCTTTTCCGAAAACCGGGTCCCACTTTTCGGGATCATGGTTTAAGCCGCTACCGCCGGCTGGCTCCAACGGGCCGCGAGCAGACGGTAGGGGATCAACGCCACCACGGCGATGATCAGCTTCACGCTGAGGTCGCCCAGCGCCCAGGAGATCCAACGCATCGCGTCGACATGGAAGATGCCCATCAAGGGTGCGTTTTCCAACGCAAAGCCGTCGTTGGGACCAGCGAAGGCGAAGGCGGCCGAGAACGCGACGGTGAAAAACACGGCGGTGTCGAACACCGACCCGACCAGCGTGCCGATGATCGGCGCGCGCCACCAGCTCTGCCGGCGCAGCCGGTTGAAGACGGTGACATCGAGCAGTTGCGCGCTGAGGAACGCCGCTCCGGACGCGGCCGCGATACGCACCAGCCGGTCGGCGGCGGTCTCGAGTTCGATCAGGCCGTGGCGGAACAGGAAGGGCGGGACAAGGATCGAGCAGATCACCGCCGTCATGAAGCCGACAAAGACGATCCGGCGCGCCGCAGTGGGTCCGTAGCGGCGGTTGGCGAGGTCGGTGACCAGGAACGAGAAGGGATAGGTGAAGGCCCCCCAGGTCAGAAGATCGGCCAGCGAGAGGCCGCCGATCTGACCCTGCATCGGGAATTGCACGAGAATGTTCGATGCCACGACGACAAGCGCCATGGCGGCCACGAATGGCAAATACCGCGAGAAGGAAGTCATTTTTTTATCCTGGGTAATGGAACCAGCCAAGCACCATGCCCATGCGGGCGATGCTTGCCTTCGTATGTGGGCACCGGATTGCCAAAACCTTGCGGCTTCGATCCGATGCTCAGGCCAACAAGATGTTGGCCAGAGGCCAACAAGAGGTCGGCCAGGGCGGTCGTCCCCCCCTTTGAACTGTTTAAGCGGCAGCCTGCTCGGCGGTCTTCTTGGCGATCTGCTTTTTCAGCAAACGGGCGCGCTGCGACAATTCCTTGACGTCTGCCTTGGCCAGGAAGGCGTCGAGGCCGCCGCGATGTTCGACCGAACGCAGCGCGTTGGCCGAAATGCGCAGGCGCACGTTCTGGTTCAGCGCTTCCGAAATCAGCGTCACATTGACGAGGTTCGGCAGGAAGCGACGCTTGGTCTTGTTGTTGGCGTGGCTCACATTGTTGCCGGACATGACTGCCTTGGCAGTGAGTTCGCAGGTGCGGGACATTGTTCTAACCTTCAGTTCTCGGGTCTGCCAAACACTCAAGCCCACGCCGGGTGGCGCGCGGTTCTGGTCAGGCGGCCTTATGGAAAAAGTTGGCGTTCCATAGTTGCATTTCGCCGAGGCGTCAAGCTCCGGCTTGCCCAGCCCCTGCATTGCCCACGGCGCGCCCGGCATTTTCATATTAAGGCCGGAATTCATCCTATAAGCGGTTCCATAGGGACATGCCAGACCGGAGTTGCCCGCCTCCGGCCCAAAATCAAGGACCCGATCCCGCCATGCTTCGTTCGCCACATGCCCTTGTTGCCATGCTTGCCATAGCTTTGCCGTCCGCCGCGTCTGCTGCCTCGCCGCAGTCGTTCAAGGGCGAGTACACGGTGTCGTTTCTTGGTCTTTCGATAGCGAAATCAACGTTTTCCAGCCGCTATGAGAACGGCGCCTACGCGATCCAAGGCAGTGTCACCGCGGCCGGTCTCGCCAAGCTGTTCGACGACACGCGCGGCACGATCTCGTCCAAAGGCACGATTGCGGGCAAAAAGATGGTGCCGCAGGCATTCCGCGCCGACTACACCTCCGGCAAGAAGGCATCGGTGGTCGACATCCGCTTTGCCAATGGCAGGGTCACTTCGACGAAGGTCGTACCGGCACCAGGCAAACGCGACCCCAAGAACTGGGTACCGCTCGGTGCCGGCGACCTGGCATCGGTGCTCGATCCCATGGCCGCCACCGTCATTCATGCCGACAGTCTCGACCAGGTCTGCGGCCGCACGGTGAAGTTCTATGACGGCGAGATGCGTGCCGACCTGACGTTGACCTACGCGTCGAAAGGCACGATCTCGGTCCCGGGCTACAAGGGCGACACCGTCACCTGCCAGATGGGCTTCGAGCCGGTGGCGGGTTATCGCAAGGGCCGCAAGGCGCTCAACTATCTCAAGAACAAAAGCCGCATGATGGTGACGTTTGCACCGCTCGGCCAAACCGGCGTATATGCGCCGATCCGTGCCACGGTTGGCACGCAGATCGGCACCTTGACCATCAGCGCCGGGCGTTTCGAAGCCGTACAATAGCCAGGCGCGGAATTGGCGCGCCACTGGAGACAGAATGGGGCGCGCAACACTGATCGGCTTTTCGGCGGTCGCCATGTGGGCGTTGCTCGCACTGCTCACCGATGCGTCGGGCCAGGTGCCGCCGTTCTTGCTGTCGGCGATCACCTTCTCGATCGGCACCGGCGTCGGGCTGGTCGCGCGGCTGTTCATGCCGGCACCCGACAAGAGCCAGAAGATACCGCCGCAGGTGTGGCTGATCGGCATTGCCGGCCTGTTCGGCTATCACTTTTTCTATTTCACCGCGCTGCGCAATGCGCCGGCGGTGGAGGCGAGCCTGATCGCCTATCTGTGGCCGCTGCTGATCGTGCTCGGCTCGGCGCTGATGCCGGGCGAAAAACTGGCCTGGAACCATGTCGTCGGTGCGCTGCTCGGCCTTGCCGGCACCGTGCTGATCGTCACCAAGGGCGGTGGGCTGGCCTTCGACGCCCGCTATTCCTTCGGCTATGCCATGGCTGCCGTCTGCGCCGTCCTGTGGTCGGCCTACTCGTTGTTGTCGCGGCGTTTCCCGTCGGTGCCGACCAGCATCGTCACCTGGTTCTGCGCGGCGACCGCGGTGCTGTCGCTCGCCTGCCACCTGGCGCTGGAACAGACGATTCTGCCTGACGGTGTCGGCCAGTGGCTGGCCGTGCTCGGCCTTGGCCTGATGCCGGTGGGTGCCGCCTTCTATGCCTGGGACATCGGCGTCAAGCGCGGCAACATCCAGGTGCTGGGTGCTGCAAGCTATGCGGCGCCGCTGTTGTCGACGCTGGTGCTGATCGCGGCCGGCGTCGCCGAGCCGTCGCTGCGCATCCTCGCCGCCTGCGTGCTCATCACCGGCGGCGCGGTGCTCGCCGCAAAATCCCTGTTCCTGCGCAAGCCGGCTGCGGTCGAGAGCGGAGCCGAGGCATCCGAAAGCGGAGCCGGGGCATCCGAAGGCGGAGCCAAGGCATGACGATGCCGTTTGCGGGCGGCATCGACGCCAATGCCAATGCGACACTGATTTTTTCGCTGGCGGCGGCGGTCATCTACGCCTTCACGCTTGGCATGCCGCCGACGCTGGCCCGCTCGGCCGCAAAGACGCTTGCCGTAGCGATGCTTGCCGTGCTGGCGGGGCTGCAAGGCGGCCCGCTGCTGCTGGTCGCCGCGCTCGCACTCAGCGCCGTTGGCGACGCCTTCCTGTCACGCGACGGCGAAAAGGCCTTTCTCGGCGGGCTGGCCAGTTTTCTTGTCGCTCACATCGTCTATGTCGCGCTGTTCCTGCGCAGCGGTGGCGGGTTGGGAGTGCTTGGCGCCGAGCCGTGGCGCGGAGCGATCGCGCTCGCCATGGCGGTGTTCGTGGTCATCGTGCTGGCGGCGCTGTGGCGTCGTGTCGGTCCCAGCCTGCGTATCCCGATCACCGTCTATATCGCCGCGATCCTGGCAATGGGCATCTCGGCGCTGACAACAAGCAATATGTGGGTGATCGGTGGCGCCGTGCTGTTCATGGCATCGGACGGGCTGCTCGCCACGGAGAAATTCCTGGTCGCCGCCATCTCGCCCCACCGCGCCTGGATGCGCTTCGCCGTCTGGGCGCTGTACTACGCCGCCCAGCTCGCGACCACGCTAGGCTTCCTGCTAAATTAGGGTTCTTGCCAAGTTAGGATTGTCCAGGCTGCCAGCCGGGTGCCGCCAGTTCAAAGGCCGCAAACTCGAAGCCCGGCGCGACGGTGCAGCCGACCAGCGTCCATTCGCCCAGGCTGCGCGCCGATTGCCACCAGCCTGCGGGCACGACGATCTGCGGCCGCTCACCGGCTGCGAGATCGATACCGAGGACTTGTTCTATGACCTGATCAACCTTCGGGCTGCCTTCTTCCCACATCGACAGCGCCAGCGGGGCGCCGGCATGGAAATGCCAGACCTCGGCGGCATCCTTGACCCGGTGCCAGGCCGAAACCTGATGCTCCTCAAGCAGGAAATAGATGGCAGTCGAATGGCCGCGCGCGCCGCCGGTGCCATCGCGAAAGGTCTCGGCATACCAGCCGCCTTCCGGATGCGGCTTCAGCCCGAGCGTCGCGATAATTTCTGCGGAGCTGGTCATGGCGACGATACCACCGGGCCTAGAAATTGTCCTTGCGCTTGCGGATTTCGGCAAAGACCTCGGCGTCCGAAGCTTTCTCCAGCCCCAGATGCTTGCGGATCGCCGGATCGTGCCAGCGCAGGAAGGGATTGGTCGACAGCTCCTCGCCGATCGTCGTCGGCAGCGTCGGCTTATTGTCGGCGCGCAGCTTTTCGATCTTGGCGGCGCGTTCCTTCAATGCCGAATTCGTCGGGTCGACGGTCAGCGCGAAACGGGCGTTGGCGAGCGTGTATTCATGACCGCAATAAATAATCGTTTCGGCCGGAAGCGCGGCCAGCTTCTTCAGCGAATCGTACATCACCGGCGGCTTGCATTCGAACAGCCGTCCGCAACCCAGCGCAAACAGCGTGTCGGCGGTGAACGCCACACCCGAAGCCGGCAAATAGTAGGAAACGTGGCCGGCGGTGTGGCCGGGCGTGGCGATGACTTCGATCTTTTCATCGCCAAGATGGAGGACCGAGCCGTCTTCGACGGTTTCGTCGATGCCGGGGATATTGGCCTTTTCCGCTTCCGGGCCGACGATGCGCAGCTTGAAGCGCTCCTTCAACGCAAGATTGGCCTCGACGTGATCCATGTGATGATGCGTGGTCAGGATCATCGTCGGCGTCCAGCCGGTGCGCTTTATCGCGGCCAGGATAGGCGCTTCCTCGGGCGCGTCGATGATCGCGGTCTGGCCGCTTTTGGGATCATGCACCAGCACGCCGAAATTGTCGCTGCGGCACATGAACTGTTCGATTTCGACCGGCATCGCATCTCTCCGTTTATGGCCGCAGACATAGGGCGCCGGCGCGTGGATGTCATCCTGGATGTTGAAGACATCCTGGATGTGAGCAACATTCCGGGACGTTGAACAACATCCCGCAATGTCTAGTGACATTCCCGGAATGCCAGGTCGTCGCGGCCTGTTGTTGAAACCCGCCGATATCGCGGCTACATCCCTGCCATGCATTCCGACATCGTCGATCTTCGCTCCTTCTATTCGACAACACTCGGCCGTTTCGCCGAGCGTTCGATCACCATGGCGTTGTCGTCGATATGGGCGGTCGTGCCCAACGAGCGGCTGGTTGGTCTGGGCTACACCTTGCCGTGGTTGGAGCGGTTCGGCACCGACGCCGAGCGGGTCTTCGCCTTCATGCCGGCGACGCAGGGCGCGGTGGTGTGGCCGGCGACAGGGCCGACGGCGACGGCACTGGTCTTCGACGAGGAACTGCCGCTGGTCGATTCCTGCATCGACCGCATGCTGCTCGTCCATTCGCTCGAACATGTCGAGAACCCACGTGAGACGCTGAACGAGATCTGGCGCGTGCTGTCGCCGGCTGGCCGGGTCGTCATCGTCGTGCCCAACCGGCGCGGTGTCTGGGCGCGCTTCGAGCACACCCCATTCGGCAATGGCCGGCCCTTTTCGCGCGGCCAGCTAACCGAATTGCTGCGCGAGGCGAATTTTACGCCCGCCGCCTGGTCCGATGCGCTGTTCTTTCCGCCGTCGAGGCGCCGTTTCATGATGCGCTTCCACAATGTGCTGGAGCGCGCCGGCCGGCGGCTGTGGCCGATCTTTTCCGGCGTCATCGTCGTCGAGGCGCAGAAACGGCTCTATCAAGGCGTGCCCGTCGTCCAGCGCGCCTCGCGCCGCGTCTTCGTGCCGGTGCTGTCGCCGCATGGCGCCACCCGGCTTGGCCGTCACAAAGCCGGTGCCGAGCCCTCGGCTGCGCGGGTGACGGCTTCGTGATCACGGCAAGCGTGCCTGACGTCGTTTCCCTGCCTATCTGTCGCAAGCGGGCCGACAGTTTATCCGGCAGCCCATACGAACGCCTGTCAAGTTTCTCCATCCGGTTTCAGCACTGACGCAAGGACCTCGGCCATGGCTGATCAACCGGACAATGCCGCCGCCGTTCAGCCGGTTGCCGTGGCGGTCGAAGCCAGCAGCCTGCGCGATCAGCTGATGACGATCCGGCGGGCGCTGGCGGGATCGCCGGTTCGCAAATGGTTGCAGTGGACATCGGTCGGCATCATGGCCGTGATCATCGCAACGTCGATCGGCCAGGTTCTGCTCAACCGCTGGAACCAGCCTTTCTACGATGCGCTTGCGCGCCGCGACATGGCGGCCTTCCTGCACCAGCTCCTCGTCTTCGCGATGATCGCCGGCGGGCTGCTGGTGCTCAATATCGGCCAGACCTGGCTCAACCAGATGATCAGGCTCAAACTGCGCGAGGCGCTGACGCTGGATCTGATCGATCAGTGGATGCGGCCGGCGCGCGCCTTCCGGTTGGCCAATGCCGGCGCCATCGGCGTCAATCCCGACCAGCGCATGCAGCAGGACGCCGCGCATCTGTCCGACCTGTCAACCGATCTCGGCGTCGGCCTGCTGCAGTCGTGCATCCTGCTGGTGTCCTTCGTCGGGGTGCTGTGGGAGCTGTCCTCGGGCTTCGTGTTCCACATCGGCGGGACCTCGCTGGCCATACCGGGCTACATGGTCTGGGCCGCCATCCTTTACGCCGGCATCGCCTCCTGGCTGAGCTGGCTGGTCGGGCGCCCGCTCATCCGCCTGAACAGCGACCGCTATACACGCGAAGCCGAGCTGCGCTCCTCGATGGTGCGCGTCAACGAGAATGTCGATGCCATTGCGTTGTATCATGGCGAGGCCGACGCCAGGCGGCGGCTCGAACTCGATCTCGGCACGGTGCTGGGCGCCATGCGGCGCATCTACGCCGCCCAGATCAACCTGTCCTGGGTGACCGACACCTATGGCTGGATCACCGTCGTGGCGCCCATACTGGTCGCTTCGCCGGTCTATTTCTCAGGTGATATCAGCTTTGGCGGGCTGATGATGGCGGTCGGCGCCTTCAACCAGGTCCACTCCTCCTTGCGCTGGTTCATCAACAACATCGGCAGTATCGCCGATTGGCGCGCCACGCTGATGCGCGTGGCCGATTTCCGCATCGCGCTCGATGAAACCGATGCGCTGCACGACACGGAAAAGCGCATCGCCTTCGGCCAAAACGTCAATGGCAGCCTGACTTTCGAGAAGCTCGAAGTGACCTCGCCGGAGGGTTGCACCAGACTCGCCGACTCGCATGTCGAAATCCGCCCCGGCGAGCGCGTCATGATCACCGGCGACCCCGGTGCGGGCAAGACGCTGTTCTTTCGTGCCATTGCCGGCCTGTGGCCATGGGGAAGCGGCCGGATCGGCCTGCCGGCGGGAGAAACCCCCATATTCGTGCCGCGCGTGCCTTATTTTCCGGTCGGCACGTTGCGCGAAGTCCTCGATCACCCGAACGGGCCCGCGCCGGCGAACGATGCCGACATTTCGGCGGTGCTGGCCGAGGTCGGTCTGGGACGGCTATCCTCGTCGCTCGACCGCGCCGGGCGTTGGGACCATGAGTTGGGCGATGACGAACAACGCTCGCTGGCCTTCGCCAGGCTCGCGTTGCGGCAGCCGAAATGGGTGATCATCGATGAGGCGCTGGATGCGTTCGACGGCCCATCGCTAAGACGCGTGCTGTCGATGCTCGATAAGCGTTTGCCGGGGACAGCGATCCTCAACATCGGGCGCGGCCAGCACAACAACCACTTCTTCCCGCGCGCGTTGACGATCATCAAGGATTCCGGTGCGCCAGCCCTGAAGCCCGCCCGCGTCAGAGCCGGCGCGATCGAACCGCCGCCAGCCGCCGCTCGTCGCAAGAAATGAGCTGATTTCCGGGCGAGGGAAGCAGAGCTTTATTTTGCCGCGATCGCGAGGGAAGCTCCTCGGGAGAAACAATCTTGGCGACGGCCATGCTTGATGCTCTGCGCCTGCTTGCCTGTCTTGCCTGCGCCCAGGCTGCCCCGGCCGCCTCGCCGCCGGATGCGCTCGCCGTCGACGTCGAGCTGGTGCTGGCGGTCGACATCTCGCTGTCGATGGACGAGAAGGAGTTCGCCCTGCAGCGGGCCGGTTATGTCGAGGCGCTGCGGCATCCCGACTTCATCAAGGCTGTCCGCGCCGGCGCCAAGGGCCGCATAGCGCTGACCTATTTCGAATGGGCCGGCACGGTGCGCGACGACGCGGTCATCGGCTGGCAGATTATCGATAGTGCCGAGAGCGCGAACAGCTTTGCCGACAAGGTCGCGGCTCGTCCGTTCCGCAGCTTTCGCGGCACTTCGATTTCCGGCGCGCTGGCCTTCGGCACCGAGCTTTTCGACCGCACGTCTTTCCAGGGCGAACGCAGCGTCATCGACATTTCGGGCGACGGACCGAACAATATCGGGCCGCCGGTCACCGCGACGCGTGATGCGGCGACTGCCAAAGGCATCATCGTCAACGGCCTGCCGATCCTGATCAGCCCGTCGCCCACCTTCAGCCATCTCGACCAGTATTATGCGCAGTGCGTGATCGGCGGACCCGGTTCCTTCGTGCTGCCTATCTATGCCGCCGCCGAGTTTTCGACAGCCATCCGGCGGAAGCTGCTCCTGGAAGTGAGCGGCATTCAGGACGAGGTGAGAAGTGTCCGCGTCGACGCGGCGACGCCGATAGACTGCCTGCAAGGCGAACGGGACAGGCGGTTTCTATCGGATCCGTATTTTCCCGAACTTGACCGTTGAGCTCTCGACAGAGGGGTTAACGCGATCCGGAGGAAAAACCATTCCACAATTTCCCGGAATCCCTATCGGTTTAAGCGGGCCGGGCACCAAATTGATTGCGAAACTCGTTGGAGAGATCGCGGCGCCAGCGCCGGCCATGGACATAGCCTTGCATCAATTCCGGCAGCGAATAGCCAAGCGTTTTGGATGAACGGTTGGCCATGTAGCCCTGAAATGCCTCCGGTATCCTGCCTCGCAGGATGTCGGCGATGAGCTGCCGCGAGATCATGTAAGGCGGAATGTGCGGGTAGGCATGGGCAATATGCGGATGTTTGCCCATCAGGTTCGCATAGGCCTCGACATAGCCGTCACGGCGGCCGGAAATCGAGTTCTCCGAATTGTATTTCGTCCAGTCCAGATCCCTGGACAACTGCGCACCGAAGCGCCGGGCAAGGCGCAGCAGCAATTCGCGATCCTGCATGCGGGTGATGTCGCTGTCGTAGCCGCCGATGGCCAGCATGGCCTCGCGGCGAGCGGTGATCGCGGAGCCGGCAATGAAGATGGTCTGCCCAACCAGCGTCCGCTCCAGCATTGCGGGGCTCACGAACGCCTCGGGGTTGACGCAGTTTGTGATGCGATTGCCTTTCAGGGACACGAACGAACTGATCAGCACTTGCAGCGCAGGATTCTCATCGAACCAGGTCAGGGTTCGTTCAAGCCGGTGCGGCATGTAGATGTCGTCGGAATCGAGGAACGTCACCAACGGTGCCCGCGCGCGCTCGATGCCGGCATTCCTGGCTGCGTTGGCGCCTCGCCATTTCGCCCCGACATAGATCAGCCGCGGGTCCTGGATACGGGCCAGCGCCGCTTCGGTTCCATCGGTCGAACCATCGTCGACGACAATGTGCTCAAGCCTCGACATGCTCTGGGAGAGTACGCTTTCCACGGCGCGCAACACCGTTTCGCGTCGGTTGTGGGTCGGCGTAATGACCGTGATGAGAGGTGTCGGTTGGATCCCGGCCATGTCTGTCAGCTGTTTCCTGCGCAGGGTTGCGCGTCTGTCCAGGACTTTTCGATTTTCAGAACGGTCGAATGGATTGGACTTCCCTTCCTCTACACCGCATCACAGTCGGCGCGACGCTACAAAAAACGACTGCCCCTGTCACCCACCGTGCCGGTACTCAATCCGCGCGAGACAACGAATCCCCGCTGCTAGCGTTCCAATTGCAACAGCACCGCCGCACATAGCATTGCGAATCACCATGGAAGCAACCCATCATGACAGGTAGCATACATCTCATTACCTCAGACGTAATCGCTTAGCGCTCGGCGTTTGGTCAGATTGCCCATGCGAGGCCGGCAACTCGGCTTCGATGACAAGGGAGTCCAGTCATGGCCGCTTACGCCGTCGCCCATATGCGCCAAGCCGCAATGGGTCCGCAGATCGTCGAATATCTGCACAAGATCGATGCCACGCTGGAACCTTTCGGCGGCCGTTTTCTGGTTCATGGCGGCGATGTGGAGGTGATCGAGAACGACTGGCCTGGCCATCTGATCATCATAGAATTCCCGACAGGCAGCATGTGCGTGGCTGGTACAATTCGCCCGCCTACCGGGCGATACTGGCGCTGCGCACGGACAATTCGGAGGCGGATGTCGTGTTCGTCGACGGCGTCGAACATCCGCACAAGGCCACGGATGTTCTGGAACAATCGACGGGTCAAGGATCAATTGGACGCTGAACCGCGGTTCAAGGAATGGCGGTAAAGCGTCTAGCTGTGCCCAACATAGTCGGGCACAGTTTCAATTTTGTCACGAACCATGCCAGTCGCAAAACTGAACTGGCCCCAAAACGCCAAACCATAAAATGCCTGACCGACAATCAGAGAAAAGGGAACCTGCCAAAGCGGCATCCCCGTTTCCCGGGCATGGCCTACGATCCGTCGTGTCGTGCGCCATGACATGGTGAGCCACCGGCTGAAAGACTTGACTATCCGTCGCGCGCGGCTCGGCGAATTGAGCGCAACGAACTTCCGGTCGGCGTCGCGACCTGTAACCAGGGCGCGCCAGTAAAAGAACCGCCAGCCCCGCGGCGAATAGTGATAAACGCGTGCGTCGACATTATGAATTTTGTGGCCCTCCCGCAGCAGTTCGCGCATCAGCAAAGTGCAGGAAACCTTGAAGCCGTTATGTTTTGGAAAAGGATGGCTGACGATCCACTCGCGTCGAAACGCTACATTGTTAGCGTTGATCGCTCGCTTCGAGGCAAATCGCCCGTCTCCACGGGCCATCGGGAAAAACCAGATCAACGCAAACGTTCTTGAAAAGAAATCGTCGTATGAGAGGTATGTATATCCGTTTGCGCAGATAACTTCAGAGTTTTCAAAGGGCTCAAGCAGTCCTGGTAGCCATCCTGGTTCCGCGACCACGTCGGAATCCATAAAGATGACGATATCTCCGTCCGATGCCAGCATGCCGTTGTTCTTCAGGTCGTAATATCGGCCGCCAGGGAAAGCCGTGAAGACGAGTTCGGCAACCTGACCGAGCTGCGGGGCCTCATTCGAAATCTCACGACGCAACGCATCCTCGTCCGACTCTGCTCCCCCGTGAGAAATAACGATCCTTGGTCGCACTAAACCGGTTGCTGAAACCGATGTGATTTCCCGAGCCAAGGCCTTCATCCCAACGCCGATCTCGTCCCAGTCGATCGATTTTGCATTCTCCATTTCGACGACGAGTGAATACGTTGGACGCTCTTGAGCCATATCTGAACCGATCAAGTTATTAGTGCCGATGTGGCTATAACGCTCTCGGCGGGCTGTCAAACCAGCGTGCAATAAGAATTTGTGCTCGTGATCGCCATGGACGGCGATGCGCTTTGATCAATAACATCGCATCTCTGGCGCCCCTGGATGCTTCGTGTTCTCGTACAATGCCGTTCGATCAGATCGAGAACCTTGAGCTCCTCTTTTTAAGAAAACCGCGACGGCAATTGTTGGCATGGAAGTTCGACGTGTCAGAATATTCCGCCAAGAACCGCTCTCTCCACTCCTCATTGATGGTGTCTCGTTGAATATCGAGGCCCGAATCGAGATCAGACCCGGGTTTCAAGACAAGCTTGGCGTCGACCAGAGATGCAGCCCTTTCAAGGCAGGTCCGTGGATGTTCAAGGAGTTCTTCGTATGTCAGTGATAGGAAGGACAATCCGTTTTTTGCAAACCAGACATCCCAGGCCAGATTTTCCAGGATGATTTTTTCAAGCGAGTCCGCGATTGCTTTGCCGTCGTAGCCTGGTCTCTTCTGATCGGCCTCGGTAGAGCGGAACCGACCACTCTGACGAGCGCGGGTCCACGAAACTGCTTGACCAACGAGGTCCCCACGCGTCAACCGCATATAGCGCAGCTTTGGAAGGCTTGCGGGGAGATCCACGGTTTTGGCAACCTGTGAAAACTGGCTGGCAAACAGTTTGACCGCGTAAATCCCGGAGGGAGACCGCCCGTCCTTCAGTGCGTGCAAAACCTGGGCACGGGGGTCGCGGGGATAGTTCGGCATTTCTAGAACACGACGGCCCCCGAACCACTCGAGTGGGTTGCCAAGCCCGGTGGCTGCCATCAATCCGGCTAGGTGGTTGCTGCCACTGCGCGGTGAGGTGCAGATGAGAATTCCGGCTTTCAACCCAGCCCGCATGTCCGGTGGGATTTCAACTGGCAGAGGGCGCCTACGAAAGAGATACATGGCGATCAATATTACCGTTTCAGCAAGAACACTGCCTGCTGGCCGAAGAAGTTCCAGAACCACCACGGCATCGACAGGCCGATCTTCTGGCCGGCGGCGTCGAGAGCGGTTGCCTTCTCGACGGTCGCGCCGAGCTCGTCGCACAGATTGACGAAGTCGCGGATGGTGCAGAAATGGATGTTGGGCGTGTCGTACCAGGAATAGGGCAGGTCCTTGGTCACCGGCATGCGGCCCTGGATGAACAGCGACAGGCGCACCCGCCAGTGGCCGAAATTGGGGAAGGACACGATGGCGCGGTTGCCGATCCTGAGCAGTTCGTCGAGCACCAGCTTCGGGTTGCGGGTGGCCTGCAGGGTCTGCGACAGGACGACGAAGTCAAAGCCCTTGTCGGGATAGAATTCGAGATCCTTGTCGGCATCGCCCTGGATGACCGAGAGGCCTCGCGCCACGCATTCATTGACGCCGCGCTGCGACAGCTCAAGTCCACGGCCGTCGACCTGCTTGGTGTCCTGCAGCAATTCGAGCAGCGAGCCGTCGCCCGAACCGACATCGAGCACGCGCGACTGTGGCGGGATGAGGTTGGCGACGACTTCTAGGTCGACGCGCTGGTCGCGGTTGACGCTCATGGCTTCGCCTCCTGCCTGGCGCATGATCTCGATCCGAAAAGCCTGCAATTTTTCGGGGTCATGCGCTGAGCCCTCTCGCCCGGGCCGCCGAGCCGATGAAGCCGTTTATGGCGGCAAACAGTTCCGGCTCGTCGAGCAGGAATGCGTCGTGGCCGCGGTCGGTTTCGATCTCGACGAAGGATACCGATGCGCCGGCGGCGTTGAGCGCATGCACGATCGAGCGGCTCTCCTCGGTCGGAAACAGCCAGTCCGAGGTGAAAGACACCAGGCAGAAGCGGGTTTTCGTTCCGGCGAAGGCATCGGCCAACCGGCCGCCATGGTCGGCGGCAAGGTCGAAATAGTCCATCGACCGCGTCATGTAGAGGTAGGAGTTGGCGTCGAAGCGATCGACGAAGGTCATGCCCTGATGGCGCAGATAGCTTTCGATCTGGAAGTCGGCGTCGAAGCCGAAGGTCAGCGCTTCGCGATCCTGCAAATTGCGGCCGAATTTCCGGTGCAGCGCGGCTTCCGACAGATAGGTGATGTGGGCGGCCATGCGTGCCACCGCCAAGCCCTTTTCCGGGCGTTTGCCGTGCTCGAAATATTTGCCGCCATGCCAGTCCGGATCGGCCATGACAGCCTGCCGGCCGACCTCATGAAAGGCGATGTTCTGCGAAGAATGGCGCGCGCCGGTGGCGATCGGCAGCGCCGAGAAGACGCGCTCCGGATAGCTCGATGCCCATTCCAGCACCTGCATGCCGCCCATAGAGCCGCCGAGCACGCAGAACAGCTTTTCGATGCCGAAATGGTCAATCAGCATCTGCTGCGCCCGCACCATGTCGCGGATGGTGATAATGGGCAGGTCAAGCCCATAGGGCTTGTCGGTGGCGGGATTGGTCGAGGCCGGACCGGTGGACCCAAGGCAACCACCGATGACGTTGGAGCAGATGACGAAGAAGCGATTGGTGTCGATGATCTTGCCGGGGCCGATCAACACTTCCCACCAGCCAGGCTTGCCGGTCACCGGATTGGTGCTGGCGACGTGCTGGTCTCCGGTCAGTGCATGGCAGACGAGGATGGCGTTGGAGCGGGCATCGTTCAGCGTGCCGTAGGTCTGGTAGGCGATCTGGAACGGTGACAGCAGCGTGCCGGCGTCCAGCTTGAGCGGCTTGTCGGATCCAAAACGCAAAACCGGGCTCGACGGTTGGTCGACCTCGTTGTTGGTTTTGCGGGCACGCAGAACGGCCATGACATCCATCTCACACTTTGAGCCCACGCATCGCGCTTGTCGAAAGTCGATGCCGATCCGGGTGTCCGGCCGGCGCGGACAACAAAAAACCGGCATTGCGGTTGCAAAGCCGGTTACAGGATGCAAACGGCCCTTTAGCAAGTTGTTTAACGTGGCTGCAAGCCGACCGGCCAAATCACCACGGAAGTCCGCTCCCCTTCTAGGGCTGTGGCGCGCCGGCGTCAACGGCCAGCCTTGGGCGGTGGCTGTCGCCTCTCGACATTGCAGGCCACGGCTTGTATTTCCGCTGCGGCTTCCCTCAGGAAGCGTTCTCGACGGATTTTGCGACATGAGCCAGACACCGGACCAGGCACGTCCAACCCCGCGCGCGGGCATCATGGACATAGACGCCTATGTGCCGGGCAAGAGCACGGCGCCCGCGGGCGTCGCCAAGGTTCACAAGCTGTCCTCGAACGAGAATCCGCTAGGGCCCTCGCCGAAAGCGATCGAAGCCGCGCGCGAGATTGCCGGAAAGCTCGACGTCTATCCAGATGGCACCGCCAGGCGGCTGCGCGAAGCGATCGCCGAGGTGCATGGTCTCAACCCGCAGAACATCATTTGCTCCAACGGCTCCGACGAGATCCTCGGCCTGCTGGCGCAGACTTATCTGGCGCCCGGCGACGAGGCTGTCATCACCGAACACGCCTTCATGGTCTACAAGATCTACATCCAGTCGGCAGGTGCCGTTCCGGTGACGATCAAGGAAAGAGACGAGCGCGCCGATATCGACGCCATCCTCGCAGCCGTCACGCCGCGCACCAAGATCGTGTTCCTGGCCAATCCCAACAATCCGACCGGCACCTATGTGCCTTTCCAGGAGGTGCGCCGCCTGCATGCCGGCCTGCCCAGGCACGTGCTTCTGGTGCTAGACGCGGCCTATGCCGAATATGTCCGCCGCAACGACTATGAGGCCGGCATCGAGCTGGTCGGTGCTGCCCAGAACGTGGTGATGACCCGTACCTTCTCCAAGATCGGCCTCGGCGGAGCGCGGATCGGCTGGATGTATGCGCCGATGCATATCGTCGACGCCATCAACCGCGTGCGGGGTCCCTTCAACGTCAATGCGACGGCGATCGAGGCCGGTATCGCAGCCATCCGCGACCGCGCCCATGTCGAGCGCAGCGTGGCGCACAACGAGACCTGGCTGGCCTGGCTGAGCGAGGAATTCACAAAGCTCGGGCTGCGGGTAACGCCGAGCGTCGGCAATTTCGTCCTCGTTCATTTTCCTGACGATCAGAAGCATTCGGCGGCGGCGGCGGACGACTATCTGACGGCGCGCGGCTATATATTGCGGCGCGTTTCGGGCTATGGCTTTCCCAACGCGTTGCGCATGACCGTCGGCACCGAAGAAGCCAATCGCGGCGTTGTCGCCGCTCTCACGACATTTCTGAAAAGCTAGAACGCCATGACATCACCGATGTTTGAAAAGATCGCGCTGGTCGGCATCGGCCTGATCGGCTCGTCGCTGGCCCGCGTCATCCGCCGCGAGGGGCTGGCCCGTCACGTGGCCATATCAACGCGCAGTGCGGCGACGCTGGCGCGAGCCGAGGAACTCGGGCTCGGCGATAGCTATACCACCGATGCGAAAGAGGCGGTCCGCGATGCCGACCTAGTCGTCATTTCGGTGCCGGTCGGCTCATCCGGCGCGGTGGCCGAGGAAATCGCGCCGGCGCTGAAGAAGGGCGCGATCCTCACCGATGTCGGCTCGACCAAGGCGTCTGTCATCGCGCAGATGCAGCCTTATGTCCCTGAAGGCGTCCATTTCATTCCCGGCCACCCGCTGGCGGGCACGGAAAAATCCGGCCCCGACGCCGGCTTCGCCGACCTGTTCGACAATCGCTGGTGCATCTTCACGCCGCTGCCCGATACCGACGCGGACGCGCTGGAGCGGCTGTCGGAGTTCTGGCGCCGCTGCGGCGCCAACATCGATACCATGGACCCGCAGCATCACGACATGACGCTGGCCATCGTCTCGCACCTGCCGCACATCATCGCCTACAACATCGTCGGCACCGCCGACGATCTGCAGTCGGTGACCAAGTCCGAAGTGATCAAATATTCGGCTTCCGGCTTCCGCGACTTCACGCGTCTTGCCGCTTCCGATCCGACCATGTGGCGGGATGTGTGCCTGCACAACAAGGACGCCATCCTCGAAATGCTGGCGCGGTTCTCGGAAGATCTGGCGTCCCTGCAACGCGCGATCCGCTGGGGGGACGGCGAAAAACTCTTCGACCTGTTCACCCGCACCCGCGCTGTGCGCCGCTCGATCATCGAGGCCGGCCAGGACATCGACGTGCCCGATTTCGGTCGCCAGGCCGTCGAGCATCCCGCGAAGGGCTAAGTCAGTTTCAGGCTGGCCAGGTCTGCGCAACCATGGCCAGCGTCTCGGCCCGGTTCGGCGCACCAAGCCTGCCGCCGAAGCGCAGGCATTTGAGCGCGGCGGCCGCACTGGCAAAGCGCAAAGCCTGCTCGACCGGCATGGCTTCCGCCAGCCCGACGGCGAAGGCGCCGTGAAAGACATCGCCGGCGGCCAATGTGTCGATCGCCTTGATCTTCGGTGCCGCGACATGGCGCACGCAGCCTGCGCGACGGTCGTGCCACCAACTGCCCGCCGCGCCGCCTGTCACTGCGACAAAAGCGTCGGTGCGGCTGGCGAGATCGGCGCAAGCCGTTTCTGGATCGAGCGCCTGGCCGCAGACAATGCGCGCCGCCGTTTCCGAAGCGACGATGTGCGTGGCGAGCGGCAACAGCTGTTCCAGGATCTGCAACGGTGCAGTATCGGCATCGAGGATTGCCGGCCGGCCGAGGGCGCGCGCCGCTCTCAGGGCAAGGGCTGCCGCACCTGGCCAGCGGACATCGACCAGTACGGCGTCGAATGCCGTGAGGTCGGCGACCGGCAAGGCTTCGGGATCGGCCTGGGCAAGCCCGTCATAGAACGGCACGATGATGCGCTCGCCATACGCGTCGACCAGGATCGAGGCCAGCGCCGAGCGGGCGCCTCTGACGCGGCGCACAAAGGTGCAATCGACGCCTTCGGCCTCGATGCCGGCGATGAGCTGGTCGGCGACGGCATCGTCACCCGCGCTCGCCCACAGCGATACCTCGGCCCCCAGGCGATGCGCGGCGCAGGCAGCACTCGTGGCCATGCCCGAGGCGATCTGGACGCCGTCGGAGGCAATGAACTTGCCTTGATGCACGGGCAGCGTCTCGACGCGCAGGATGGTGTCCAGCGTCAAAGCGCCAACGCTCAGCAGCTTCACGGGTCTTGCCATCGCAGCGCTATTCCACCGGCTTGATCTTGCCCAGCGGAATGAAGCCGAGCGAGGCCTTGCCCCTGACCACCTTCAGCGGCATCGACGGTTCGTTGCCGAGCACCGCCAGGGCAGCAAAGCCCTGCTCGATCTGGCTTTTCTGCTCGGGTATGGCGGCGCCGAGAATGGCCGCCACCGCCTTCGGGTCCTTCAGCCTGATCATCAGATCGGCGTTGATCAGGCCCTCGGCATCGACCGAGAGCGGTCCCGAAACGGTGACGCGCGCCGTCCCCGACGACAGGTCGAGGTTGCGGATTTCGATCGCCTGGCCACGAAGGCTCTTCACCTGCGTGCCGATCAACGCGACACCGTTCTTCAGCGTGACGTCGCCACTGGCATCGAGCGCCGGAAGCACGCGCCCGCCAATTGCGTCGGGGTCGATCTCGAGATCGCCGAAACTGCCGAGATAGTCGATATCCTCACCGTTGGGCTGCAACTGACCCGATGCCTTGCCGGCGCTGAACAGTTGCACCGGATCGGTGTCGTCGGCCGGGTCGGTCTGGCCGGAAAGGCCCTCTGCCTCCAGCGAAATCCGCTGCGGCAGCGGCCACCACAATTTGAAATTGGCCTGCAGATTGTCCCAGTCTATCCACAGCGGCACCATGTCCGGAACGGAGGTCCTGAGCGGGCCGCGCAGATTGGCAACCGGCGACAGAGGCTGGATGATCTGGGCGGCTGCGTTGAAACTGCCGGCTGAAGCCGCAATGTTCTTGGCATCGTCCTCATAGGCGAGGTTGTCGCAGGAGACGGTAAAGCTCAAGGGATAGCCGCTGACCTGGAGATTGCCGCAGCCGGCCTCGACGCCATTCTTGTTGAGCGTGGCAACCGCCTTGTCGGCTTCGCTCCTGACGCGGTCAGCCAGATAGAACCAGCCGCCGCTGTAGAGGGCGAACAGCACGACGATGAATGCTGCAAGCCAGACCACACGGCGACGTTTGTTCGGCTGGCGTTCGTCACTTGACGTCATGCTTTGGCTCTCGTTAACGCATGGGTGTTGCGGACGGGTAGGCGATTCCGCCAGGTAGACAGACGAATAGTTAGACGGGACGGGCGGAAAAAACACCGGTCCGGTTCGGTGTTGGCATCTTTTGCAATCAGGCGCGGCGATATGGGCGATTTTTGGGTGTTTGGCTATGGCTCGCTGATCTGGCGGCCGGGATTCGCGCATGTCGAAACACAGCGTGCCCGCCTGCATGGCTACCGGCGCTCGCTCTGCGTCTATTCCTTCGTGCATCGCGGAACGCGCGAGCGGCCGGGGCTGGTGCTCGGCCTCGACCGTGGCGGGTCCTGCGTCGGCCTCGCATTCCGCGTTCCCGGCGACTTGCACGACGAGGTCATGGCCTATCTTCGCGAGCGCGAACTGGTCACCAATGTCTATCTGGAGCGCATGCTCAAGATTCGCCTCGACGGGGGCGGTACGGTCGACGCGGTGGTCTACATTGTCGACCGCCACCACGAGCAATATGCCGGAGCGCTCGACGCGGCGGATGCGGCGGCCGTGGTGCGCGGCGCGGTCGGCCAGTCCGGCAACAACGAGGACTATGTGCTGAGCACGCTTGAGCATCTCGAGGCGTTGGGCATCCGCGACCACTGGCTGGAGGATGTCGCCAGGCAGGTCGCGCCTTTGTGAAGCTGGCTCTGCGGAAAAAGGCGGCCAGGCCTTTGACCTCGTTCAGGCAAGACCTAGGTTAGGCTCCGACTCTCAGCCCGCGGGCGCCATTTGCCCGCCCCAATCATCCCGGAGATACGCCTTGCAGAAACGTCGTCTCGGTCGCACCGACCTGTCCATCGCGCCGCTGGTTCTGGGCGGCAACGTCTTCGGCTGGACCGCCGACGAGAAAACCTCGTTCGACCTGCTCGACCGCTTCGTCGGCGCCGGCCTCAACGCCATCGATACGGCGGATGCCTATTCGCGCTGGGTTCCCGGCCACAAAGGCGGTGAATCGGAAAACATCATCGGCAAATGGATGAAAGACCGTGGCAATCGCGACAAGGTCGTGGTGATCACCAAGGTCGGTTCGGATATGGGGCAGGGGCACAAGGACCTGTCCGCCGCATACATCGAAAAGGCCGTCGATGCATCGCTGAAGCGGCTGCAGACCGAGTTTATCGATCTCTATCTGTCGCATTGGCCGGACCCTGCAACGCCCTATGAAGAAACGCTTGGCGCCTACGAGAAGCTGCTCGCCAAGGGCAAAATCCGCTATGCCGGCTGTTCGAATCTCGACGCCGGCCAGTTGCGTGCCGCACTCGATGTGGCGAGCTTGCGCAGCCTGCCGCGCTACGAGGTGCTGCAGCCGGAATACAATCTTTACGATCGCTCGTCCTTCGATGGGCCGTTGCGCGATCTATCCGTGGCCGAGGACATCGGCGTCATCACCTATTTCAGCCTGGCCAAGGGTTTCCTCAGCGGCAAATACCGCAGCGAAGCCGATCTCGGTCAAAGCCCGCGTGGCGGCGGGGTGAAGGACTATCTCAATGCGCGCGGCATGCGCATCCTTGCGGCACTCGACGCGGTTTCATCAAGGCATTCGGCCAAGCAGGCGGAAGTGGCGCTTGCCTGGGTTATCGCTCGGCCGGGCGTCACCGCGCCGATCGCCAGCGCCACCAAGCCTGAACAGATGGACAGCCTGATCAGGGCAGCGTCGCTGAAACTGACCGCCGACGACATGGCCGAACTCGACAGAGCGAGCGGCTGAAGCTTCAGGCGCCACGCCTCGCACGAACGTCCAAGACGCCCCTCTGGTCCTGCCATACCGTCTCCTCGCGCAAGGCAGGACAGAGGATAAAATGGCTGAGCCGCTTCTTTCGCAGCCGGATTTTTGGGGACAACTTCTCGCGCTGATGCTTGCCGCCCTGGTGATCATGGGCAGCCCGGGACCGGCGACGATAAGCGTTACCGCCGATGGCGCTGCCTTCGGTTTGCGCCGCTCGCTGGGTTATGCCTGGGGAATCATACTGGGCACGATCGCCGTGCTTCTGGTTGTCGCGACCGGGGTCGTGGCGGTGCTCACCGCGATGCCGAGGCTGGCGCCGTTGCTGGCTTTCGCTTCCGCGGCCTACATCCTCTATCTCGCCTTCAAGATCGCCACGGCGCCGCCCATGGCAGCACGCGGCGCCGAGGCTTCGTGTCCAACATGGCTGGCTGGATTCCTTCTCGCGGTCGCCAATCCAAAGGCCTATGTGGCGATCGCCGCCGTGTTCGCCGGTGCTTCGTCCAAACAGGGCGCCACTGAGCTTGGTCCATGGCTGAAGCTGACGGCTCTCGCCCTGATGATCGTTGCCATCCATGCTCTGTGGCTTGTCGTGGGAGCATCGTTCGCGCGCTTCCTGCGCCGGCCGGCGGCCTCGCGGATCATCAATCTGGTCTTTGCCGCGACGCTGGTGTTGACCACCACGCCGGCCGTGTTCGGTTGAGAACTGTCGGCCGGAGACTTCCGATTCAGGCTTTGGTTCTTTCAGCCGCGTCCAGCTCTTGCAGCCTTTTCACCGCTGTCGGAGGCAAGGCAGGCGGGCTCGGACCGCGCGCCACATCAATCAGGAATTGGTCGCAGGCAGCCTCGGTCTCGCCGATCAGCCGGGCCATGAATTCGTCCTTGCTCAAGCCGGGCGGGATCGGCGGCAGGAAGCGTGCCTTGATGGTGCCGGGGTAGCGCAGGAATTTCCGGCGCGGCCAGTACAGGCCGGCGACATGGGCAACCGGCACCACCGGAACGCCAAGCTGCGCATAGATTTCGACGATGCCGTATTTGTAGGCCGGTTCGTCGCCCGGTGCCCGGCGTGTGCCCTCGGGATAGATGATCAGCTGGCGAGGGTTGCGCGCCATCTCCTCCTTGGTCGCGGCGACCACGGCCTTCAGCGCCTTCGAGCGGCTGCCGCGGTGAACCGGGATCATCCGCATCTTCATGATGTACCAGCCGAAGAACGGGATCCAGGTCAGCTCTCGTTTCAAGATGTAGAGCGGGTCCTGGAGGAAGGGGAAGAAGGCGATCGCGTCCCAGAACGACTGGTGCTTGGGCGCCAGGATGAACGAGCCTGCTGGCAGGTTTTCCTGGCCAGTGATGTCGCTCTTCGTTCCAGCGATCTTGTCGAAGAGCCACATCGAGGTGCGCGACCAGAATTTCGGCACGAACCAGGCGCGGTGACGGGGCGACAGGAAATAATAGGGGGTCCAGAGGATCATCTGGACGATCAGGTTGACGTAGAAGACGAAATTGAACGTCAGCGATCTGGCATAGAGCATGGGGGAGGCCCGGTGAGGAGGTGAGCGTTGGTTACACCAAGCGCGGGGAAAAAGGAAATGGCCGCAGGGCGCCTTGACCGACGAAGAAAGCGGTCGCCGATTGGGGAGACCCGGTTCCGCTACTTCAGCCGCGCCAGCCGCTCCTTCAGGCGCGGGCCGGCAAAATCGAGGAAGGCACGCAGCTTCACCGGCAGCAGGCCATGGCCCGCATGCACCAGGCTTACCGGCCATGGATTTGGCTCGAACTCCTCCAGCAGGACGCGCAGCATGCCGGACCGCAGCGCGGCCTCGATCTGGTAGGAGAGCACTTTTGTGAGCCCGACGCCGGCAATCGCCGCATCGATGGCCGCTTCGGCGGTGTTGACCTGAAGCCGTGAATGGACCTGAACCGGGATTTCTGCCTTGCCCTTGATGAAGCTCCAGGTGGCGGCGGAAGCAAGTCCCTCAAAGGTGATGCAATCGTGTGTTTCCAGATCTTCCGGGGTGATCGGCGTGCCGTGTTCAGCCAGATAGGCGGGGCTGGCGCAAACGACGCGGCGGATCGCGCCGACGCCCATGGCGACCAGGCTCGAATCGGGCAACCGGCCGATGCGGATGGCGAGGTCGAAATGGTCCTCGACCAGCTGGGTTATGCGGTCTGCCAATATCAGGCGGATGTCCACGTCGGGATAGGCTGCGAGAAAGCCGGTGACGACCGGCAGCACGTGCAGGCGGCCAAAGACGACCGGCGCGGTGATGGCCAGTTCGCCGGTCGGAGCACTGTATTCGCCGGCTGCCGTGCGTTCGGCCTCGCCGACGTCGTCGAGGATGCGGCGGCAGGCGGCAAGATAGGTCTGGCCGGCATCGGTCGGTGTCAGCCGTCGCGTCGAGCGATTCAGGAGACGTGTGTTCAGATGGCGCTCGAGATCGGAAATCTTGCGGCTGACCGTCGCCAGCGGAATGCCGAAACGGCGGCTGGCCGCGGAAAGGCTGCCGGCCTCCACCGCGGCGACAAAGAGCGACATGGCTTCGAGACGATCCATAACTTCTTCCGGAAAATGGAAGGATGAGTTGCAAATATGCCATCTGCATTGGAAGGATGGAAGGCTTTATATTGGGTATCGGCCTGCCTGCAGCATGGCCTCGCAAAGGAGTTGCCATGTCCGAAGCCCGGCCGCCACTGCCGCCCTTCACCGCAGAGACATCAGCGCAAAAGGCGCGCATGGCCGAGGACGCCTGGAACTCCCGTGATCCGGCACGGGTCGCGCTTGCCTACACAATGGACAGTCGCTGGCGCAACCGGGCCGAATTCCTGCAAGGGCGCGATGCCATCCAGGCGTTCCTGACACGCAAATGGAGCCGCGAGCTTGACTATCGTCTGATCAAGGAGGTCTGGGCCTTCCACGGCAACCGCATCGCCGTGCGCTTCGCCTATGAATGGCACGACGACAGCGGTTCATGGTTCCGCAGCTACGGCAACGAGAACTGGGAATTCGACGAACATGGACTGATGCGCCTGCGCATCGCCAGCATCAACGACCTGCCGATCGGCGAGGCTGACCGCAAATATCACTGGCCGCTCGGCCGGCGGCCGGACGATCACCCAACACTGTCGGAACTCGGGCTTTAGAGCAATTCCAGGAGGCTTTCGATGAACGCGCATGCTTTCACCAGCGACGTCGCCTTCACGCCGACCGTCAAGGCGATCCAGGCACGCAAGGGCTCGCGTCAGTCCTATGCCCGCGTCGAGGAGCGTGGCGGCTGGCAAGCTGTCATCACCCCTGACCTTGCCGCCTTCATCGAGATGCAGACCAGCGTTTTCCTGTCGACGGCCAATGGCGATGGCCAGCCCTACATCCAGCATCGCGGCGGACCCGCCGGCTTCCTCAAGGTGCTGGATGAACACACGATCGGCTTCGCGGATTTTGCCGGCAACCGGCAGTTCATCACGCAGGGCAATCTGGCCGACAATCCAAGGGCGTTCCTGTTCCTGATCGACTATATGCACCGCCAGCGCATCAAGATCTGGGGCACGGCGCGGGTCGTCGAGAGTGACGCCGAGTTGATGGCGAAACTGATGCCGCAAGACTACAAGGCGCGCCCCGAGCAGGTCATCCTGTTCACGGTCTCGGCCTGGGATGCCAATTGCCCGCAGCATATCCCGCAACGGTTCGAGGCGGCCGACGTGGCGGCGGCACTCGAAGAGCGGGACAAGCGTATCGAACGCCTTGAGCAGGAGATCGCACGGCTCAGGGGAAATTCGGGCGCGGCCGCAGGGGAATAATCAGCCGCCGGCCGCGGTTTCGGCCAGTGCGATGCCGTTAGGCGTCGGCTTGACCGGCACGATGCCGCGCGCCAGCGCCAGCAGATATTTGTTGTATTCGGTGAACAGCACGCGCAATGCCCGCGGCTTGGTCAGCCAGCCGCCATTGTCGAGGTTGGAATTGACCACCGGATAGGGCTCGAGCTTGGCGCCATGCAGCAGCCTGCCCATTTCCAGCAGGCTGCGGGGCATGTGATAATTGTTGGTGACGAGGATCACCGTGCCATAGGCGTGGCTCTCGACCCATTTGGCGCTTTCCTCCGCATTGCCGATCGTATCGAGCGCGGCGCGGTCGATGTCGACGCAACAGGAAAACAGCTTCTTGTCGCCGCCGGTCGCTGCCTGCAGCTGGCGACGGCTGGCCGAAGGGTGCACGCCGCTGATCAGCAGCCGTTCGCCCTTGCCGGACGCCAGCAGATCCATCGCCGCATCGAGGCGGGATTGGCCGCCGGTCAAGACAATGATCGCGTCCGCCCTGGCCGGATTGGCGGGCGTCGTCAGATGGCTTACCTTGTTGGCGAACCAGCCGAAACCGCCGGCAAACAACGTAGCGAGGATGAGCAGAGACAGAGCCGAGAGGCGCAACGCGGCTCTTAGACGGCTCACAGCGCGGCGGTCATGCGAACGGGCAACCACCACTGGCATCTGCCCAGCCGTACCGGTCGAATCCCGCGCGTCCATCGCCATATGGTTAATCCTGAAATGCGGCTTTGGGTAGGTAAAAGACGCACTTTGCGTTACGTGAATTCTCCATCCGTGATCACCCTGTTTTATCCATGGCGTTGTCCCAAAACCGGTTCCCACTTTTGGGCGACATGAATTAGCCTGCATCCGGTTGGCGGACATCGATGTCGCTGAGATAGGCAACCACGGTGGCGTGGGACGTGGCAGCCGTCAGTCCGCCGATCACCAGCACCATCAACACGACACCGAGATAGCCTGCCGAACCGATGGCGAAATTGCCGAACAGGGCGGTCGCCTGGTCGGCCTGCGGCGTCGCCATATTGCGCGACGACCACCAGGAAAAGACGATGAACACGAGCACTGCGGCGGCACCGCCAGCCGCTGCTCCCTTCATGCCGGTGACCAGGAAATGCCGGCGGAATTCGCGCGCGATGAAGCGTGCCTCGGCGCCGACGAAATGCAGCACCTCGATGATGTGACCGTTGCCGGCCATGGCTCCGCGCGTCGCGAACACCACGGTCAGCACGGTCGCCGACAGCATCAGCGCCAGCACGGCAATGCCGATGGTCACCGTCGTGCGGGCCATCGCCACCAGCCGGTCGACCCAGGTGCGGTGATCGTCGAGCGATGCGCTCGGCAGTTTCGGCGTGATCGCGGCGCGCATGGCGGCGAAATCGGGCGGGCTGTTCTCGTCGATGGTGACGATAATCAGGCGCGGCACGGGTAATTCGTCGATGTTGAGCCCCGAGCCCAGCCAGGGCTCAAGGAGCCTCGCGGTCGCCTCGCGGTCGATGATCCGGGTCGTCTTGACGCCAGGGAATTCACCGGCGATCTGGGAGGCCTGGGTAAGGGCTGCTTCCATGTCGAGCCCGTCGACCGGCTTGATCTGGATGGTCGCCTCGCGCGAAATCTGGTTCTCCCAGACGGACGCTGTGTCGCGCACCAGCGTCACCGCGCCGAAAGTCAGGCAGGACAGGAAGGTCATGATGGCGATGACCAGGACCAGTGCCCGGCCAGCGATGTTCTGCGCCGGCACGATCGGCGCCATCCTGCGCTGGGCGCGGGGCTTTGCCTCGGTCGCCTCGGCGTCCTGCTCCCGTTCCACAAAATGTTCGGCGGACAGTTCAGTCATAGATGTCCAGCCTTCCGCCGGCCAGGATCATGCGGCGCGCGTCGACCTGTTCCATCAGGCCAAGGTCGTGGGTGGCGATCACCACCGCGGTGCCGAGCCGGTTGAGCTCGATGAACAGCCGCAGCAGGCGTCGCGCCAGCGGCGGATCGACATTGCCGGTCGGTTCGTCGGCGAGCAGGATTTCCGGCTGCTCGATCAGCGCCCGCGCGATCGCCGCGCGCTGCTTCTCGCCGCCGGACAGAACCGGCGGCAGCACGTGCATGCGCTCGCCCAGCCCGACCCACTTCAACAACTCGGTGACATCGGTGCGGTAGCTCGCCTCCTCGCGCCCGCGCACGCGCAGCGGCAGCGCGACGTTCTCGTAGGTGGTCATGTGGTCGAGCAGGCGAAAATCCTGGAACACCACGCCGATGCGGCGGCGCAGATGCGGCAATTCGGTGCGCGAGATGCGCGAACGGTCCTTGCCAAAGATGGTGATCAGCCCGCGCGTCGGCTTCAGCGACATGAACAGCAGGCGCAGCAAGGTCGTCTTGCCGGCGCCCGAAGGCCCGCTCAGGAACTGGAAGGAGCGCTCCGGTATGTGCAGGGAGATGTCGCGGAGGATTTCCGGACCCATGCCATAGCGGAGGCCGACATTTTCGAAACGAATCAATTTCGACGACCTGAATTTCGGCACGGCGGCGAGCCGGCCTGTTCTAGATAAAGACCATCGGCCGGCATGGTTAACCGGCGGTTAATTTCTGGGCTGTTTCGGCTCGTCACGAGGGCTCCGGTGGGGAAGCGTTAACCATTTGTGTTTACGCAAAAGAAACGAAAAGCGAACACGTGCTGCAATGCTGGGGCCATGATGGCTGACGATCGAACCGCGCGCCCGGTTTCCGGCGAAATCATGACCGATCCGGCGGCAATTGCCGCAGCGGACAGGTTCATGCGTGGTTCGGCCGCCGACATCGTCGATGCCGACTACGTGGTGATGCCGCGCCTTGCGCCTGCGGTGGAAAGCGTTTCGCCGCTGCCGCGCGCGATCGTCACGCCGCCCATCGAAGGCATGGACATGCTGCGCAAGCCCGAAGCCTCACCGGAGCGGCTACCGGCCTCGCGCGGCGGACCGATCTTCTGGGTCGCTGGTATCGGCGCTGCCTTGGCCGCGTTCTGGGTCTCCGGCGGGCACGCGCTGGTGCGCCAGGCGCCGTTCCTGTCCAGCGCGCAGGCGTCGGCGCTCAGCATTCCGGGCGTCACGTCACGCGTCGACGCTACCGGGCCGAACGCCGCACTGTTCGTCGATGGCGAGGCCGTCAATGACGGTGCGAAACCGACGCAGTTGCCGCCGCTTGAAATCCGGGTGACTGGCAATGACGGGCAGACCACCCGCTATACGTTGGGGACATCCGGCCGCTCGCTGGCCTCTGGCGAAAGATTCGGCTTTGCCAGCCGGCTCGACGTGCCTAGAAACGGTGTGAAGACCGTGTCGGTCACTTTCGCCGAATAGGCGATCACCGGGGAAGACCATCAATGCCCATCGTACGCGGCAAGGACATCGAGGTTCTGTTTTCAGCATCGGCGATCGCGCGGCGCAATCTGGAACTCGCCAAGGAGATTGCCGGCCACGACTATCACGATCTGCTGGTGATCTCGGTCCTGAAGGGCTCGTTCATCTTCGCCGCAGATCTCATCCGCGCCATGCATGATGTCGGCCTGTCGCCGGAGGTCGAATTCATCTTCATCTCCAGCTATGGCGCCGGCACCAGCAGCGGCGAGGTGAGGGTGCTGCGCGAAATCGACAATGAGGTCGCCGGCCGCGACGTGCTGCTGATCGACGACATTCTCGAATCGGGGAAGACGCTGAGCTTTACCCGCGAGCTGATGTTGTCGCGGGGCGCCAAGAGCTGTTCGATCGCCGTGCTGCTCGACAAGCGCATGCGCCGCCAGACCGAGCTCAATGCCGACTATGTCGGCTTCGACTGCCCCGACTATTTCGTTGTCGGCTACGGCATGGATGTCGCGCATGCTTTTCGCGAGTTGCCGTTTGTCGGTGTCGTCAAAGGGGATGTCTGAGCGGCATCAAAAAGGTTTGCTGATGCTTAGAGCGGTTCGCCGCTTCACGAAAACGCCGAACCGCTCTAGTTTTTTGTTTTGACGCAATTCCCAAGGGAAAGCGCTATGCGCTTTTCCCGGAAAACCGTCTCACACTTTTCCTGAATTGCTCGGGGGCTTTCAGGAAAAGTCAACTTTTCGCGGCCAAATATGCCGGCCATGGCAAAGCTTCTGATCGTCGAGGACGATGAGTCCGTCCGCACCCTGGCCGCCCGCGCGCTTGAACGCGCCGGGCACACAATCGATATCGCGGCGGACGGCGCGCAGGGGCTTGCGCAGATCAAGGCAGCGCGTGGCGGCTACGATCTGGTCGTCTCCGATATCCGCATGCCGGAGATGGACGGCATCGAGATGGCGATCGCGGCGGCAGCATTGTTTCCGGCGATGAAGATCGTGCTGATGACCGGCTATGCCGACCAGCGCGAGCGCGCCGAGGAGTTGAACGGCATCATCCTCGATGTCGTGCAGAAGCCCTTCACGCTGGCCGAAATCCGCTCGCGCGTCGAACGGGCGCTGATCTGCTTCGCCTGATCAGGCTGGATCGGTGGCAGCGAGCACGGGTGGGGGGCTTTTACGCCGTTCGGTGTTGAGCGCCAGCAGGCCGGCGCCGATGATCAAGGCGGCACCGATGACGGTCGTCGACCGCGGCACCTCGGCGAAGAACAGGAAACCCCACAGCGGCGACCACAGGATGCCGGTGTATTCGAAAGTGGCAACGCGGTTGGCCTGCGCCATCCGGTAGGCCTGCGACAGCAGGATCATGCCGGCGGAGGCGACGAAACCGCAGGCCGCCATCTTGAGAAAATCGGGCAGCGTCGGCCACAGCCAGGGCCGTACCAGGAATTCCAGGCTCGGGTGGACGGCGTGGGTGATGCCGGCCAGGTGAAATGCCCCGGCAACCACGGCGGCGCCGACCAGATAGGCGCCGTTCTGATAGAAGGCCATGACGGTGGACGATTCAGTATCGCCGATCTTGCGGGCCATCAGCTGCGAAAAACCATAGAGCGCCGCCGAGCCCAGCGACAGCAGCGCTGCCCAGTCGAACAGCCCTGCGCCGGGACGCAGCATCACGAGGACGCCGAACAAGCCGATCAGCACGGTTGCCAGTGTCTGCCAGGAGACGCGCTCGCCAAGGTACGGCCCGGCCAGCACCATGATGAACAGCGGCGCCATGAAATAGAGCGCCACCGCATCGGCAAGCGGCAAGGCGGCGATGGCCAGGTAGTACATCGTATAGGAGGTGAACTGGATGAAGGCGCGCACCGTCAGCATGCCGAATCGCTTCGACTGGATCGCCCGCAGGCCGACGTCGGCATGGACCAGAACGATCAGGATCGGCAGGGCGACGATCGAGCGGATCGCCATCACCTCGGTCACTGGATAGCCGCTCGACACGGCTTTGACGAGCGGATCCTGCAGCGAAAAGATCAGCACGCCGAGGCACAGGCTCAGGATGCCGCCCACCATCCGATTCTGCATCTGCATCCAGGCTCCTGCGCGTACGGTCCGAAGCTGTCGCCTGCGGCGTAAAAAGAACCCGCCACCGTTTCGGGCAGCGGGCACGAGTGAGGACTCTTGATTGGTCCGCGGCTGATTTCGCAGCCGCATATCCAATGGGTGAGGCGACTATCGTCCGCCATTTGACATGTTGCAAACGAATTGGAATGATGCCAGCAATCAAATTCCCTTATGGCGGATTTCATGCGGCCGACCCTCGACAGCGATCTCCTGCGCACCTTCGTGGCGATTGCCGAGACCGGCAATTTCACCAAGGCGGCGGAGCAGGCCGGCCGCACCCAGTCCGCGGTGTCGATGCAGATGAAGAAGCTCGAAGAGCTGATCGGCGCCAGCCTGTTCGAGCGCGGTTCGCGCGGCGTCGCGTTGACGCGGCGCGGCGGCGAACTCATCGTCAACGCCCGCCGCATTGTCTCGCTGCTCGACGAGACGTCGGCATCGATGGCGGCAGCGCCGCTTGGCGGGCCGGTCCGCATCGGCATTCCGGAGGAATATGGCCACGCCATCCTGTCGCGCGCGCTCGGCGCTTTTTCGAAGCGTCATACGCAGGTCGAGGTCACCGTGCGCTATGCCCATTCCGGGGCGCAGATGGCGGCGCTCGCTGCCGGCGAGCTCGATCTGTGCGTGGTGTTCGAATGGCAGGATCCTGCCGGCGGCGAAGTGCTGATGCAGGACCCGACCGTGTGGGTGACGTCGACCCTGCACCATATGCATGAGGAACAGCCGGTGCCGATCGCGCTCTACAACCGGGCCGGCTGGTGCAAGGACTTTGCCATCAAATCACTGGAGCAGCGCGATCTTGCCTATCGTGTCGCCTATACCAGCGACACCACCGGCGGCCTCAAGCTCGCCGTCACCTCCGGACTGGCGATCGCGCCGATTTCGCGCAGCAACATTCCGGACGGCTGTCGTGAACTGACCACGGCAGACGGATTCGGCGCCATCGATTCCTCGAACGTGGTGATGCACCGCAACCCGAATGCGTCAGGCGAGGCGATCGACGGCATGCAGGATGCTATCCGCGAAGCCTTCGTCAACAGGCTCAGTCAGCCGGCGGCATCCTCGTAGAAATGCAGCCTGTTGCCGAACGGATCGGCGACCGATATCTCGCGGGTCTTCCAAGGCGTCTCTTCCACGCCCGGCCTGGCGAAGCGGTAGTTTTTGCCGATCAGTTCGCCATGAAGAGCCGTGATGTCCTCGACCTCGATGCGCACGGCGATGCCGGGTGCACCGTCGCCGTGATGTTCGCTGAGATGCAGAACACAGCCGTCGCGGCCGACCGCCATGTAAAGCGGCGCGTCGTCGGCGAAGCGATGTTCCCACTGCACCTCGAAGCCGAGGAAGCCGACGTAGAATTCACGTGCCTTGGCAATGTCGAAGATGCGCAGGATGGGTGTGACGGCGCCAAGTCTGGGCATGGTGGTGCAACCGTGCGAGAGGGTTTTCAGGTGGGATGGCGGACGGCAATCCCTTTGTTTTATAGCAATTCCGGACGGAAAACCGCTTCATAATTTTCGTGGAATTGCTCTATTTCAGCTCGAGCAGCCGTTCCAGATAGCTGCGTTCAATGTCAGGGCTGAGCGCATTGCCGAGCCGCTTGCGGATCGCTTCCAGTATCTGGCGGGCACGCTGCACGTCGATCTCGTCGGGCACCTTCACCGAATCGCCGAAGTCGGGACCCGTGCTGGCGCGTGGCCGGCCGAGCGGATCACGATCGGCGTTCTGCTGGCGGCCGCCTTCCTCGCCGCCGCCCTGGTCGCCTTGCATGGCCTGCATCTGCTTCATCATGTCCTTGGCGCCCTTGCGCAGCGCTTCCAGCGCCCGGCCCTGATGACCGACGGCCGCATCGCCTTCGCCCTCGCCGAGTGCCTGTTCGGCATTGCCCATGGACTTGCCGGCCTCGCCAAATCCTTCATTGGGCTCCATACCCATGCCTTCGAGGCCTTTCTTCAGCTGCTCGAGGTCGCTTTGCAGTTGGCCCTGGCCCTGCTGCAGCTGTTTCAGCGCATCGGCGAATTCCTGGGGTGTCATCGGCTTTTGCCGGGCGAGCGGATCGCGGTCTTCGCCGACGCCGGGTCTGTCCTCATCCTGGCCGCCTTCGCCGAGCTGCTCGTCACGGTTCTGCCCGCGCTGGCGCTCGCCACGCTGCATCTGATCCATGCGGAAGGTTTCGTTCATCATCTCCTGCTGACGTCGCAGGATCTCGCCCAGCTTGTCCATCTGCTGGCGCATCTCGCTGTCCTGCTGGCCGCCTTGCTGCTGACGGCCGGCTTGCAGATTGTTCATCATGTCCTGCAGTTGCGACAGCAGTTGCTGGGCCTTGTCGCGATCTCCGGACTTCGCCAGGTTTTCGATCTGATCCATCATGCGATCGATGTCGCTCTGGCGTAGTTCCTGGCCGTTCTGCTGCATCTGCGGGGCGTTGGGATTCTGCTTGGCGCGCTCCGCGAATTCCTGCAGGAACTGGTTCATCGCCTCGCGCAGTTCCTTCATCGCCTTTTCGATTTCAGCGTCGCTGGCGCCATTCTTGATGGCGTCCTGCAGCGCCTGTTGCGCTTGGCGCAGCCGCTTTTCGGCGGCCGAAAGATTGCCTTCCTCGATGCCGAGCGCGATTTCCCAGAGATAGGAGACCTCGCTGCGCAATTGATCGTCGCTCTCGGCCATCTTCAGCCGGGTGCGGGCACTCATAATGGCGAGGTAGTGGGACATATTGTCGAACGTGTCTTCCGGCCGCAGCGTGATGGCGTCCATCAGGTCGAGCACGCGCGGCTTGGCGTTGGCGTCGAGCGCCAGCAGGCGGCGCTGTTCGATCACGGCGCGTGCCAGCGGATTGGCGAAAGGCCGCTCCGGCATCAGCAGCGTCTTGGTTTGGCTCGATGCGGTGTGCCCGGCATCGTCGGTGGCGACCAGCGTCAGCTTAATGCTGCTGCCGGCCCAGACATGCTCGGTCAGGTCCTTGGAGGTCCTGGCGGCGTTCGACTTGCCGCCGCGGCGCGGCAGCGTCAGCGGCATTTCAGGTGCACCGTACAGCGGACGCGCATTCGGCGCCTGCGGATCGGCGAGCGCGAACACCGCCTTGGCGGTGGCGGCGCCATAGTCGTCGTCGATTTGGTAGTTTAGCTCGAAGGCGCCATTGGCGGCGCGCTTGGGCTCGCCGACGAAGCGGATCTGCGGCGGCTTGTCCGATATGACCGCGAAGGCCCAGCGGCCGAGCTGTTCCTCGCCCGACGTCAGCGTCAGCGTGCCGTCGCCGGTCAGCTTGCTGGTGAACTGGCGCACCTTGGACGGCGTCGCCGGGCTTGCAGCCGGCTTGGCGGCGGTCTGCGGCGCAGCGGGGTCGATGACGCGGGCGTTGCCATTCTTGTCGGCATAGCCGAGCGTTTCCTCGCCCGAGCCGCCCGTCACGCGCAGCGAAACGTCGCTGCCTTCGGGAACCGTAAAGGTCGGGATCGCCTGGTTTGCGTCGGCGGTCAAGAAGATCGGCGGCTTGCCGGTATAGGCCGGTGGCGTCACCCATGCATCGATGCGCGGCGGCACGATATCGCGCGTCCCATGGGCATTGAAGCCGTCGCTGATCCTGCCGCCCGTCGGTCCGAAGGAGAAGGCGAAGGCGGTAACGAGCAAAAGGGCCGCCACCGCGCGCAGCCCCCAGGGGTCGCGCTCCGGCACGCGTGTGCGCGGCAGGTCGGCGCCAAGGTTGTCGAGCTTTCCAGCCATGCGCTTCTGGTGTTCGCGCCACAGCGCCTGCGAGAAGCTGCTTTCCCTGCCGCTGGGCCGGTCGGTCTGCACCAGCACCGGGCTGTGCAACAGTTGATTGGCGGCCTCGATGCGGCGGTCAATTTCGGCGGCGCCCGGCAGGCGGAAGAAGCGCAGCGGATAGAGCGCGGCCAGTGCCGCTATGGCAAAAGCAGCGATCAGGCCGATGCGCGCCATATCCGGCAGCCGGGAGAACAGCCCGAGCCAGGAGATGCTGAGGAACAGGCTGGCGACTATGACGAGCGGAAGCAGCAACGGCCAGCCGCGCTCGACCATCATCGAGACCCGCGTCGCCAGCCGGCTCATGGCCAGGCGCCCGGCGAGGCCGCGATCGCTGCTGAGGGTGGGTCGTTGCGTCATCGGCCCTTCCTTGAGCCTATTGCATCCCGAAAACCGGGATGCGGCCCTATCCCTTTGAGCATGATCTGTTCCGAAAGGGATTTCACTTTTCGGGATCATGCTGTGGAGCGGGCAGGATAGCCCGACGCCTCACGACTCAAAGAATACCAGCAAACACGGCAAAGGCGAGGCAGTTCGGAAAAACGTGAAGTGGCCGCTATCGTTCCATCCTGCATACCCTTCAGAAGTTGGTGGGCCCCTTTAGAAGGTAGCGGGGTCTGCATTCGCCCCGCAGACCAGTACGGCGACCCGTTCGCCCGCCGCCGGCGCATAGCGGCCGGACAGGACCGCGGCAAAGGCGGCCGCACCTCCCGGCTCGGAGATGATGCGAGCCCGGTTCCACAGCGCCTTCTGCGCGGCGATGATGTCGTCGTCACTGACCAGGATCGAGCGTTCGACAAAGGCCTCGGCGATCGGGAACATCATTTCGCCGACGCGCTTTGGCGCCAGCGAATCGGCGGCGATGCCCTCGGCCGGTGCGTCGACGGGGTGTCCGGCCTCGAAGGCGCGATGCAGCGTCGGCGCTCCTTCCGGCTCGACGGCGATGATGCGGATGCGGCCGGCAAACCAGGCAGCGATGCCGCCGATCAGGCCGCCGCCGCCGACAGCGACCAGCAGCGTGTCGATCTTAGGCAAATCGCTCTCGATTTCGAGCCCGAGCGTGCCTTGGCCGACGAGCGTTTCCTCCTGGTTGAAGGCATGAATCTGCAAGGCGCCGGTTTTCTCGGCGAAACGTTCGCTGGCCGCCAACGCCTCGGCATAGCGGGCGCCGCCGACGATCAGCTCGGCGCCGTAGCTGCGGATCCGTTCCAGCTTGGCCGCCGGGCTCACCTCGGGAACGAAGATGGTCGCCTTATGGCCCAGCCGCATGGCGGCATAGGCGACGGCCGCGCCATGGTTGCCGCCCGATGCCGCGACGACACCGGCGTCGGGAACCGGCCGCTCCAGGAGATTGGTGAAAGCGCCGCGCGCCTTGAACGAGCCGGAATGCTGCAGGCATTCGAGCTTCAGGTCGACGGCCAGCGGCGGCCGGTCGAAGTCGGCCATGTCGACGCGCAGCACCGGCGTGTGCCTGATATAGGGGCGGATGCGCGGTTCCATCGCGGCAATGCGCTCGCGTGTGACGGTGATGCCGTTCGTCATGATTCGCTCCCTGTGACGGGTAGGTGTGTTTCCGGCGCTTCTATGCAAGCCAGTCGGGCATGGAATCCAACCCAATCAGGTCGTCATAGGTCGGGCGTGGGCGCACGACGTGGAACCGGTCGCCGTCGACCAGCACCTCCGGCACCAGCAGGCGGGTGTTGTAGGTGCCGGCCTGCACCGCGCCATAGGCGCCCGCGGTGGAGACGGCAATCAGATCGCCGGCCTTCAGCCTGGGCAGATCGCGGTCCAGGCCGATATAGTCGCCGGTCTCGCAGACCGGGCCGACCACGTCGACCATCATGCGCGGCGTATCGGCCGGCGGCTGCACGACCGGACGAATGTCGTGGAAGGCATCGTAGAGCGTCGGCCGGATGAGATCGTTCATTGCGGCGTCGACGACGAGGAAGTTCTTGGCGTCGCCTTCCTTTACGAAGATCACTTCCGAGACGAGGATGCCGGCATTGCCTGATATCAGCCGGCCAGGCTCGAACATCACCTTCAGCCCGAGCTTGGTGACATGCTTCCTGACGATCTGGGCATAGGCGTCGGGCAGCGGCGGCGGGTTGTTGTCGATGCGGTAGGGAATGCCGAGCCCGCCGCCGACATCGATATGCTCGATGGCATGGCCGTCCGCCCGCAGCGCGCCGACGAGATCGACAAGCAGGGCGAAGGCATCGTCGAAGGGCTGCAGCTCGGTGATCTGGCTGCCGATATGGGTATCGATGCCGGTGATCCTGATGCCGGGAAGCTTTGCCGCGCGGGCATAAACCTGCCGCGCCCGCTGCCACGGGATGCCGAACTTGTTCTCGGCCTTGCCGGTGGAGATCTTCTTGTGGGTCTTGGCGTCGACGTCGGGATTGATGCGCAGCGAGATCGGCGCCACCTTGCCAAGGGCAGTGGCCCGCGCCGACAACAGCTCGAGTTCAGGCTCGGACTCGACGTTGAAGCAGAGGATGCCGGCGGCAAGGGCAAAGTCCATTTCGCGCGCGGTCTTGCCGACGCCCGAAAACAGGATCTTGCCGGCCGGAATGCCGGCGGCCAGCGCCCGGCGCAATTCACCTTCCGAAACCACGTCGGCGCCGGCGCCGAGCTTGGCCAGCGTCCGCAGGACGGCCTGGTTGGAATTGGCCTTCATGGCGTAGCAGACAAGCGTGTCGAGCCCGGCAAAGGACTGGGCAAACACTCGGTAGTGCCTGGTCAGGGTGGCCGTCGAATAGCAGTAGAATGGCGTGCCGATCTGTGCTGCGATATCTGGTATCGCCACGTCCTCGGCATGGAGCACGCCGTCGCGGTAGTCGAAATGGTTCACGAGAGTGGTTCCGGAAGTTGGGGCGCGATGAGATCGGGTTGGAAGGCCCGGCTCTCGTCGGCTCTAGATCAGCGGGTCGAGGATGAATTTCTTGTCCTTGACCGGTTTTTCCGGCTCCGGCGGCACGGGCTGGTGGGCCTTCGAGGCATCCTTGCGCGCCTGTACGGCCGCCTCATAGGGCGTGTCGAGAGCGCCCCTCCTGCCGCAGGCCGAAACGGCCGCGATCGCAACCAGCAGCGTCAGCGTCACCAAAATCCTGCTTCCGGTCATCGATCCATCCGTCCGAAACGTTTGTCAGCCGCCGCTTTTAGCCGAGTTCTCGGCGCATTGCACCCCGAGATATTGCCCGTCGCAATATCCGGGATATTACTGCTCGCAATATCCGGCATTACGCTTTCGCCAGCCGCTTTTTCCAGGCGCGGATCTGCTTCCTCACTTCCGACGGCGCGGTGCCGCCGAAACTGATGCGGCTCTTGACCGAGTTCTGCACCGCCAGCACCGAAAATATGTCGGCCGTTATGCCGGAATTGATCGACTGCAAATCCTCCAGTGAAAGCCTCTCCAGCCCCACCTTCTTGTCTTCGGCCAGCGCCACCGCCCGGCCGGTGACATGATGCGCTTCGCGGAACGGCAGGCCGAGCGTGCGCACCAGCCAGTCGGCAAGGTCGGTTGCTGTCGCGTGGCCGGAGCCGGCGGCCTTCTTCATCGCGGCAGCGTTGACCGTCATGTCCGAGACCATGCCGGTCATCGCCGCCAGCATCAGATCGAGCGTCTCGGCGGCGTCGAACACCGATTCCTTGTCTTCCTGCATGTCCTTGCCATAGGTCAAAGGCATGCCCTTCATCACCGTCAGCAGGCCGACCAGATGACCGGTGACGCGGCCGGTCTTGCCGCGCACCAGTTCGGCTGCATCGGGGTTCTTCTTCTGCGGCATGATCGATGAGCCGGTGGAAAACGAGTCCGACAGCCTGACAAAGCCGAATTGCGGCGTCGACCAGATGATGATCTCTTCAGCCAGCCGTGACAGATGCGTGGCGCAGATCGCGGCAAGAGCGAGGAACTCGAGCGCGAAATCGCGATCCGAGACGCTGTCCAGCGAATTGCGCATCGGCTCGCGGAAGCCGAGCGCCTTGGCGGTCCGGTGACGGTCGATCGGGAAGCTGGTGCCGGCGAGGGCTGCGGCACCGAGCGGGCTTTCGTCCATCCGTTCGATCGCATCGCGCGCGCGCGACAGGTCGCGAGAAAACATCTCGACATAGGCCATGCAATGATGGCCGAAGGTCACCGGCTGGGCCGCCTGCATATGGGTGAAGCCCGGCATCACGGTCGCCGCATGCTCCTCGGCCCGCTCCAGCAGCGCCTCGATCAACCCCTTCAACGCCCCGGCGACGCGAAAGCACTCCTCCTTGACCCACAGCCTCAGATCGACCGCGACCTGGTCGTTGCGCGAGCGTGCGGTGTGCAGGCGGCCGGCCGCCGGGCCAATCATATCGGCAAGGCGCGCTTCGATGTTCATGTGGATGTCTTCGAGCCGTGGCGAGAACTCGAAGCTGCCGGCCTCGATCTCTTTCAGGATCGTGTTCAGCCCGTCTGCGATTTTTTCTTGGTCGGCCGCCGAAATAATGCCCGTTTGCGCCAGCATCTCGCTATGGGCGATCGAGCCTTTGATGTCCTGCGCATAAAGCTTGCGGTCGAAGGAGATAGACGCGTTGATCGCTTCCATGATCGCGGCCGGACCCGAGGCAAAACGTCCGCCCCACATCTGGTTGCTGGTTTTCTTGTCGCTCATGGCTATAACCCGTGCTTCGGAGCAGTTTTGAGAAAATGGCAGACGGTAGTAGATTCTTCCCGGCCCCGCGCCTGATCCTCGCCGCCTTGGTGGCGGGCGCGCTGGCGGGCGCGGTCGCGGTATATGTCAGCGAGAGCCGGTCTGGCAACAATGCACCGGCACAAGCTGCCGTGGATGAGAGCAAGGACGATGTCGGCTGCGCGGCCAAGAGCGACCGCGCCAAGAAAATCGCGGCGTCGGCCACCGGTGAGGTTGCGGCACTTTTGCCGGCCGATCCGCCACAATCCCTGAAGAGCCTTGCCTTCAATGGCCCGGACGGCAAGCCGATGACGCTTGCCGATCATGCCGGCAAGACGGTGCTGCTCAATCTGTGGGCGACATGGTGCGCGCCGTGCCGTGCCGAAATGCCGGCGCTCGATGCGCTGGAGAAGGAAAAGGGCAGCGACTCCTTTGAAGTGGTCGCCGTCAATGTCGATGCCGGCGACGATGTGAAGCCGAAGAAGTTCCTCAGCGATACCGGCGTCGAGACGCTCGATTATTACCGGGATTCGACGATGGCGCTGTTCAACGACCTCAAGAAGCGCGGCCTGGCGCTAGGCCTTCCCGTTACCATGCTGATCGACGGCGAAGGCTGCCTGATCGCCCATATGAACGGCCCGGCCGAATGGTCGGGGCCGGACGCCAGGCGGCTGATCGAGACGGCACTCAAGCCCGAGAGTTTTTAAGCCCTATTGAGGACAGGCGCGGGTGCGAAGGCCAGAACGCTTCTGTCGCGCAAGGTGGCGGGTTTGCTGCCGACAGCGGGTGCGACTACACCGGTCAGCTCGCCGAATTCCTCGATGAGAGCTGGCCTGCCGATGTAATAGCCCTGGCCGATCTCGCAGGCTTCGGCGTCCAGGAATTTCAGTTCGCCGAGCGTCTCGACACCTTCCGCCAGAACCGGCAGGCCGAGACCGCGTCCAAGTCCCAGGACGGCGCGCACGATCGCCGCGACCTGGCCGTTCTTGTCGACGGACTTGATGAAGGAGCCATCGATCTTGATCTTGTCGAAGGGGAAGGCGCGAAGGTTGGAGAGCGAGGAATAGCCTGTACCAAAATCGTCCATGGCGACGCGCACGCCCAGCGCCTTGACCTGCCGCAAGGTGGCCAGTGCCCGCGGCATGTCCTTAACAAGCGCCGTCTCGGTGATCTCAAGCTCGAGCCTGCCGGGCGCCAGGCCGGAATTCAGCAAGGTTTCGTGGACCTTGCGGCTGAAATTCGTGTTGTGGAGCTGCACCGCCGAAACGTTGACGGCCACCGTCAGCGGATTTTCCCAGCGGGCGGCTTCCTCGCAGGCAGCCGTCAGCACCCATTCGCCAATCTGGCCAATGGCTCCGCTGTCTTCGGCCACCGGGATGAATATGCTCGGCGACACGTCGCCGCGCGTCGGATGCCGCCACCGGACCAGCGCTTCGAAACCGACCATCTTTCCGCTGCTGATCTCCTTCTGCGGCTGATAGACGAGGTAGAACTCCTGGCGCGCAACCGCCTGGCGCAGTTCGTGCTCCATCACGCGCTTGTCGCGCGCCTCGGCCCCCATCGAAGCTTCGAAATAGCGATAGGTGTCCTTGCCTTCGGTCTTGGCCCGGTAGAGTGCCGTATCGGCGTGGCTTATCAAGCTGGCCTGGTTCTCGGCATCCGAAGGATAAAGCGCAATGCCGATGCTGGCCGACACCAGGCCGCCGCCGACAGAAAGCCGGTTTTCCTCGCGCATGGCGGTCAGCACCGCGTCGGCGATACGGCCGGCCTCCAACGGGTCGGTCAGGTTCGGCGCGATGATGGCGAATTCGTCGCCGCCCAGCCGCGCCACCATCTGTCCCTGGCGAAGGATGCCGGTAATGCAATGCGCAACCTTCTGCAGCATGGCGTCCCCGGCGCCATGCCCATACAGGTCGTTGACCTCCTTGAACCGGTCGAGATCGAGCAGCAGAAGCGCAAGCTGGCCGCCTTTTCTGGTGCGGCCCATCGCAGCAATTTCCGTCTCCAGCCGGCCGGAAAAGCTGCGGCGATTGGCCAGTCCGGTCAATGGATCGAAATGGGCAAGCCGCAGGATCTCCTGTTCCGCCTTCTTGCGCTCGCGAATGTCGCGGACCGCGACCACGTTGTGCGGCTTGCCACAGTAGTCGATGCTCCTGGCGATCAACTCGACAGGAATGCTCGTGCCATCGCGGCCGCTCAATTCGGCCTCCTGCGGCTGTTCGCCGAAGCCTGACATGTCGGATCCGAAGAGATCGCCAAGCTGCATTCCGTTCAGCGTCGCTGTTGCGATGCCCGTCAATGTCGCCATGCTGTCATTGGCACTGATGATGCGGTTGCCGTCGCAGACGATCAGCCCCTCCACGGCGGCATTGGCCAGGCCGTGCATGCGGTCGACCTCGAGCTTCTGGCGACGGAAGCGCAAATCGATCCACAGCGCCGATGCCGACAGGACCAGGATCACCAATGTGGCGGCGGCGGCGGCGAAAGCCTGCGAGGTCGGCTCGATCGTGTATTCGGATATGACGATCGAGGGATCGGGGAAGATCGAGACGGCACCCATGCCGATGAAATGCAGGGTGCAGATTGCCAGCGTCAGCAGCACCGCGCCGCCGGATGTCGCCTTCATGGAGGGGCGGCGCTGCACGACACGCAGCGCCAGCGCCGCGAGCGTTACGCCGGCCAGAAGGGAAACGGCGACAAGCAACAGGTTCCACTCGATGCGGCCCTGAACCTCGAACGCCGCCATACCAATGTAGTGCATGGCCGCGATACCGCCGCCCAGCACGGCGCCGCCGACGAGATGATAATCGAACTCATTCCGCAAGGTGGCGATCCACATGCCGGCTGCCGTCAGAGTGACCGAAGCAGCGAGCGAAAGCACGGAGAGTGCGGGATCGTAAGCACTGGGTATGCCCGGTGTGAATGCGAGCATGGCGATGAAGTGCGTTGCCCAGATGCCGAAGCCGGTCGAAGTGGCCGCGATCATCAGCCAGGCAAGCCGGTTCCGATCGGTGGAGCGGCTTATGTGATGAAGCAGGTTGACGGCAGAGAAACAGGAAATTCCGCAGATCAGCGCGGCAAGTGCGACCAGTCTCAGATCGTGTTCGTTGACGATACAATTGTAGACCGTCAGCATTTTATTTCACCTGATCTTTGGAAATAAACAGGGCAGCAGGATTGAGTAGCGCGTTGCCGTTGAGGGATCGATAAAGTCGCCTGCAACCTTGGCGTGTCTCTTCGGGTTGCGGCGGCTGCAATCAGGGCTGACACGCCGAAGCCAGCTTGGCAGTTCCGATGGTAGTTCCTGGCGCGCTTGTCGTCGCGCTAAGCCGGCTAACCGTGTGGCTTTCCATGTCTCCAAGCGGAGGCGAGGGTGGCGTGAGGTAAAGGGTGAAGTTCGTCGATCTGCAACAAAACCGTTGTCTGATTGTCACGAGCGACACATATTGCCTTTGCGGGAGTGCCCCTTTCGCCAATGACAAACGGGAGATGAAACATGAAGTCCTTCGGCTTCGCGGCCGGTGTTGCCGCCACCTTTATGCTGCTTTCCTCAACCTCCGCTTTTGCTGTCACGCAGATCAGTTGGTGGCACGCCATGACTGGCGCCAATGCCGAAGTTGTCGACAAGATCTCCAAAGATTTCAATGCCAGCCAGAGCGACTATGAACTCGTTCCGGTGTTCAAAGGCACGTATCCCGAGACGCTGAATGCCGGCATCGCCGCCTACCGCGCGGGCCAGGCGCCCGATATCATGCAGGTGTTCGATGTCGGCACCGGCGTGATGATGGCAGCCGAAGGCGCAATCAAGCCGGCAGCCGATGTGTTGACCAGCGCTGGAATGACCTTCGACAAGAGCCAGTATCTGCCAGGCATAGTCGGCTATTATTCGAAGCCGGACGGCACCATGCTCTCCTTCCCCTACAACTCCTCCTCGCCGATCCTTTATTACAACAAGGATATCTTCAAGAAGGCTGGTCTCGACGTCGACAGCCCACCCAAGACCTGGAATGAGGTGTGGGAAGATGCCAAGAAGATCAAGGCGAGCGGCGCAGCCGCCTGCGGCTACACCTCGACCTGGCTGACCTGGATCCATCTGGAGAATTTCGCGGCCTGGAATGACGTGTCATGGGCCACCCAGCAGAACGGTCTGGCCGGCGGCGATGTCGAGCTCAAGATCAATGCGCCGATTTTCGTCAACCATTTCCAAGCGCTCGCAGACCTCGCCAAGGACGGCACCTTCAAATATGGCGGCCGCACCTCCGAAGCCAAGCAGATCTTCCTCGCTGGCGAATGCGGGATCATGACCGAATCCTCCGGCGGCCTTGGCGATATCGTCAAGTCCGGCATGAATTACGGCATCGGCCAATTGCCCTATGACAGCGACGCCAAGGGCGCGCCGCAGAACACGACGCCGGGTGGCGCCAGCCTGTGGGTTTTCGCTGATAAATCCGACGAGGAATACAAGGGCGTCGCGGCCTTCTTCGCCTACCTGTCGAAGACCGAGGTGCAAGAATACCTGCACCAGAAGTCGGGTTATCTGCCGGTGACGCTGGCGGCTTATGAAGCGACCAAGAAGTCCGGTTTCTATGACAAGAACGTCGGTCGCGAGACCCCGATCCTGCAGATGACGGGTAAGGCACCGACCGACAATTCCAAGGGCGTACGTCTGCCGAACCTGCCGCAGGTGCGCGATATCCAGAACGAGGAGTTCGAGAAGATGCTCGCCGGCCAGCAAACCGCCCAGCAGGCGCTCGACAATGCGGTTACGCGTGGCAACGCCGCGATCAAGGAAGCGCTGGGGAATTAGAGCGAGCGCAGGTCCTTTGCTCTACGGCGCGCCCATCTGTCCTGCCAGGCATCTCCCCTCGGCGAGGGGAGTTTTGCCGTCCCTTGCGATTTCGCCAATGGTCGATGATGCCAACGCCGAAACGCTCTTCAAAGCCATCTTGGCGAAGAGGGGTGCCGCATCGTGCCGCCCGCCTCATCACCTCGGAGTGGCTCCATGACCCCTCGCGTCGTGTTTCCCAACAAGATCCTTCCCTACCTGCTGGTGGCGCCGCAACTGGCCATCACGCTCGTTTTTTTCTACTGGCCGGCCGGTCAGGCGTTCTACCAATCCATGCTCAGGCAGGACCCGTTCGGACTGAGGACCAAGTTCGTCTGGTTCGCCAATTTCAGGAAAGTGCTTGCCGATCCGGCCTACCTGAACTCGATCAAGGTCACGGTGGTGTTTTCCCTTGCGACCGCTATCGTCGCCATGTGCGTGGCGCTCCTGCTCGCGGTCATGGCAGAGAAGGTGGTGCGCGGCAAAGGTCTCTACCGCACGCTCTTGATCTGGCCCTACGCGGTGGCGCCGGCGATCGCCGGTATGTTGTGGCTGTTCCTCTTCAACCCGTCGATCGGGTCGCTGGCCTACATGCTGAGGAGTTTCGGCATCGCCTGGGATCCACTGCTCAACGGCACCCACGCCATGATCCTGCTGGTGTCCGCCGCTGCCTGGAAGCAGATCAGCTACAATTTCCTGTTCTTCGTCGCCGGCCTGCAGGCGGTGCCGAAAGCCTTGATCGAGGCGGCGGCCATGGACGGCGCCGGCGAGACCAAGCGATTCTGGACCATCGTCTTCCCGCTGCTTGCGCCGACGACCTTCTTCCTGCTGGTCGTCAACACCGTCTATGCCCTGTTCGACACGTTCGGCATCGTCCATGCCGTCACCGGAGGCGGTCCGGGCAAGACGACTGAGACGCTGGTCTACAAGGTATACAATGACGGCTTCGTCAATCTGATCCTCGGTGACTCGGCGGCGCAGTCGGTCATCCTGATGGTCATCGTCATCTCGCTCACGGCCATCCAGTTCCGCTATGTGGAACGCAAAGTCCATTACGGCTGAGGGCGAGCGATGATCGGCCAGTCACCGCTCCGCACCGTCATCGCCCACGCCGTGCTGATCCTCGGCATATTGATCGTTGCCTTCCCGATCTACTACACGTTCGTTGCCTCGACGCAGACGCTGCAAACGATCCTCAGGCCGCCGTTGCCGCTCCTGCCCGGCGATCAGTTCTGGAACAATTACACCGAGGCGCTGTTCGGCGGTGTCGGTCGCATCGGCGGCGTCAGCGTCGGTCGATTGCTGCTCAACACCACGGTCATGGCGCTCGGCATCGCGGTGGGGAAGATTTTCATCTCGATCCTGTCGGCCTATGCGATCGTGTTCTTCCGTTTTCCGCTGCGGATGGTCTTCTTCTGGCTGATCTTCATCACCCTGATGCTTCCCGTTGAGGTGCGCATCCTGCCGACCTACAAGGTGATGGTCGATCTCGGCATGATCGACACCTATGCCGGCTTGATCATCCCGCTGATCGCCTCGGCCACCGCCACATTGCTGTTTCGACAGTTTTTCATGACCATTCCAGGTGAGCTGGTGGAGGCGGCGCGTGTCGACGGTGCGGGGCCGTGGCGCTTCTTCTTCGATATCCTGTTGCCGTTGTCGCGGACAAATATCGCGGCGCTGTTCGTCATCCTCTTCATTTATGGCTGGACGCAGTATCTATGGCCGTTGCTCGTCACCAACAGCAGCAACATGAACACGATCGTCATCGCGCTCAGAAAGATGGTCTCCTTCGCCGATGCCGATACGCAATGGAACCTGGTCATGGTCACAGCGATGCTGGCCATCGTGCCGCCGATCCTGGTCGTGGTGCTGATGCAACGCTGGTTCGTTCGCGGCCTGGTCGATTCCGAAAAGTGAGAAGCTGATGGCGACCGTCGATCTGAAGGATGTGAAGAAGGTCTACCCCAGCGGTTTCGAGGCCGTGAAGGGCGTTTCAATCGCAGTTCCCGACAAGGAGCTTTGCGTGCTGGTCGGCCCATCGGGCTGCGGCAAGTCCACGCTGCTCAGAATGATCGCCGGGCTCGAAACCATCTCCTCGGGAACAGTTGCGATCGATGGCAAGATCGTAAACTCAATTGGTCCAACCGAGCGTGACATCGCCATGGTGTTCCAGAACTACGCGCTCTATCCGCATATGAAAGTCTACGACAACATGGCCTATGGGCTGCGCAACCGCGGCACGCCGAAGGACGAGATCGACAGCCGGGTTCGCGCGACGGCGAAAATACTGGAACTTTCGGCGCTGCTCGACCGCCGCCCGCGGGAGCTTTCCGGCGGCCAGCGCCAGCGTGTCGCCATGGGTCGTGCCATTGTGCGCAACCCGAGGGTTTTCCTGTTCGACGAGCCGCTCTCCAATCTCGATGCCAAATTGCGTGGCCAGATGCGGGTCGAGATAAAGAACCTGCAACGCTCGCTTGGCGTCACGTCGGTCTATGTCACGCATGACCAGCTCGAGGCGATGACGTTGGCCGACATTCTCGTCGTCATGAATGCCGGACTGGTCGAGCAAATGGGGGCGCCGCTCGACGTCTACGAAAGACCGGCCTCGACCTTCGTCGCTTCCTTCATCGGCGCGCCGCCGATGAATCTCCTGGCACTGACCGAAGGCGCCTCGGGCGCGGTGCTCGCAGACGGCACGGCGATCGCTTTCGCGCCTCGGGAGGCAAGAGCTGCGACCCTCGGTTTTCGGCCCGAGGATGCCGACGTCACCTTCAATGCGGAGGCGCCGTCCGGCGCGCTCGTCCTGCCGGCGCTGGTCGAGGCAGTCGAACCGGTAGGCGCCGAAAGTTTCCTTCACTGTGCGGCAGGCGGCAACCGCATCGTCGTGCGTGTCGCGGGTCGCGCCACCGCCACGGTTGGCAACCAATTGCGCGTGGTTGCCAAGGCAGAAAAGCTGCACTGGTTCGATCAGGCAGGAAAGCGCGTCGGTTAACCGCATACGGCGTTCAGGCGAAGACATGCGCCTTTCCCGATACGGTCAGTCGGACGATCTCGCCGACCGCCGGCGCGTCCATGCCCGGTTTGCGCAGGACCAGCGGCGTGTTGCCGATCGCTGCCGCATCGGGCGGATCGGCATTGTTCAAGAGCCGCACCGCGACCGTGCACATCGAGCCGGCGAATTCAGATTCCGTCACTTCGCCGAACAGCATGTCCGAGGTGCCGGACATGCCCTCGCGCGACGTTCTCTTCAGCGCGATCTGCTCCGGGCGAAGCATGATGCGGGCGATGTCGCGGCTGTCATTGGTGTCGACCGCGATGCGGCCGAGCGGCGAGTTGGCGAAGCCATTCGATATCTTGGCCGGCAGGATGATGGCGTCGCCCAGGAATTCGGCGATCATCCTGTCCTTCGGCTTGAGATAGAGCTCGCGCGGCGTGCCGATTTGCGAGAACTTGCCGTCGCGCATCACCGCGACCTGGCTGGCGAAGGACAGCGCCTCGGCCTGGTCGTGCGTCACCAGGATGGTGGTGATGCCGGCGGCTTCCAGCAGCTCGGCTACCGCCTTGCGCATCGAGGCGCGCAGGCCGGTATCGAGCGCCGAGAACGGCTCGTCCAGAAGCATCAGCCTGGGCTTCATCGCCATGGCGCGGGCCAATGCCACACGCTGCTGCTGGCCGCCGGAGAGTTCGTGCGGGCGGCGTTTGAGGATCGCCTTGTCGAGCCCGACGATATAGGCGAGCTCGACGATGCGCTCAGCGCGCTTGTCCTCGCCTCGGGCCATGCCGAAGCCGATATTGTCGGCAATGGTCAGATGCGGGAACAGGGCGCCGTCCTGCGCCACCACGCCGATGCCGCGGCGATGCGCTGGTACCGCCGCGCCGCCATTGGCCAGCACCTCGCCATCGAGCGTGATGCGGCCCTGGTCCGGGGCCTCGAAGCCGGCGATCAGCCGCAGCAAGGTCGTCTTGCCGCAGCCGGACGGACCGACAATCGCCGTGCGGCTACCACTGGCGACGCTCAGGTCGACGCCGGCAAGAGCGGCCACCGGACCGTAGTGCTTGTGCAGGCCGCTGATTTCGAGAAAGCTCATCGTCCGGCCATCCGTTTCGACTGGACATAGAGCAGCCAGGTCAAGGGCAGCGACATCGCCACCATGATGAAGGCGTAAGGTGCCGCCGAGGCATAATCAATCTCACCACTGTAGGACCAGAACGCCATCGCCAGCGTGCGGGTGCCGTTGGGCGCCAGCATCTGGGTGGCGGTCAGTTCGTTCATGATGCCGAGCGCCACCAGCGCCATCCCGGCCGCGGCACCCGGCGCCGACAGGCGGATCGTCGTCGACCACAGCGCCTGCAGCGGCGGCCGGCCGAGGCTGGAAGCGGCGCGTTCGAGCTCGACCGGCGCCTGCGCGATCGACGCCCGCAGGCTGACCAGCGCGCGCGGCAGGAACATCAGCGCATAGGCCACCAGGATGGTGAACAGGGTCTGGTAGAGCGGCAGCGCGATGCGCACCGTGATGGTGACCAGCGCCAGCGCAATGACAACCCCTGGCAACGAGCCGACAATATAGTTGCAGCCCTCCAGCAGACGCTGCAACGGCCCCGGCGCGCGGATCGAGATCCAGGCCATCGGCATGGCGGCGACGGTGGCCAGCAAGGCGCCGGCGAGCGCCAGGAACAGCGTCTGGCCAAGCGCCAGGCCGATTTCGTCCAAGCGCCAGACAGCGGCGCCGCCGGCGGCAAGCCAGCCACCGATGGTGACGAACGGCACGCCGAGCGCCAAAAGCGTGGTGACGACAAGCAAGAGCAGGCTCGGGATGGTGGCGCGTCCGAGGCTCGTGCGTTGCTGATGGCGCGCCGCACCTGAGCCGACGCGGGCATAGCGCTCCTCGCCGCGCACCAGCACTTCGAGGCCGAGCAGCACGAAGCAGCAACTGACCAGCACGCCGGCCAGCATGTTGGCGGCCGGTCCGTTGAAGGTCGACTGGAACTGGTCGACGATCGCCGTGGTGAAGGTGTCGAAGCGGATGAAGACATAGAGGCCGTACTCGGCCAGCAGATGCAGGCCGACCAGCAGCGAGCCGCCGCAGATGGCGAGCCGCAATTGCGGCAGCACGACCCGCCAGAACACGCGCCGGGGTCCAAGGCCGAGTGCGGCGGCAGCGTCCTCGAGGGCGGGATCGAGACGGCGCAATGCCGCCGACACCGGCAGATACAGGAACGGGAAATAGGCGATCAAGGAAACCAGCACGCCGGCCCACAGGCCGTGCAGTCCCGGCACCATGGTGACCCAGGCATAGCTGTGCACGAAAGCCGGGATGGCAAGCGGCGCCACGCAGAGCCAGGCCCAGAGCCGGGCGCCCGGCAGGTCGCTGCGCTCGGTCAGCCAGGCCAGCGCAACCGACAGCACGATGGTGATCGGCACGGAGAGCGCGACCAGCAGGACAGTGTTGACCAGAAGCTCGCCGACACGCGGCCGGAAGACCAGCGCCGAGACGGTTTCCCAGCCGGTCTGCACCGCGATCCAGATGATGAAGGCGAGCGGCACCAGCGCCAGCAGCGCAACGAAGATGGCGGCAATGACCAGCCAAAGCGGGGCTCGGCGCCGGGCCCTTCGGCCTGTGCCCGAAGGCAGGCCCGAGCGCGCGAGATCAACCGCGGACTGCATCAGGTCAGACGCCGTGCCGCTGCCGTCCAGCGGCAGCAATTGAAAGACCGCGATCACGGTCGGGAACACAGCGTGTCGTCATCGACGAATGTCATCTCGAAAAACAAAATCACTCCCGCGGAAGGCGAATTCCCGCGGGAGCGTGGTCGGGTGTCCTTTTAGGACGAATGGCAACTAAAGCAAGCCGGCTGCCGTCATCAGGTCGGTGACCTTCTTGGAGTTCAGCGTCGTGGCGTCGACCTTTGGTGCCTGCAGATCGACGAGCGGCACCAGCTTCGGGTTGGACTCCGCACCCTTGCCGACCGCGTATTCGAAGGAATCGCCGGTCTTCAGCACGTCCTGGCCGCCCTTGCCTGTCAGCCATTTCAGGAAGGCCTGGGCTTCCTTCGGATGCTTGCTCGAGGCCAGCACACCGCCGCCGGAGATCGAGACGAACGCGCCCGGATCCTGGTTCTTGAAATAGTGCAGCTCGACATTCCCGCTGTTTTCGCCGGTCTTGGCCTGATCGCCGAAGTAGTAATAGTGATAGATCACGCCGCCTTCGATCTCGCCGGCATTGACCGCCTTCATCACCGTGCTGTTGCCCTTATAGGCGGTGAAGTTGGTTTTCATCGCCTTCAGCCAGTCGGCGGTAGCGGCTTCGCCCTTGAGCTGGAGCAGGGCACTGACGATGGCCTGGAAATCGGCGCCTGACGGGGAGGCGGCCCAACGGCCCTTCCAGCTCGGATCGGCGAGGTCAAGCATCGACTTGGGCAACTGGTCGGCGGTCAGCTTGGTCTTGTTATAGGCAAAGACCGTGCTGCGCGCTGCGACGCCGACCCATTTGCCGCTGGCCGGCTGATAGTCCTGGGGAACCTGTGCCAACGTGTCGGCGTCGACCGGCGCGAACAGGCCGGCCGTCTCGACCAGCACCATGGCCGGCGAGTTTTCCGTCAGGAACACGTCGGCCGGCGAAGCAGTGCCCTCAGCGACGATCTGGTTGGAGAAGTCGCTGTCGCCGCCATTGCGCACGGTGACCTTGATGCCGGTCTCCTTGGTGAAGCCTTCGGCCCACGCCTTGGTCAGGCTTTCGTGCTGGGCGTTGTAGACAATGATGCCATCATCTTCCGCCATCGACGGGCTGGCGATCAGCATGATTGCCAGCGCGGTGGCGCCGGCGAGAGTGGAAAGAGCGTATTTCATGTCTTTGTCCTAAAGTTCGGTTGGCACCGGCTCACCTACCGATACCTGACAGCCTTAGTCAACATTGGTGATCTGCTTCAATCGGCCGCTGAAGTGCAAAGGTCGGTACCGAACGGACAATTCCGCGTGATGCTCACGGCTCGGCAATGCCGCAAACTTTCGTGATTTGCCGGCAGTTTGGCTTGGACATTATTTCGCCGGCCACGTAACAAATCAGCGCCGAGACGCGAAATTCGGGGGAGTGAACTCTTGTGAGCGGCAAGGACGAGGCCGAACTTTCCCGGCTGATGCGGGCCGCGATCGCAGGAGATGAAAGGGCTTACGCCGACTTTCTGCACCGGATTGCCGCGCTGGTTCGCGGTTTTGCCAGGCGCAAGATCGTGCAGGGCGGGGTCGATCCCGAGGATGTCGTGCAGGAAACCTTGCTGGCCATTCATGTAAAACGACATACTTGGCGCCAGGATGCGCCGGTGTTGCCGTGGATCTACGCGATCGCCCGCTTCAAGCTGATCGATGCGTTCCGGCGGCGCGGACGGCGCATCGAGATCGATGTCGACGATATCGCCGAGACGTTCGCCGAGCCGGAAACCGAGACCGTCAGCGAGCGAGACATCAACCGGGCATTGGACAGCCTGTCGCCGGCACAGCGCTCCGTGGTCTCGGCCGTGTCGGTGGAAGGGCGGTCCATCGGTGAGACGGCGGCGAAGTTCGGCATCAGCGAGACGGCGGTGCGTGTGTCGCTGCATCGCGGACTTGCCGCGATAGCCAAGCGATTCGGGCAGGGGCGGTTCGGGCGGGAATGACATGAGGACGGACGATCTCATCAGGGCGCTGGACGCCGATGCAAGCAGCAAGGCGATGCCGCTGCAATCGGCCTGGTGGCTGGCCGCCGGTGCGGGGGCGGTGATCGCGGCCATCGTTTTCCTGCTGACCATCGGCCCGCGCCCAGACTTCATGGCGGCCGCGCACACGATGCGCTTCCTCTCCAAATTCGTCTTCACCATCGTGCTTGCCGTCAGCGCCTTCGCCCTGATCCGCGCCTTGTCGACGCCGGGCGCCTCGACGGGCCGGGCAATGGCCTGGATGGCCGCGGCGCCAGTGCTGGTAGCCGTGGCGGTGCTTCTGGAGCTTTTCATGGTGCCGGAGGCGCTGTGGGGTACACGGATGGTCGGCAACAACATGATGCTCTGCATGGGCTTCATCCCGCTGATCGGTATTGGCCCGCTTGCCGTCTTCCTGTGGATGCTGCGCTATGGCGCGCCGACACGGCCGGTGCTTGCCGGTGCGGTGGCGGGTCTGCTCGCCGGCGGGCTGGCGGCAACCTTCTATGCCGCGCATTGCTTCGACGACTCGCCGCTTTTCGTCGCCCCCTGGTACACGATAGCGATCGCAGCGCTCGCATTGCTCGGTGCGCTCGGCGGACGGTTCCTCATACGCTGGTAGCGTTTCGTAACGATCGCGGACCCATGCACCGATCCTTAATCATGCCGGCAATTGTTTGCCGGTTAGCGACCACGCCGGCATGCCGGACGCAACCTTTCCTTAAAATCGATCCGCCAAGGTTGATGCGAGAACATGCGTTTGCGCACGGGGGTGGCACGTATCGTGATGTGGCGAGGATTGACCAGCCGAGAATCTCTTGGGCATGCAGGGTTGGCGTTGCTCGTCGCCGGCCTGGGCGTGCTGGCGACCTCGATCCTGCTTTCGCGCCTGGACCTCGGCACCGAAGCGCTGAAGCTCTGCCTGCGGATCGCGGTGGCGGTGGCGGCGGGCGCGCTGTTCCTCGCTGCTCTGTCCGCCCGCAGGATCAGCAGGGATCGCCAACAGATCGCCGAGAGCGAACTGCGCTTCCGCCGCGCCATGGAGGATTCGGCGATCGGCATCGTGGTTGTCGGTCTCGACGGTCGCATCCGCCAGACCAATCCGGCCTTCGCCGCCATGCTTGGCTACACAAGCGAAGAGATCGAGGCGCTGACTTTCTTCCAGATCACGCATCCCGACGATCTGCAGATCGGGCGGGAGACGATGGACGATCTGAAGGCGGGCACGGTCAATTCCTTCCACTTCGAGAAGCGTTATCTCAGGAAGGACGGAACGCCCGTCTGGGCCCATCTTGCCGGCTCGGTCATTCGCGATGAAAACAGCGGCCGTCCGCTCTATCTCGTCTCGCAAATCGAGAACATCGACGCGCGCAAGCAGGCCGAGGCGCGCATTGCCGAAGCGGAAACGCGTTGGAATTTTGCTCTGGCTGGTGCCGGCCAAGGCGTCTGGGACCTCGACATGCGCAAGGGCGGCACGACCTATTCCTCGACCTGGGTCAAGATGCTGGGCTATGCGGATGGCGAGCTCGATGGCGACACCGACAGCTGGCTGACGATGATTCATCCCGACGATCGCGAGACTGTCGCCGAAGCGGATCGCGCTCATCTCGAGGGCAAGACACCGTTCTTTGAGGCCGAATTCAGGATGCGCCACAAGGATGGCCACTGGATGTGGATACTCGACCGCGGCAAGGCTATCGAACGCGACGAGGATGGACGGCTGATCAGGGCCATTGGCAGCCTGACCGACATCACCCGTCGCAAGGAGGCCGAAGAGCGCCTCACTGTGTCGGCGGCAATGCTTGCCGATGAAAAGGAGCGGCTGAGGGTGACGCTGCAATCGATCGGCGATGCCGTCATCTGCACCGATGCCGCAAACCGCATCACCTTCATGAACCCGGTCGCCGAAAAGCTGACCGGGATTGCCGGCGGCGAGGCCCTCGGCAAGGTGCTTGGCCATGTCTACTGGGCGGTCGACGAGGAGACGGGGCACAGGATTGGCGTGACCCGGCCCGTGGTTGGCGTTCAGGCGCCGGCCGACCAGAACAGCCGCGCCGTCCTTATCCGGCGCGACGACACGCGCTGCAGCATCCGTCAGGTCGTGTCGCCGATCATCAACGAACGGAACGAATTCTGCGGGCTGGTCATCGTCTTCCAGGACTTTACCGATGCGCGCGCGCTGCAGCGCCAACTGGCGCACGCCGCGGCACACGATGCGCTGACCGGCCTTGCCAATCGCTCGAGCTTCATCCGCGCCATGGAGGGCCTAGTCGGCCAGGCGCGCAAGGACGGCACCGCCGACACGACAAAGTCGACCGGCGACACGACAAAGTCGGCCGGAGCCAGCGGACATCAGTTCATGTTCATCGATCTCGACCACTTCAAACTGGTCAACGACACGGGCGGCCACGCGGCGGGAGACGCGCTGCTGAAGCGGGTTGCCGTGGCGATTCGCGGCGTGCTTGGTCCAGACGATATCGTCGCTCGCCTCGGCGGCGACGAATTCGCGGTCATTCTGAAATCGGGTTCAGCAGCCGGCGCCAAGATCGCGGCGCGCTCCATCATCGATGCGATCGGCGGCCTGGATTTCACCTGGGACGGCCGTCCTCACGTGATCGGCGCCAGCATCGGATTGGCTGCGATCAATGCCAATTGCGGCGAGGTCGACGAGATCATCGCGAGAGCCGATGCGGCCTGCTATGCGGCCAAGGCGGCCGGCCGTGGCTGTGTCTCCGTGGCGCCCGACGCACGGATCGTGGATGGCCGGACAGAGCCGCTGGCCGCGGCCTCCTGATCGAGCCTGTCACCGCCGAAAGGCTTGCCCCTGATTTGCGCCGACGATGCGCTCAGCGCGTCGGAACGGGATGCTCGCCGCGATAATCGTAAAAACCGCGCCCGGTTTTGCGGCCGAGCCAGCCGGCCTCGACATATTTCACCAGCAGCGGGCAAGGACGGTACTTCGAGTCCGACAGGCCGTCATGCAGCACCTGCATGATCGACAGGCAGGTATCGAGCCCGATGAAATCGGCCAGCTGCAGCGGCCCCATCGGATGGTTGGCGCCGAGCCGCATGGCGGTGTCGATGGCGTCGACCGAGCCGACACCCTCATAGAGGGTGTAGATCGCCTCGTTGATCATCGGCAGCAGGATGCGGTTGACGATGAAGGCCGGAAAATCCTCCGAGACCGTAATCGTCTTGTCGAGTTGCTTCACATAGGTCTTTGCCGCCTCGAAGGTCTGGTCCTCGGTGGCGATGCCGCGCACCAGTTCGACCAGCTTCATCAGCGGCACCGGGTTCATGAAATGTATGCCGATGAACCGCTCCGGCCGGTCGGTCTGCGCGGCAAGCCGCGTGATCGAGATCGACGAGGTGTTGGTCGCCAGGATGGCTTCGGGATTGAGCTGCGGACAGAGCTGGGCGTAGATCTTGCGCTTGACCGTCTCGTCCTCGGTCGCCGCTTCGATCACCAGATCCGCGCCGGCAAGATCGGCCATCGCGGGCGCGGCCGAAATGCGGCCCATCGCGTCGTTGCGCACCTTCTCGTCGAGCTTGCCGGACCCCACCTGGCGGGCCATGTTGCCGCTGATTGTGGCGATGCCTTTCTCGATGCGGTCGGGCGAAATATCATAGATCAGCACCTTGTAGCCCGAAAGCGCGGAGACATGGGCGATGCCGCCGCCCATCTGGCCCGCGCCGATGATGCCGATCGTCTCGATCTTGCTCATTACACCGATCCCGTCCTGAGCCCTTCCGCTTGAACTGCGAAAGCGCTCCACCTTTTTATTTTACCGCAATTCCCTAGGGAAAGCGCTACGCGCTTTTCCCGGGAAAACCGCTGCGCACTTTTGCTGGATTGCTTTTCGCCTTTGCGGCCTGCTTTTTGTGCGGTGCAAACTAAAAGGGCGGGGCGACTTCGTCTACCCCACCCTCACCATTTAATACCTTAGGCAGAAAGCGTCAAAGCGCCTTTTGCAGCTCCGGCAGAATGACGAAGAGATCGCCGACGAGGCCGTAGTCGGCAACCTGGAAAATCGGCGCCTCCTCGTCCTTGTTGATGGCGACGATGACCTTCGAATCCTTCATGCCGGCGAGATGCTGGATGGCGCCGGAGATGCCGACCGCGATGTAAAGATCGGGGGCAACCACCTTGCCGGTCTGGCCGACCTGCCAGTCGTTCGGCGCATAGCCGGCATCGACCGCGGCGCGGGAGGCGCCGACGGCTGCACCGAGCTTGTCGGCGACCGGCAGGATGACCTCCTGGAACTTCTCCGCCGAACCCAGCGCACGACCACCCGAGATGATGATCTTGGCCGAGGTCAGCTCCGGACGGTCGGTCTCGGAAAGCTTGTTCTCGACGAAGGTGGAGAGGCCGGGATTGGCCGCGGCCTTGACGGTCTCGACCGCCGCCGAGCCGCCCTCGGGGGCTGCCTGGAACGAGGCTGTGCGAACCGTGATCACCTTCTTGGCGTCGCTCGACTGCACCGTCTGGATAGCGTTGCCGGCATAGATCGGGCGCTTGAAGGTGTCGGCCGATACGACTTCGATGATCTCGGACACCTGCGCGACATCGAGGAGCGCAGCCACGCGCGGCGCGACATTCTTGCCCGACGAGGTCGCCGGCGCGATGATGGTGTCGTAAGCGCCCGCCAGCGACACAACCAGTGCTGCCGTCGGCTCGGCGAGGCGCTCGGCGAGTTCGTCGGCTTCGGCCAGCAGCACCTTGCTCACGCCCTTGAGCTTGGCGGCAGCGTCCGCTGCCGGCTTGGCGCCCTTGCCGGCAACCAGCACATGCACGTCCGAGCCGATCTGCAGGGCGGCCGACAGCGCCTTGGCGGTCTGGTCGGAAAGCGTTGCGTTGTCGTGTTCTGCGATGAGGAGAATAGCCATTTTTCTTGTTCCTTTCCCGATCGCTTACAGCACGCCGGCTTCGTTCTTGAGCTTGTCGACCAGCTCAGCGACGCTCTTGACCTTGACGCCTGCCTTGCGGCCACTCGGCTCCTCGGTCTTGATGACCTTCAGCCGCGGCTTGACGTCGGCGCCGTAGTCGGCTGGGGTCTTTTCGTCGAGCTGCTTCTTCTTGGCCTTCATGATGTTGGGCAAGGAGGCATAGCGCGGCTGGTTGAGGCGAAGGTCGGCGGTGACGATCACCGGCATCTTCAGTTCCACGGTCTGCAGGCCGCCATCGACTTCGCGCGTCACCTTGGCCTTGTCGCCGTCGAGCACGATCTTGGAAGCGAAGGTGCCCTGCGCCCAGCCAAGCAGTGCCGCCAGCATCTGGCCGGTCTGGTTCGAGTCGTCGTCGATCGCCTGCTTGCCGAGAATGACGAGGCCGGGCTGCTCGGCGTCGACGACGCCCTTCAGCACCTTGGCGACGCCGAGCGGCTCGGTTTGTTCATCGGTCTTGACCAGAATGGCGCGGTCGGCGCCCATGGCGAGCGCGGTGCGCAGTGTTTCCTGCGCCTGCTGCGGGCCGATCGAGACGACGATGATTTCTTCCGCCTTGCCGGCTTCCTTCAGCCGGATTGCTTCTTCCACCGCGATTTCGTCAAACGGGTTCATCGCCATCTTGACGTTGGCGAGCTCCACCGCCGAACCATCAGCCTTCACGCGAACCTTGACGTTCGCATCCACAACCCGCTTCACGGGTACAAGGATCTTCATTTGCCTGTCACCTCTTCACGCTAGTTGGGCGCGCTATAACAGCCTGCGCCCTTTCTGAGTTGTCGAAAGCCGACATTCCTGACTGAATTTTGGCCGGATGGAATTCTGGCCGGATGGAAATTCTGGTCTTTGCCCGCCTTAGGTTGCGGCGGTGACGTTTCCGTAGTTGCGGCAACCCTGCACGTCAATACGCTGCAAGCCGCTCAAATCGGTTCAGTCCGAACTGGAAGCGTTTCCTCGCCCCCAGCGCGGTGTCGCGGCGGGCGGGTCGGGGATCAGCGGTTCCGTGGCAACCGGCGGTTGGTCGGGAGCGGTGGGCGCGACGTCCTCGTCGGCGCCGGCAAACAGCGGCACGCCGCGGCTGCGCAAGACAAGCACAAGAACAGCTCCGGCGATGATGCCGCCGATATGGCAGGCCCAGGAGATCTGATCCTCGCCACCGGCGGCAAACATCACCACCTGGAACAGCACCCACAGGATGAGCGGGATGAAGGCCGGAATCCGCAGCGGGATGCGGGCAAAGGCCAGCACCCAGACCTTCACCCTGGGATAAAGGATCAGATAGGCGACGACCACCCCGGCGATGGCGCCGGAGGCACCGATCAGCGGCACTTGCGAATCCCAGGCGACGAGGCCCTGGAAAGCGGCGCCGGCGATCGCGCACAACAGGTAGAAGATGAGGTAGCGGATGTGGCCGAGCGCATCCTCGACATTGTCGCCGAACACCCACAGGAACAGCATGTTGCCGCCGAGATGGAAGATGTCTGCATGCAGGAAGGAATAGGTGAGATAGCTCAGGCTTTCGGGGATGACGATGAAACGGGGATCGAGCTCGGCGGTGTCATGGACGACCGACGGGATGAAGCCGAGACCAAGCACGGCGGCATTGGAGAAACTCTCGCCGCCGAGCGCGGTGGCAAGGTAGACCAGGGCATTGACCACGATCAGCCCGATGGTCACATATTGCAGGCGGATGTGCCGCAGCCTGTTGGTGTCGTAAAGCGGGATGAACATTGCCCCAGGCCCTCTTCCGCTTTCGACAATCAGCGGTTCTTGCCGGGAACCCATAGCACGTCGGCGTTTCCGTTGTCATTGACCGCCCGGGCGGCGACAAACAGGAAATCCGAGACGCGGTTGATGTATTTCAGTCCGTCGCGGTTGACGTGCTCGTTCGGGTCCTGGGCAAGGGCCACGATCAGCCTTTCGGCCCGCCGCGCCACGGTGCGGGCAAGGTGAAGTGCCGCCGCTGCCGGCGTGCCGCCATTGAGCACGAAGGATTTGAGCGGCTGAAGCTCCTTGTTGAGAAGGTCGATGTCCTTCTCGACCCGGTCGGTCTGCACGGCGACGATGCGAAGCGGCTCGTAGCCGAGTGGCTTGCCGTCGTCGGGCACGGCGAGATCGGCGCCGAGATCGAACAGATCGTTCTGGATGCGGGAAAGCATGGCATCGATCGCGGGATGGGTCGCGGCCGTGTGGACCCGGGCGATGCCGATGCAGGCATTGGCCTCGTCGACGGTGCCGTAAGCGTCTACCCGCAGGTCGGACTTCAGCCGCCTTTCGCCGGTGCCGAGACCCGTGGTGCCATCATCGCCGGTGCGGGTGTAGATCTTGTTGAGCTTGACCATTTCGCCTCCCCGGCTGCCGATATCCTCACTTGCGGGTGAAATACACCGCAAGCAGGATCAGCACCAGCGCCACGGCCTGCAGCATGACGCGTGCCTGCATCAGCTTGTTAGAGGTGACGCCGGAACCGCCGCGCATCATGTTGATGAGGCCACGAACAAGCACGACCGCAACGGCGACCATGACCAGAATGGCGAGAATGTTGAAGACGGTTGCCATTGTTGCGTTCCAGTTGTTTGGCGTTCAGGCGCGTTTGGCCATCAGGCGGTAGAGCATCGATGCCGGCAGGATGCGTTTGAGCACCGCACCGATCCTGGCCGGCACTGTTACCACATAGTGCGGGCGCGGGCGCCGCGACAGAAGTGCATGGCGCAGCGCCGCATGAACGACTTCCGGCCCTGGCTTCAAGGCCGATTGGCTGCCGCCGGCCCGCAACCGCTCGAGTTGCGCCGCATAGTCCACGCGGTGCACGGAATTTTCGTGGTCGATGCTGCTGAGAAACCAAATGAGGCCATTGCTGGCGATCTTCGACTTCACCGGCCCCGGCTCGATCAGCGAAACGTGGACGCCGCTGCCGGCCAGTTCCTGGCGCTGGCAGAGCATCAAGGCCTCCAGTGCATGCTTCGACGCGGAATAGGCGCCGCGGAAGCGCACCGGCACCAGGCCAAGGATCGACGAGCAGTGGACGATGCGGCCCTGACCCTGGCGGCGCATCACCGGCACCAGTCGGCGGGTCAAATCATGCCAGCCGAAGAAATTCGCCTCGAACTGCTGCTTGAGCGCCGCAACGGGCAGATCCTCGACGGCGCCCGGCTGCGCATAGGCGCCGTTGTTGAACAGGGCGTCGAGCCGGCCGCCGGTGCGGTCGAGCACCGCCGTCACCAGCGCGGCGATGGAGTCCGGCTCGCAATAATCGAGATAGAAAGCCTCGATGCCGTCGGCTTCGAGCGCGGCGATGTCCTGCGGCTTGCGCGCCGTTGCGAACACCCGCCAGCCTTCCGCCTTCAACGCGCGGGCGCAGTACGCGCCTATTCCCGAAGACGCACCGGTGATGATAATCGAGCGCACCTTCTGCGCCGGACTGTTCGTGGTTTCGCCAAGGGTTGCCATTTGCCGCAATCCCTTCCCATATTCCCGGCGTGGAGACAATTGGAGGGCGCGGTTCTTGTTGCGGAAGATCGTAGCCCTCAAGCGGGTTCTCTACGACGCGCTTGGCCATTTCAACACCGATGACGGCTGGGCCATGGCCAGCCATCTGGCGATCACATCGCTGATGGCGCTGTTCCCGTTCCTGATCTTCGCGACGACGCTGGCGAGCTTCCTGGGCGCGCAGGCGTTCTCCGACACGGCCGTGCATCTGGTCTTCGACACCTGGCCCGAACAGATCGCCAAGCCGATCGCGCGCGAAGTGCTCAATGTGCTGACCGTCAGGCGCACCGACCTTTTGACCTATGGTGTGGTGCTTGCGGCCTATTTTGCGTCGAACGGCATCGAGGCGCTGCGCACGTCGCTCAACCGCGCCTACCGCGTTTCGGAAACGCGCGGCATCATCTACCGCCGGGTGCAGAGCATCATCTTCGTTCTCATCGCCACGGCCGGTTTCCTGGCGATCAGCGTGCTCCTGGTGTTCGCGCCGCTGCTGGCGCGGCTCGCCGAAGCCCATATCGACTGGATCAAGCCCTATATGGGCACCATCACCCTGTGGCGTTACGTCATCGCTTCGGCGGTCATCGTCGGCGGATTGTTTGCCGTGCATTTCTGGCTGCCGGCGGGCAAGCGCCGCTTCGTCTCGCTGGTGCCGGGCATCGTCTTCACGCTGGCGGCATGGCTTATCGGTTCGACCATCTTCGCCACCTATCTCGACCACTTCTCGTCCTACGTGACGACCTATGCCGGCCTGGCCTCGATCATGATCGCCGTGGTCTTCCTCTACATGGTGTCGGCGATCTTCATCCTCGGCGGCGAGCTCAATGCCGCGATCAGCCGCTATCTGGAGGCACGTGCGCGGGTGGGATGACAGGTCGAATTGGGGAACTGGAATGGGAGAATTGAGGAATGGGAGAATTGAAGAATTGAAGAATTGAAGAATTGACGTAGCACCCAGCGCCAGATGGCCCCCATCTGCCTCAATGCCTCAATGCCTCAATGCCTCAATGCCTCAATGCCTCAATGCCTCAATGCCTCAATGCCTATGCCTCAATGCCTCAATGCCTCAATGCCTCAATTCCTCAATTCCACAGTTCTTCCCTTGGTCTGCCGCGCCGTTGCCAGGCCGACGCCGAATGTCGTGATGGCCATGCCGGCGATCTGCAGCGCGTTGAGCTGTTCGTCGAAGAGTGCCCAGGCGATGACCGCCGTCACCGCCGGCACCAGGTAGAACAGCGACGCCACTTTCGACATCTCGCCGTCGCGGATCATCACCATCAGCAGGAAGATGGCGCCCAGCGACAGCACCAGCACCAGCCAGGCCATGGCGAAGATCAGCTCGCCATTGATGATGATCGTGTGGGTTTCGAAAGCGAGCGAGGCGAGGAGCATCAGCGAACCGCCGCCGACATATTGCCACATGGTCGCCGCGACCAGGTCGCCGCCGGAGGCGAAGCGCTTCTGCCAGATGGTGCCGGCGCTCATGCCGAGCACCGAGACCAGCGAGGCGGTCAATGTCGCAACTGTTACGCCGCCGCCCAGCGCGCCGAGCTTCGGCCACAGCACGATGACGATGCCGATGAGGCCGATACCAAGGCCAAGCCAGTGGCGCGGCAGGATCGCCTCGCCGAGAAACTTACCGGCAAGCACCGCCGTGATCAGCGGCTGCAGGCCGACGATGAGGGCCGAAAATCCGGCCGGCATGCCCCTGTGGATGGCCCAGAAGACGGCGCCGAGATAGACGCCATGCATCAGGATGCCGGCGCCGGTGGCATGCAGCGCCTCCTCGCGGGTGGCTCTTTTCGAGCCCAGCACAAGCATCAGGACGGCCAGCAGGATGGCGGCGATGACGAAACGCGCGGCGAGGAATGTGAACGGTTCCGCCCACGGCATGGCGTAGCGCGCGCCGATAAAGCCGGTCGCCCACAGGACGACGAAGGTGGCGGGGATGAACCGCTTGATGCTGTGCATGTTCCGGAGACCGCCGCGCTGGAGGGAGTTGACCGTGGCGCTGCTCTACTGCGCTTCAACCCGGCGCGCAAAACGAAACCGTTGATCCATGCGTCACCGGAATTCAACGGCCGGCGCATTTGGGGGGTGGCGCCCTGGTCTCACCGAGCTCAAAACCCGACCATCCGCCTGATGTCGTCAGGCGATGCGCCGGCATGGCACAATGCGGCAAGGCCGGTATCACTGAAGCTCTTCGACAGTTTTCGTCCGTCCGTCCCGAGGATCAGACGATGATGGAAATAGGCCGGTTGCGGCAGTCCGAGGAGTTGCTGCAGCAGGCGCTGCACGCCAGTGGCGGAAAACAGATCCTGGCCGCGCACGACGTGGCTGACGTCTTGCAGCGCATCGTCCATGACGACGGCGAGGTGGTAACTGGTCGGAATGTCTCGGCGCGCCAAGATCACGTCGCCCCAGTCCCGCGGGCGGGCTTCGACGGAGCGCGTCGCGGAAAGCGTCTCGTCAGAATACTCCGTCCATGAAAGGTCCTTGCCGACACGCGCCATGGCGGCATCGACATCCAGCCGCCAGGCGAAGGGTGCATTCTCGGCGATCCGCCGCTGGCGTTCCTTCAGCGGCAGCGCCTTGTCGGTGGCGGGGTAGAGCGGCACGCCATCGGGATCGCGCGGCCAGTCGCGCCCACGCTTTTCGCTGTCGGTGATGAAGGCGCGGATCTCGCCACGGCTCATGAAGGCGGGGTAGACGAGTTCGTCCGCGATCAACCGCTCGAGCACCGCTTGGTATTCGGCGAAATGCTCGGACTGGCGGCGCACCGGCTCTTCCCAGCCAAGCCCCAGCCATTTCAGGTCGGCAAGCACGCCTGCCTCGAATAGCGGCGTGCAGCGCGTCGTGTCGATATCCTCGATGCGCAGCAGCAGGCGGCCGTGCGCCTGTGCCGCCAGCTTCTGGTTGAGCAGCGCCGAATAGGCGTGGCCGAGATGCAGGTCGCCGTTGGGGCTGGGCGCGAAGCGGAATGTCAGGAGTGTCATCTCTCAGGCGGCAATCATGTTTTGCGGCGCTTCGCCAATTGCTACCCTGTCGACGGTCGAGGAACAAGAAAGCATGCGCCGTATCGTGACATCAGACGACATTGCCCGGGGGCTCGATGCGCTTTGCGTGATCGACCCGCGCCTGGAAAAGGTGCGCGGCATGGCCGGCGAGGTGCCGCTGCGGCTGTCCGAGCCGGGGTTTCGAAGCCTGGCGTCGATCGTCGTCTCGCAGCAAGTGTCCCGCGCCAGTGCCGATGCGATCTTCGGCCGGCTGACCAAACTCGTCGATCCGCTGACGCCGCAAGCGATCCTGGCCGCCGGCGAGGACATGTTTCGCGAGGCCGGCCTGTCGCGGCCCAAGCAGCGCGGCCTGATCGCAATTGCCCAGGCGGTGGCCGACGGCCTCGACCTGCATCACCTCTGTTCGCTCGATGCCCAGGAGGCGATCACGACGATGACGGCGGTGTCCGGCATCGGCCCGTGGACGGCGGAAGTGTATCTCTTATTCGCCGCCGGGCATCCCGACATCTTCCCCGCGCGCGACGTCGCGCTGCAGAGCGCGGTCGGCCACGCGCTCTGCATCGAGCCGCGTCCGCCGGAGAAAACCCTGATCGCATTGGCCGAATCATGGAGCCCGTGGCGAGGTGTCGCATCGCGGCTTTTCTGGTCCTATTATCGTGAAACCAGAGGGCGGGACGCCGCGCCGCCGGCCTGAATCCGCAAAAAATGATAAAAATCACGCATTTTTGGCGCTTAGGCCACGCGACAATCCGCTTCACATCCCTGTCATGTCGGGCTTACAGTATCCGCGCCGTTCGGGTCTAGAACCAAGGAGGTGAACACGTGACGGTTGCCGTATCTCCGGATGGGCTTCCAGCACTGGTGCTGAATGCGGATTACCGTCCGCTCAGCTATTATCCCTTGTCGCTCTGGTCGTGGCAGGATGCCATCAAAGCGGTGTTCCTCGACCGGGTGAACATCGTCGCCGAATACGAGCACGCCGTCTCCTCGCCGACCTTCTCGATGAAGCTGCCGAGCGTGGTCAGCCTGAAGGCCTATGTGAAGCCCTCCAGGCACCCGGCCTTCACCCGCTTCAACGTCTTCCTGCGCGACCGTTTCCAGTGCCAGTATTGCGGCACGCCGGAGGACTTGACCTTCGATCACGTCATTCCCCGCCACCGTGGCGGCGCGACGACATGGGAGAATGTCGTTGCCGCCTGTTCGCCCTGCAACCTCAGGAAGGGCGGCATGATGCCGGCGCATGCCAAGATGTGGCCGCTGCAGAAGCCTTTCCAGCCGACGGTGCACGATCTGCACAACAATGGCCGCCTGTTCCCGCCCAACCATCTGCATGAGAGCTGGATGGATTATCTGTACTGGGATGTCGAACTGGAGCCCTGAGATCGTTCGAGAATTCGGGAGGCTGGCCGTCTGGAGCGATTCACATGCCTACCACTTCCCGGTATCGGGCCAGCACGGTGGCGCTCACCTATCAGCGGCTTCGCGCTTAAGGACCGGCTTCCCCCACTCCGTCGCTGCTTCGCAGCGCCACCTCTCCCCCCTCCGGAGGGAGAGGAAGGGAGCCCAGCGTAAGGAGCGCTGGCTCAATAGGCTCGCGCCTTTCCTCTACCCCGTCGATCGGGGGAGAGGTGGCTCGGCGAAGCCGAGACGGAGTGGGGGTCGATCTTGCTCGGACGTCGAAAGTCGCGCCATCCGGCTCAGTCTGGCGAATTTTTGCTCGAACTCTGCGTCGCGCTGCTCAATCAGTCGCGCGTGAAAGCGCCGCGGAAGGCTACGGCGGCGAGGATCAGGCTGGCGATGGCGTTCCAGCCGGCCAGCGACAGGCCGAGGATGCGTAAGGCGGCCTTGTCACAGGACGGCGGCACGAATTTGTCGAGCGCGTCGAGCACGCCCTTGCCGCCGGTGTCGACCGGCCCGGCGCCTGCGGTACAATCGGTCGGGCCGGCCCACCACTGCCATTCGACGCCGGAGTGGTAGACGCCGAGATAGAGGCCGTAGAGCATCAGGATGCCGCCGACGGCCAGCAGGCCGCGCGTTAGCCATGCCGGTGCGTGCAGCATCGACGCAATCACCGCCAGCACCATCAGCGGCACGCCGATATAGTAGGGCGTGCGCTGTTCGAGGCAGAGGTGGCAGGGGATGTAGCCGCCGAGATACTGGAAGCCGAGCGCCGAGCCGACGGTGGCGGCCATGGCGACGGCGAGGAACAAGGCGGTTAGCGTGCGCTGGCGTCCGGTGTCGGCATTCATGGTCGCTGTCATTTCAATCGGTCCGTCCGGCTCGCAATGGTTCTGTTCAGAACGCGTATTTGACCAGGATATAGAGCAAAATCAGGGCAGCCGCGCCGGCGCCGGCGATGAGGCCGAGGCGCTTCTCGATGAATTCGCGGATCGGTTCGCCATAATGGCGCAGCAGCCAGGCGAGCAGCAGGAAACGGCCACCGCGGGCCACGATCGCTAGCACCACGAACAACAGCAAATTGACGCCGATGACGCCGGACAGGATCGTCACCACCTTGATCGGCGGCAGGTGGGCAGCGCCCGATGTGATCAGCATCAGGACGATGAAGCCGACGCCTGCCCCCGCGCGCAGCGCTTCGAACTCGTCGTACTTGCCGTAGAATTCGAGGATCGGCCTCGCCACCGCGTCATAGGCGTAGTGGCCGATGAACCAGCCGGCGATGCCGCCCAGCACCGAGGCGACGGTGGCGATCAGCGCATAGCGGTAGGCGCGATCCGGCCGCGACAGCGCCATCGGCAGATAGAGCACGTCGGCCGGCACCAGGAACACCGAGCTCTCGACGAAGGCGATGAAGGCCAGCCACCATTCGGCGGATTTGCGGGCCGCCAGCGACAAGGTCCAGTCGTAAAGTCCGCGAAGCATCGGCACTCCTAATGCGTGTCGTTCAATTGCGCAGGCAGGTTGGGGTGTAACGGCATGCACAGAACAAAGACCCAGAGCACGCCATCCGTCCCCGCAGACGTGCCGCGCTTTGATGCGCCGCCTGTCTAGAAAGATTTTCCGCGCTGCACAATGGCAGCCCCGTCACGAAATCGAAAGGCGCAGATTGGTCGCATCTTGAGGGCACCGGAGAATTGGCCAGTTGACGAACAGCCCTCCAACCGTATAGTCCCGCGCCATCCAGGCCGCCCGGCCTGAGCCCCTATGGCGGAATTGGTAGACGCGCTCGACTCAAAATCGAGTTCCGCAAGGAGTGCTGGTTCGATTCCGGCTAGGGGCACCAACCTTCACTCTTCGAGCTTTGGGTGGCAAATCCCAACGCGATCAAGACGCCTTGCGCGTCGCGGTGGGATCGCCGTCATTGGCCGCGCCAAGCTCGCCAGCCGCCAGCAATTCGTCGAATGTCCGTTCGAGATCGGCATTGTCATCCGCTGCCGGTCCGCTGGGCGGATCCTGGCGTCTCAGCGTTTCCAGCCTGTGGTGAAGCTGGCGGTTCTCATCGCGGCAACGGGCATGCGCGAGTTCGTCGGTCATGTCGCGCAAGCGGAGATCGGCGAGTTGAACCTTCACCGCGCCATAGTCTCGGCGCGCCGCGTCGCGCTCCTGGCGCAACGTCGCAATCTCGGTTTCCGAGGTTTGGCGCCGATGCTCGGCCACGTCCTCGGCGCGCTGCCCCACGCTCGGCGTTGCGCGGACCACGCTTTGATCGGCGGCGCTGCGCTGGAGCGAGCGCAACCTCTTTTCAAGTTCGGCGGCCCGTACCTGAGCGGTGGCGGCGCAATCGCCGAGAACGCCGCGCTGATGCTCCACCATGGACAGCCGCACCTGCAGGTCCTGCTGCACCAGCATCTGCGCAGACAGTTTGCCGGTCAGTCTTTCGTTGTGGAGCTGGTAATCCGCGACCTTGGAACGAAGCAGCATGGCGGCCTGTTGCAAGCTGGCGAGCCGCGATGCGACGTCCTCACGCGCCTGCTCGGCGGCTTGCCTGGCGATGATCTCGTCGCGAAGTTGCCCCGACACGCGCGCCAGGTTCCGGCCCAGACGCTCGACCTCGACATTCGCTTCGAGGAACCGCGTTGCGCGCTGGCCGGCATGCCTGTCCGCTTGCGCAATGGTCTGCCGTGCCTTGTTGAGTTGGACCTCCAGGTCGGCGATCGTCTTGCTCGCGATCGATAGCTCGCGCGATTTTCGCCCAAGCTCTTTCGAGGTGCGATCCTGCAAGCGCTGCAGCTTCGCCACCTCTTCCTGCAATTCCCATTTGTCGGTATCGGGAGCGTCGGCATCGTGCTCAACCAACGACCACGCCAAGTCGTCATCGGCACGTGGATCCAGCCTATCGTTGGACAAGAGCGAGGAGCCGCGCATGGCGCGGGCCTGGCTCGAGCCCGTCCGGGCCGAAGTCGAGCCGAGGGAGGCGGCCAGCGTGTCTGACTGGACCAATCCGGTCACGGGCTCCTCTTCGAAGAGAGGCAAAGCTTGATGCGTTGCGGCTCGAATGCTTCGAATCAGTTCTTCGAAGTCTTCGTCGGCCCTTCGGACAACGGCGCTGTCCTCCGCACTGATGTGCCGGGCGCCGTTGGCCTCATGATTCAGCGACATTTCTCTCTCATCGCTACCGAATCACTAGATTATCGTGAATTAAGAACAAGAACGCGAGTAGATCTTATCGGCTTTCACCGGAAATTTCTGCGAGAAATATCGTTTTTTTTAAGCAGAGATCAATATTCGCGTTTGCCTGCTGGCAACCGAAGTAAATTCCCGGTCACCCACCCCTCAAATATTGCAGCGAAGATGTGCCATTCTCCAGAACCGCACCCTGCCTTTTCTCACCGCCGCCCCAGCAAGCTCTTCATCCGGTTGCGCAGCAGGCGGGCCATGTTGCGGGTTTCGCGGTAGAGGTGCAGTTGCGAGGCGGCCTGGCGAGTGAGGCGGTCGGCGTCCGGCGCCAGGCCGATCACCAGGGTGCCCATCGGCTTGCGCTCGGCCCATAGCCGGCTCATCACAGGATGGTCGGGCACCGCGCAGGAATCGGTCATCATGATGTTGGGATCGTCGAGATGCTGCCTGGTCACCTCGATCATGAGCAGCGTGCCGGGCGAATAGCTGGCCAGCGTCTCGTCATAGGCCGTCTTCCAGGTGTAGGCGATGCCGGCTTCGACGAAGACGATCAGGCAGGCGATGGTGCGGCCGTCGAGCGTCAGCGAGTGGATGCGGCACATGTCCTGTTCGGCCAGCCGGTGCACGGCTTCGCGGGCGAAGGCGGCGCGGAAGCGGTCGATCGCCATGGCGGTGCGTTCGCGGCCTTTCCAGCCGGCCGCTTCCAGCGACAGGAAGCCTTCGATGGCATGGCGGATGTCTTCGGGGCCGCGCGCCACGACATGCTCAAGCTTGCCAAGGTCGCCAAGGCGCCGCTTCAGGCGGCGGAACTCGCGATAATGGTGCGAGCGCAGCGAGGCCTTCAGATAATCGTCTCCATCGAGCTCGCTCTCCAGCGCCGGGCGCTGGCTCTGGCCGGTGGTGACCAGCGTCAGGCCGCGCGCCTCGGCCACGGTGGCAAGCAGGCTCGCCACCGGGCCATCGAGCCGGATGTCGGGCAGGACGAACACTTTCGGCAGCTTGAGATGCGGGCGCGACAGCATCGCGAAGAAGTCCTCGACGACGCCGACCGGGTCGTCGCGGTCGACCAGCGGCGTGCCGAGCGGACCGAACGGGCTCGACCATGTGCGCATGACCGGCACGCCGAGCGGCACCACCGGCCGTTCCACCGAGAACGGCACCAGAAGGCGCAGCCGGTTGCGGTATTCGTCGCCGTCGCGGATGACCGCCAGCCGCACCTCGCGATCCTCCAGCCGCGGCATGGCGGGCGCTAGGAAGCGCGGGTTGAAGAACACGTTGGACTCGACCGTGCGGGCGCAGAGATAGTCCAGCTCCTCGACCAGGTCGAAACCGGCCGATGCCGGGTAGATGGCGAGCTTGCGCTCGGGCCGGTTGTTGGCGAGGATCTCGATATGGGCGGGGTCGGCATCGCGGGTCAGCCCGGCAAGCCCCGACACCATGGCGCCGGCGGTGCCGCCGCTGGTTTCCTCAAGCAACGGGATGGCAGCCATCACGCGGCTCCTTTCGCAGGCACGAAGATAAGCATGACGATGCCGAGCTTGCGCCACACCGTGAAGGACAGCGCGCCGGCTTCGAAGATCATGGCAAAGGCGGTGGCCATTGCCGCGCCCCACAGGCCGAATAGCGGGATCAGCACCACATTGAGGGCGATGTTGAAGGCCAACGTCATGGCATAGACGGCAGCACAGATGTTCTGGTTGCCGCTCATCGTCAGCAGGCTTTCGCAGGGGCCGACGGCGGCCCGCGCCACGACGCCGAAGACGAGCAGGAACAGCAACGGATAGCCGCTGCTGAATTCAGGCCCGAACAGCACCAGCATCGGCTCGCCGAGCGCCAGCACCAGCAGTGCCATCAGGAGCGAGGGCCAGAACGTCCACGACACCGTCTCGCGGGCAAAGGCGGCGAGCCTTTGCGGCTCGCCATGGGTGAACTGCGCATAGCGCTGGGCAACGCCGGCCTTGACGGCGAAGTAGACGAAATGCACCAGCGCCAGCGTCTTCACCGTGGCGAAATAGACGGCGACGTCGTTGGGATCCATATAGGCGCCGACCATCAGCACATCGGCATTGGTCAGCAGGAAGAAGAAGCTTTCGACCAGGAAGATCGGCAGCGAGACGATGAACCATTGCGCGAAATGCACCTTCATCGGCCCTGCCGGGATCTGCCTTTCCATGCGCTGGGTGACACCGACGAGTTGTCCCAGCGTGGTGGCGTAGGTGGCGGCGATCGAGGCGAAGATGGCGGTCCTGGCATCGGGTGCGTAGCCCACGAACAGCATCAGCGCCATGAACAGCAGGATCAGCACGGGCCGCACCAGATAGGTCGGCGACAGGGCAAACAACGCCCAGCTGTTGGCGCGTGCCAGGCCCGACAGAAGGTCGGACATGGCGATCATCGGCAGGCAGATGACGCCGAGGATGAATGGGATCACATAGTAGCTTTCGATCCAGGGGGCCGCCAGCCAGACGCCGAGCGCGCCGAGCCCGGCAATCAGCGTCGAGGCGATCAGCACGAACAGACGGCTGGCCAGCACGATGCCGCGCAGCTCATCCATCAAGCCGCGCTCGCGGTATTCGGGAATGTAGCGGATGACGGAGGTGTGGAAGCCCAGGCAGGCGAGGTTTCCGACGATGACCATCGTCACCCAGACGAGGACGAAGATGCCATATTCGAACGAGCCCATCCAGCGTGCCATCAGCACCTGGCTGACGAAGGCGATGACGGCGCTGACGATGCGGACCGAGAAGGCGATGACCGACATGCGGCTCGCCTCGCCGCGCTCGTCGGCGGTGAACAGCACGGCATCGATGCGGCCAAGCAACGGCCCCATGCGCAGCGCCCAACGCTGCGGCAAGAACCGCCCGGCAGTCGTGGCCGCGGAAAAGCGCACCCCGATTTCTCTCCGTTTTCCGCTTCTTTTCAGGATTCTGTGTAGCGGAGACACATTAAGAAAACGTGGGCGGGGAGCGCCCTTCGCCCCGTCACTATACGGGGAGAAGGTGCCGGCAGGCGGATGAGGGGCGGCGCAGGCTTTCGGAGAATCGGGCTGATGCGGACAGGGCGGAGAAGTCCGGCATGTCATCCCTTTCGGTCAGACATGTGATAATCGCGGAACCCGGCGCCGCCCCTCATCCGCCTTCGGGCAAAAAACGCCCTTACGCGAAAGCCCCGTGGCAGTGCTTGTATTTCTTGCCGGAGCGCAGGGGCAGGCCTCGTTGCGGCCGACTTTGCCCCTGGTTGTTGGGGTCACGGTCTTCGCCGCCGCCTCGTTCGGAGCCGCCACCGCGATTCGCAAAGAAGAAGCGGGCGGGCACATCGCGAGAAAACCTCCACATTTTCTGTTAAGTGCGATTAGCTAAAACATGCGCTTCGCACCTAGGTTTCGGTACCGACTTGGAATGCACTAATTTTCATCAATAATTTCAGATAGTTAGTCTTTGTACCCGGCGTATCATTTGGGATTGAACCTTGCATTGACATATCGGGTACTTTGGTTCAGAGTTTGCGGTACTGATTCATTGGGCGGACCTTCAAATGCCTGTTACAATAGACAAGCCAGCACCATACGGGCCGCCTTCGGCCATCGTCGCGTTGATAGAGAAGCACCGGAGCAGGGGGCTTCCGGCCACAGTGGATTCGGACGCGCTGGCTAGGTCGAGCATACCAGAAAGCCTTATCCCGCGCACCCTTCAGGCACTTCAGACGCTAGATCTGATTGATGCTGACGGCAAGGTCACTCCTACTATGGAGGGTCTCCGTAAGGCTCCAGAAGCGGAGTACAAGGCGCGGATGGCAGAGTGGTTGAACGCTGCGTACCACGATGCCCTGCAGTTCATTGATCCGGCGGTCGATGATGAGACCAGTATCCGGGATGCGTTCCGGAGTTACATTCCAACCGGGCAACAAGCTCGTATGGTAACCACCTTTATTGGCCTCTACGCCGCCGCCGGGGTTCGCGTTGACCGGCCGCGCGCTGCGCCGCGCGTTGCTGGTCGCGAGAGGACGTCTGCCAGCACCAAGACTGCTTCGAAGCCGACAAAGCGAAACACACCGCCACCGCCTCCGCCACCGTACAAATCGCAAATCGACAACGGCTTGCCGCCTGCCCTCGCAGGTTTGTTGACGAGCCTTCCACCCGCCGGCCAGCCTTGGACGAGTATCGAGCGCGATAGGTTTGTGGTGACCTTTGGAGCCGTTCTCGACTTCTGCTTTCCGGTCGATGACCGGCCTAGGCCGAAGGTAGAGCAAGAAAGCGATAACGGAGATGACGAATGAGAGTTGTCTAAGCCCCTCACGTTCTGGCCATCGGCGTCAGAGGGGAGACTATGAGAAAAGCCGCCAATCCCGTTTGCAGCGGGACGGCGGCTCTAGATGACCAAGCAATCGAACAGAGGCGGTAAAGCCTCGCGACGCTAGGACCTCTCCATCCCTAGAATCGCACCTTTGCCGCCCCTTTTCAAGGCCCACCGCCTTAACGAGGTGACGCTATGGTCTGGGTGAACCCTTACCAGCGCTTCCGCTTTGGTCGCACCGAGTCGGTGTGCGGCCATTTCCGTAGCCGCTAACTAGGCATTGGCGGCGTAGCCGCTTCGCCTAATCCGATCAACTGAACTATGCCGGGACCTGGGTCAGGCTCCTGGCATTTTCCTGCGCCATTCGTATCGCCAGAGAGGCAGCTGGACGGGTTTGCGGCATGGTCCTGCTTAGATGATGGAAGTAAAGCAGACCGAGGGGCCGTTCAAAGGGTTGCCAAGGAACCAGACGGTCGGGACACGGAAAAATTGTAAAACGGATTTCTGACGTCAGCGGGACAGCGCCCCCTCTCGCCTGCCGGCCATCTCCCCCTCAGGTGGGGAGATTGGCTAATCGCGAATGTCAGTGCCGCCCCTCATCCGCCTGCCGGCACCTTCTCCCCGTGAACGAGGCGAAGGAAAGCGCGCCCTTAAGCGAACGCCCCATGGCAGTGCTTGTATTTCTTGCCCGACCCGCAGGGGCAGGCCTCGTTGCGGCCGACCTTGCCCCAGGTAGCCTGGTTGTTGGGATCGCGGTCCTCGGGAGCGACGACGGCCGTTGTCTCCGGGCGGACCAGGAGGGCGGTCTCGCCGCCTTCGAAGTCGTTTTCGCCGGTTGTGCCGTCAATATGCGTGCCGAACATGTCGGGGGCTTCCGGGGGCGGTGCTTCAGCGGCCTGGCGGACCAGTTCGACGCGCATCAGCTGCGCGGTGACGGCCTGGCGCAGATTGCCCAGCATGGCCTGGAACAGCTCGAACGCCTCGCCCTTGTATTCCTGCAGCGGATCACGCTGGGCGTAGCCGCGGAAGCCGACGACCGAACGCAGATGGTCGAGATTGACGATGTGCTCGCGCCACAGATGGTCGAGCGTCTGCAGCACCACCGAACGCTCGACATAGTTCATCACCTCGGGGCCGAAACGCTCGGCGCGCTCCTTGGCGGCGGCTTCGGCGGCCTGCGCGATGCGCTCGCGGATGTCGTCCTCGGCGATGCCCTCTTCCTTGGCCCAGTCTTCGACCGGCAGGTCGAGGTTCAGGAACTCGGCGATCTCGGCCTTCAGCCCGGCAACGTTCCACTGCTCGGCATAGGCATTTTCGGGAATGGCCTTGGCGACGATCTCGTCGATGACGCCTTCGCGCATCTCGGCGATCGTTTCGGAGAGGCCCTCGCCGTCCATCAGCTCGATGCGCTGCTCGAACACCACCTTGCGCTGGTCGTTGGAGACGTCGTCATATTTCAGAAGGTTCTTGCGGATGTCGAAGTTGCGCGCCTCGACCTTCTTCTGCGCCTTCTCCAGCGCCTTGTTGATCCACGGATGGATGATCGCCTCGTCTTCCTTGAGGCCGAGCTTCTGCAGCATGCCGTCCATGCGCTCGGAGCCGAAGATGCGCATCAGATCGTCCTGCAGCGACAGGAAGAATTTCGAGCGGCCGGGGTCGCCCTGACGGCCGGAACGGCCGCGCAACTGGTTGTCGATGCGGCGCGATTCGTGGCGTTCGGTGGCCAGCACGTAGAGGCCGCCGGCGGCCAGCGCCTTTTCCTTCAGCCGCTCGATGTCGGCAATAATTTCCTTTTCCCGCGCCTCGCGCTCGGGTCCGGCCGGCATGTCGCCGAGTTCTTCCTCGATGCGCATCTCGGCATTGCCGCCGAGCTTGATGTCGGTGCCGCGGCCGGCCATGTTGGTGGCGATGGTGATGGCGCCGGGCTTGCCGGCCTGGGCGACGATCGCCGCCTCGCGCTCGTGATGGCGGGCGTTCAGCACTTCAAAATCGGTAAAACCTTCCTTGCGCAGGCGCTCGGCCAGCTGCTCGGACTTTTCGATGGAAGTGGTGCCGACCAGCGTCGGCTGGCCCTTGGCGCTGGCTTCGCGGATCTCCCTGACGATCGCCTTGTATTTCTCCTCGACAGTCCGGTAGACCTCGTCGTCCTCGTCGATGCGCACGACGGGCAGATTGGTCGGGATCTCGGTGACTTCCAGGCCGTAGATGTTGCCGAATTCCTCGGCCTCGGTCAGCGCCGTGCCGGTCATGCCGGAGAGCTTCTTGTAGAGGCGGAAATAGTTCTGGAAGGTGACGGAGGCCAGCGTCTGGTTCTCCGGCTGGATCGCCACATGCTCCTTGGCTTCGAGCGCCTGGTGCAGGCCTTCCGAATAGCGGCGGCCCGGCATCATGCGGCCGGTGAACTCGTCGATGATGACGATCTCGCCGTTGCGCACGATATAGTCCTTGTCCTTCTGGAACAGCCGGTGCGCCTTCAGCGCATTGTTGACGTGGTGGACGATGGCGACGTTCTCGACGTCGTAGAGCGACTCGCCCTTGAGCAGGCCGGCGTCGCGCAAAAGGTTCTCGAGCTTCTCGGTGCCTTCCTCGGTGAAGATCGAGGTCTTCTGCTTCTCGTCGATCTCATAATCCTGCGGCTGCAGCTGGATGATGAAGGTGTCGATGGTGTTGTACATTTCCGAACGGTCCTCGAGCGGACCGGAAATGATCAGCGGCGTGCGCGCCTCGTCGACCAGGATGGAATCGACTTCGTCGACGATCGCGTAATTGTGACCGCGCTGCACCATCTGGGCGCGCTCGTATTTCATGTTGTCGCGCAGATAGTCGAAGCCAAGCTCGTTGTTGGTGGCGTAGGTGACATCGGCGGCGTAGGCGGCGCTGCGCTCCTCGTCGGAAAGGCCGTGGACGATGACGCCGACCGAGAGGCCGAGGAATTTGTAGACGCGGCCCATCCATTCGGAGTCGCGGGTGGCCAGATAGTCGTTGACGGTGACGACGTGGACGCCCTTGCCGGCGAGCGCGTTGAGGTAGACCGGCAGCGTCGCGACCAGGGTCTTGCCCTCGCCGGTGCGCATCTCGGCAATGCCGCCATTGTGCAGCACCATGCCGCCGATCAGCTGGACATCGAAGGGGCGCATGCCGAGCACGCGGCGCGCTGCCTCGCGGGCAGTAGCGAAGGCCGGGATCAACAGGTCGTCCAGCGTGGCGCCATTGGCGATGTCCTGGCGGAATTTCGCGGTGCGGCCGACCAACTCCTCGTCGGAAAGCGCCCGCATCTCGTTTTCCATGGCGTTGATCGCCTCGACACGCGGCCGGGTCGATTTGACCCGACGGTCGTTGGAGGAACCGAAAACCTTACGGGCGAGACCGCCGAGACTGACCATCCAATGGTCCTTTCGATAGAATTCTCAATCTTGAGATGAGCGCCGGCCGGCCCCATCAATTCCACGTGAACACTGGCAAACACATTAGTGAACACTGGCAAACACAAAAAGCGCCCGGAAAACGGTTCTGGACGCAAAGTCGTTGGACAGATAAGAGGGGGCTCAACTGATGTCAACGCCGCGCCGGCCCTGCTGGCTGCGCCAAATTCCGCCACAATCTGGCCGATCTGGAAGCACCCCTCTTAACAATCCCCACCGGAGTCGCCCTATGCCCCTGTTGTTCCGCCGCGCGTCGCTCGCCAGCCTTGGCTTGGCCGTCGGCCTGTCGGCCCTTTCGCTCTCGCCTGTGATGGCGCAGCAAACCGCTCCCGCTCCGGCGGATGCAGCAGCGCCGGCCGCGGCACCGGTCGATCCGAACAAGGTTATCGCCACGGTCAACGGCCAGCCCCTGACCGAAGCAGATCTGGTGCTTGCCGAAGGGGAATTGTCGCAGCAGTTCGCGCAATTGCCGCCCGAGCAGCGCCGTGCCGCCGCCCTTTCGGCTGCCATCGAGATCCGCGTCATGGCCGCCGAGGCGGTCACCACAGGGCTCGACAAGGATCCCGACTTCCAGCGCCGCATGGCTTTCCTGCAGCAGCGCGCGCTGCATGGCGAGATGGTCGAGAAGGGCGTCGTCGACAAGGTCACCGACGCCGAGGTCCGCGCCCGTTACGACCAGGAAATCGCCAACACGCCGCCCACCAATGAGCTGCATGCCCGTCACATCCTCGTGAAGACCAAGGAAGAGGCCGAGGCCATCATCAAGCAGCTCGATGGCGGCGCCGACTTCCAGAAGCTCGCCAACGAGCACACCAGCGATCCCTCGGGCAAGACCAGCGGCGGCGATCTCGGCTGGTTCGGACCTGGCCAGATGGTGCCGGAGTTCGACAAGGCGGCCTCCGCGCTCGAGGTCGGCAAATACACCGAGCAGCCGGTGCAAACGCAGTTCGGCTGGCATGTCATCAAGCTCGAGGACAAGCGCACCAAGCAGCCGCCGGCCTTCGACGACGTCAAGGACCAGGCCAAGCAGGCGGTCATCCGCGACAAGTATTTCGCACTGGTCAAGTCGCTGCGCGCCGGCGCCAAGATCGAGATCCCCGACGCGAACCTGAAGAAGACGGTCGATACGCTGGAAAGCGCCAAGTAAGACTGATAGCTCCTTGAAAAAGGGCGCGGCAGCCAGGGGTTGCCGCGCCCTTTCTCATTGCCATCTTTACGGGGCGGGCGCAGCTATGCCTCGCATCACGTAGTTGACCGCCTTGCCGATGGTCGCTTCGTCCTCGTCGAGCCGGTTGGTCAACAGATGTCTCCAGGCGAAGGAGGCGATCAGGTCGGCGACAACAGCTGAATCGACGCTGGCCGGGATTTCGCCCCTTGCCTTGGCGCGTTCGATGATCTGGCCGGTATGGGATCGTCGGCCCAGTGAGTAGTCGGCAAGGGCCGCGGCAGCGGCCTCGTCCGACTGTGCCTCGGCGATCAGCGACCGGAACACGCTTCCCGACGATGTCTCGCGCCAGTGGGCGAACAGGTTTTTCAGGAAGCCGACGAGATCCTCCTCCAGCCGCCCGGTATCGGGAACATCGACGCGCTTCTGGCGCTGGTAAACCTCAAGCAGCAATGCCGCCTTGCTCGGCCACCAGCGATAGATGGTGGGTTTGCCGGCGCGGGCCCGCCGCGCCACCGCCTCGATCGAGAAACCGGCATAACCGGCTTCGACCAGCACGGCCTCGGCGGCTTCGAGAATGGCATCGGCGCTGTCGGGGTTGCGCCGCGCACCGATCGATCTGCGCGCCGGATCGGCGTCCTCGGCCATCTCTGTCTCCTCGCCAACACTATCGCCGGCAATATAGGCGCCCCGACGCTCAAACGAAACGGCGCGTTTTCAAGCTTCAGGAACGGATGGTAGCGGCAGGGGTCAAGTTTATTCTCTGGAAGTCTACCGGCGTGTCGGTTGGCGAAGCTCCAAAGGCAAAAACCCGCCGGGCGGCGGGTCACTGGCGCAAATCAGCACCATGGGCAAAAATGTAGCATAGCTGCCCTCACCGAGTCAAGAAAAAATTCCTATCGCCATGAGGCGCTGCCGGCTTAAATTGCCCGGCTGGCCGTGGGATCACGCCTACTGCATCGCCTGCGATGTCTCGGATTCGATACGCCAGCCGCCGCCGGCCTTGACCAGCCCAAGCGTGACGCGCGCCTTGCCGGTCAGGCGTGCCGCCGACGTGTCCTTTGGAAGATAGTCGTAGCGCATCGCAAAGACTGCCTCGGCGCGATCTTCGCCCTGCGGAGCGACTTCCAGGCTGCCGGCCTCCATGCTTAGCGACCAGGAGGCCCACTGCGCGAACCAGTCGGCCTTGACCTTGACGATGGCGTCGGCGTCGTAGCGGGTTCCGAAGATGATGGCGGATGGGCCGTAGAGCCGTTTGACGGTCTCGCTCATCGCCCTGGTGTCCGGCGTCAGATAGTCCTGGCGCAGGAATTTCTCGATCGATCCCTTGTCTTCGCCGACAGAGCGTTCAAGTGCGGCGACTTCCGTCGAAGGGGCCGGCGCCGCGGCCGGCCTTTGTGGCTCTGCAGGTTGTCCGTCCGAGACGAATTCGAAGCGTTCGAGCAGCGATCCCTGCTCCCAGGGGCGCTGGGTTTCGCGGGTTTGCGAAACCACGTCACGGCGCACCGCGATCATCATGTCGTTGATGCTCTGGCCGGGCTCGGCGATGTGGCGCAGCAGGGCGGCGGCGAAGGGCGAATTGCGTCCGCTGCCGTCCATGGCGACAGCGCCAGGTGCCGTCGAGAAGGCGATGAACGAGCCGCGCGTCGAATCGAACTGGGCCAGCCCGGCCAGCGCCTTCGCCGAGCGCGTGGTGGCGGTGCGGCTGAGACTGCGGGCAAATGGATTGTTGCGGCAGGCATCGAGAAACACCAGGCTGACCTTGGTCTGCTGTTCCATGATGTCGAGGACTTCGTCGATCGGCACGGCCTCGAGCTGCAGCTTGACCGGTACGTCCAGCCTGGCGTCGACCGGCACGATGTAGTTGCGCCCGTCGACCTGCAGGCCGTGGCCGGCATAGTAGAAAAGCCCGACGCCGGCGCCTTCGAGCGCATCGGAGAACTCACCGATGCTGCGCTCGAGTTCGCGCTTGCCGAGATCATTGCCTTCGATGACATCGAAGCCGATGGAGCGCAGCTTGTCGGCGATGTCGAGGGCGTCGTTCACAGGATTGGCCAGCGTGCCGGCTTCGGCGTAAGTGCCGTTGCCGATGACAAGCGCTACCCGCCGTTGCGGCTGCGCATCCGCGCTCAGCAGCAAAAGTCCCAGAAATGCCCATGCAAGGATCGCAAGCCTGCCCATGGGGCAGATCATAACGCCATCGGTCCCGGCGACGCCATCGGATTTGAAATGCAGGCCTAACCTAACCACGAGCGGGTTCGAGCTCCCGGGCAAGAGCGACGAAAACGCCCTTGCGCCCGCGCGGTCTATCGGGCAAACCGGCCTTCCCCTGCGATTTTTCCCGCCCGAGGCCTCCATGTCCACGACGATTTCGCCGCTCGCGCCGAAGAAATACCCCAAAATGCCGGAAATCGAAGGGGTGCGCATCGCCACCGCCGAGGCAGGGATAAAGTACAAGGGCCGCACCGATCTTTTGACCATGGTCTTCGATGAAGGCACCGCGATCGCCGGCGTGTTCACGAAATCGAAATGCCCTTCGGCGCCGGTCGATTTCTGCCGGCAGAATCTCGGCGCAGGCAAGGCCCGGGTGCTGGTCGTCAATTCCGGCAATGCCAACGCCTTCACCGGCAAGAGAGGCCGCGAGTCGACCGCGCTGACCGGCGAGGCGGCGGCGAAGGCGGCCGGCTGCAAGGCAAGCGAAGTTTTCCTGGCCTCGACCGGCGTCATCGGCGAGCCGCTCGACACCAGCAAATTCAGCCATCTGCTGGCCGGGCTGGTCAACAACGGTAAGCCCGGGCTGTGGACCGAGGCGGCAAAGGCGATCATGACCACGGATACCTATCCGAAACTGGCGACTGCGACCGTCAAGCTCGGCGACGCCGATGTCACCATCAACGGCATTTCCAAGGGCGCCGGCATGATCGCGCCCGACATGGCGACGATGCTCTCCTTCATCGCCACCGATGCGCCGATCGCCGCCCCTGTCCTGCAGGATCTGTTGTCGCGCGGCACGGCCAAGACCTTCAACGCGGTCACCGTCGACAGCGACACCTCGACCAGCGACACGCTGCTGATCTTCGCCACCGGCAAGGCCGCCAAGCGCGGCGCGCCGGAGATAACCGATCCCAGGGATGCCCGTCTCGGCGCGTTCCGCCGGGCGCTCGGCAAGGTGTTGAAATCGCTGGCGCTGCAAGTGGTGCGCGACGGCGAGGGCGCCCGCAAGCAGGTCGAAGTCACCGTCACCGGCGCCAAATCAGCGCGCTCGGCCAAGCGCATCGCGCTGTCGATCGCCAATTCGCCGCTGGTCAAGACGGCGGTCGCCGGCGAGGATGCCAATTGGGGCCGCGTCGTCATGGCCGTCGGCAAGGCCGGCGAGCCCGCCGATCGCGACCGGCTGTCGATCTGGTTCGGCGACAACAGGCTGGCGCATGAAGGCGAGCGCGATCCTGGCTATTCCGAGCAGGCGACGTCGGCCTATATGAAGCGCGACGACATCCGTATCCGCGCCGATATCGGCATCGGCCGCGGCAAGGCGACGGTGTGGACTTGCGATCTCACCAAGGAATATGTCGCCATCAATGGCGATTATCGGAGCTGATGGTTTTGGGTTCCAGGCATCCGGCAAGCATGCTCGCGATCGTGCGCCGCTACGAGGCGGCCGGCTTTCGCGCCTGGCCGGCAGCCGCCATCCACTATGACGGCACCTGGGTGGTGCGGCTGACCGCCGGCCATCCGGCCAAGCGGCTGAACTCGGTCAATCCGCTCGATCCAGGCGATACCCAGCACATTGCCGACCGTATCGGCCGGGCCAGCCGCCGTTTCGATGCCTATGGAAGGCCGCTGACGTTCCGCATGTCGCCGCTGTCGGGCCCAGATCTCGCCAGCCATCTCGACCGCGAGGGCTGGAGCCGGTTCGACGAGTCGCTGGTCATGCGGCTGCCGCTGGCCGGCGCGCAGCTCGACGCCGCCATGGACCAGATTCCGCTCAAGGACATCAGCCGCTTCATCGGCGCGTCGCTCAAGGTCAGCGGTTCGGATGTTTCGCTGCGGCCCGGCCTGTCGGAGATCATCGGCGCCATCCAGCCCGAAGCCGGGCTGTTCGCGCTCGAAGATGGAGCCGAGGCGCTGGCGACGCTTATCTGCGTGCATGACGGCGATCTCGCCGGCCTGTTCGAGGTCGCCACCGACAAGTCGGCACGCAACAGGGGCCATGGCCGCAACCTGATCCTGTCGGCGCTCAAATGGGCGCGACTGCGGGGCGCGCGGGAAGCCTGGCTGCAGGTCGAGGCCAACAATGTGCCGGCGCTGGCGCTCTACCATTCGCTCGGCTTCGAGGAAGTCTATCGCTACCACTATCGCCGGCCCCCGGGTCATGAATGATGTCGTGACCGCCGGCAAACGCCTGCTCCTGGTCGCCGCCTGCGCGCTGGTCGATGCCGACGGCCGGGTGCTTCTGGCGCAGCGGCCTCAGGGCAAGCAACTTGCCGGGTTGTGGGAATTTCCCGGCGGCAAGGTCGAGCCCGGCGAGACGCCCGAACAATGCATCATTCGCGAACTGCATGAGGAAATCGGCATCGAAACCGACATCCCGTGCCTGGCGCCGCTTACTTTCGCCAGTCATTCCTACGACGATTTCCACCTGCTGATGCCGCTGTTCGTCTGCCGCCGCTTTCGCGGCATAGCCCAGCCCAGGGAAGGGCAGACGCTGAAATGGGTGCGGCCGAAGCAGATGCGCGACTATCCGATGCCGCCGGCCGATGCGCCGCTGATCCCGTTCCTCATCGATCTTCTCTGAGGCTCGCGTTCGGTCGGTTCCTGGCCGAGGCGTGTATCAGCCAGCGTTAATGGAAGATTTATCTCGTCGTGAAAAATTGAGGCATGGCCGTTCGCGGCCGAGCCGTCGATTTGCCGGGGAGCGATAGCATGAGCCTAGACAGGGATTGGGACTCGATCCGGCCCGAGCGCGGCTTTCGCGCCGCCGATGCGGGCATGGGCATATTGCGCATCACGCTGCTGTTCGGTTCGGCCGCGGTGGCGCTGGCGCTGATCGCAACCCCTTTCCTCGACAGCCAGACACGCTCGCTCTCGGCCCGTGATGGTTTAGGCGGGCTCGACATGGCGGCCACAGGCTCGATCGGCCATCGCGAAACCTACACGCTGCGCCGCAGCGTGCTGCAGCCGCAGCCGAGCTCGGTCTGCATCATCAGGTCCAATGGCAGGAGCAGCGGCGACTGCTGACATGGTTAAGAGATTTTGGAAAGGCGGCAGCTTCATCGCCTGTTAAGCCTTTGCCGTTAACCTTTCTTAACAGGTCGGCTGTAAGGTCCCGGACAGAGGGGTTAAGGCCATGAAAGCAGTGCTGCTGCGTTTTCTGAACGACGAGACCGGCGCCACGGCCGTCGAATATAGCCTGATCGTCGCCGTGCTGTCATTGGCTATCGTCGGCGGCATCGGCCGGGTCTTCGACTCGCTCACCTGGCTGTTCAGCGACAATAACAGCAAGCTTGCGAACGCTTTCGCACCCACTCCCTGATCCGGCTTTTCCGCGCCTGCGGGCAGGATCATTGCCCGCCGGGCGCCTCCAGAATTGCCTTCAGCGAGATCTTGGCCGACCCTGGCTTCAGCGGTTTTTGCTGCGATGCGTCGGGCGCCCAGCCGGACATCCAGACAATCGAGAAGCTTGCCCTCACGCGCCCGTCGGGGTCGGAAAACCGCTCGGCGTAGATTTCCGCCGCACGGGCAAACAGCTTGCGCGAGCCCGGCCGCCGGCTGCGATCGGTGAGCGCATTGGTCTCGCCCATGGCCCGCAAATCCGCCATAAGGTTAAACAGGCTGGCATAGCGCACGGTCACCGTCTCGACGTCGGCGACCGGCAGAGCGAGACCGGCGCGCTGCAGCAGCGCACCGGCATCGCGCACGTCGGTGAACGGGGCGACACGCGGGCTGGCGCCGCCGTAAAGCTCGGTCTCGGCCGAAAGCAGGCTTTCGCGCAACTCGAAAAGCGTACCGGCGCCGGCAAAGGCGCCGAGGAAAAGCCCATCCGGCCGCAACGCACGGCGGATCTGGATCAGCATGCCGGGGATGTCGTTCATGGCCTGCAGCGACAGAAGCGACACCGCCAGATCGAGGCTTTCCGCTTCGAACGGCACGGTTTCGAGCGGTGCGATCAAGCCGGCGCCGCCACCGCTCAGGAAGGCCGTGTCCGCCTCGACGCGGACAATGTCGGCGACCTTGCTGCTTTCGGCGAGCGTTTCGGCCGCCGCCGGCGTCTGGCAAAACAGCACAGCCGCCTTGCCGAACCTGCGCTCGACGGCGCCCAGCCGGTCGGCAAGGTCCTCGGCCGTGCGGCGCATGAGGAAGTCCGCGCCGTCGACCGGATGGGCAAGGGCGCGCCGCTTGTGCGCCAGCCACAGAGAGGTATCCATTATCGGCTGCAACGGGCAGATCCTTTGTTTGTCCACGCTCCGAGATCGTTGATATAGTGGCGTGCAGGAGCAACCACGTGGCCGATCCGATGCCCAAGATCAAGTCCATCGGAATCACGAACCTGGCCCGGTCGGTTGTCGGCTGGCCGGCGCGGATGCTGTTTCCGCCGGTCTGCGCCGGTTGCCGCCGGCATGTCTCGCAGCCGGGCGTGCTGTGCGGCGCCTGCTGGCCGAAGCTTAGGCTGCTGGAGCGGCCATGGTGCGCGGTCATGGGCACGCCGTTCACCCACCATATGGGCGAAGGCTTTCTGTCGGCCGAGGCGATTGCCGATCCGCCGCCTTTCGAGCGGGCGCGGGCGGCGGTCGCCTATTCCGGCGTTGCCCGACAGATGGTGCAGGGGCTGAAATACCAGGATCGCACGGATCTGGCACCATGGATGGCGCGCTGGATGGTTCGCGCCGGTGCCGATCTCATCGCCGACGCGGACGTGGTGGTGCCGGTGCCGCTGCACTGGCGGCGCTTTTTCAGGCGGCGCTTCAACCAATCGGCGGAGTTGGCGAGGGCGGTCTCGGTACTCAGCGAATTGCCCTTCGCCCCCTCGGCGGTGCGGCGCGTGAAACTCACCCGCCAGCAGGTCGGGCTGGAGCGCGGGGAGCGCGAGGAAAATGTGCGGGCCGCCTTTCGGGTACCCGCCGAGGCGGAAATCGAGATCGCCGGCCGCAGGGTGCTTTTGATCGATGATGTCTACACCACCGGCGCCACGGTGCGTTCCGCCACCAAGGCGCTGAAAAGGGGAGGTGCGGCCGCCGTCGACGTGCTGACCTTTGCGCGTGTGTTGCCGGGGGACTTCCGGGCGGACGAGTCCGCGACTATATAAGTCGGCAACGAACAGCGGAAATTCGTCATGGCCGATGTCACGATCTACACCCGCATGATGTGCGGCTATTGCACGGCAGCCAAGCGGCTGCTCGAGCGCAAGGGCATAGCCTTTACCGAGCACGATGCCTCCTTCTCGCCGGAACTGCGCCAGGAGATGATCTCCCGGGCGCATGGCCGCACGACCTTTCCGCAGATTTTCATCGGCGATACGCATGTCGGCGGCTGTGACGATCTCCACGAGCTGGAGGCCGAAGGCGGGCTCGACAAACTGCTCGCCGACGGCGCGACGAATTGAGGGAATGACGATGGGTGTTTTCAAAGCCGCTGCGATCCAGATGCGTTCAGGCGAGAGCCCCGAGCGCAACGCCGTCGATCTCGAACGGCTGGTGCGCGAAGCAGCTGGCCAAGGTGCCGCCTACATCCAGACGCCGGAAATGACCGGCGCGCTGATTCGCGACAAGGAAGCTCGCGCCACATCGTTCATGTCGCAGGACAAGGACATCGTCGTCGCGACCGCGCACAGGCTGGCCAGGGAGCTCGGCATCTTCCTGCATATCGGCTCGACCGCCATTTTACGCGCCGACGGCAAGCTCGCCAACCGGGCGCTGCTGTTCGGGCCGGACGGCGCCACGCTCGCGACATACGACAAGATCCACATGTTCGACGTCGATCTCGACAATGGCGAGAGCTGGCGCGAATCCGCCGCCTATGAGCCGGGCACCGAGGCCGTCGTCACCGAGATCGAGGGTGCAAAGCTCGGCTTCGCCGTTTGCTACGATCTGCGCTTTCCGCAACTCTTCCGCGCCGAGGCACTGGCCGGCGCCGACCTGCTTTCCGTACCTGCCGCCTTCACCCGCCAGACCGGCGAGGCGCACTGGCACGTGCTGCTCAGGGCCCGCGCCATCGAGAATGGCGCCTATGTCGTCGCCGCCGCGCAGGGTGGCTTGCATGAGGATGGCCGCGAGACCTACGGTCATTCGCTGATCGTCGATCCGTGGGGCCGTATCATCGCGGAAGCCGCGCATGACGAGCCGGCGGTGATCATCGCCGAGATCGACCCGGCGCAGTCGCTTGCCGCGCGTAAGAAGATCCCCAATCTCAGAAATGCGCGGGATTTCGCCGTCAATGCCGGCTTGGGCGAGGCGCCGCGGCTCAGGGGTGCAGCCTCTTGATCCGTTTTGCTCTGATCTGCGAGCACGAGCACGAATTCGAAGGCTGGTTCCGCAGCAACGACGATTTCGACACCCAGAAGAAGCGCGGCTTTGTCGATTGCCCGACCTGCGGTTCGCACAAGGTGCAGAAAGCGCTGATGGCGCCGGCTGTCTCCACGGCGCGCAAGCAGGAAACCATAGCGCTCGCCATGGGGGAGGCGCAGAAGCAGGCTCTGGCGCAGCTGAAGGCGATGGCCGAGAAGGTGCGCGAGAATGCCGACTATGTCGGCGACAAGTTCGCCGAGGAAGCGCGAAAGATCCATTTCGGCGAGAGCGACCCGCGCGGCATCTATGGCGAGGCGACGCTGGACGAGGCCAAGAGCCTAGCCGAGGACGGCGTCGAGTTCATGCCGATCCCGGTATTCCCGGACGATCGCAACTGACCGGCTAGCTGACGCTGCCGATCAATTTCTCAAGCAGCCGAGAGAGCGTTTCGCGTTCCGCCTGCGTCAAGCCCGAAAGCACCGCGTGTTCGTTGGCCACATGGGCGGTAACGGCCTCATCGATCAAGGCCAGGCCTTTTTCGGTCAGCCGCACGACAATGCCGCGCCGATCGTTGGGGTGCGGCCCGCGTAGGATCAATCCGGACATCTCCAGCCGGTCGAGCCTGTTGGTCATGGCGCCCGACGTCACCATCGTCGCTTCATAGAGAGCGGTTGGCGTCAACGCGTAAGGTAAGCCCGAGCGGCGCAGCGTTGCCAGCACGTCGAATTCCCCAGGCTGCAATCCATAACGGGCAAACAGCGGCGCCAGGCGCTCGCGGGCGATCAGCGAGGAGGCCTCGTTCAGCCGTCCGAGCACGGCCATCGGCGAGACATCCAGATCCGGCCGCTCCCGCTTCCATTGCTCGATCGCTCTTGCTGCCCTGTCCAATTGTCTCACCATTATTTATCTTGACGTTAAGAATCTTGCCATTATCTTATCGTAACATGCAATGCCGGCCAAGAGCCGCGCTACAGGATTCGGTCAATGAAACTTCTCTGGGATTCGGCGCTCGGCCTGCTGGTCGTCACCGGCGGCCTGCTCGGCCTGACGCTGCCCTTCGGCAAGCTCGCCACGGCTGCCGGCGTGCCGGCCATGGTCTGGGCCTTCGTCATCTCGCTCGGCGCCGGCGGGGTCTTGCTGTGCGTGCTCTTGGCTCGCGGCAAGCGGGTCCGGCTCACCGCGCACAAACTGCGCTATTTCTTCGTCACCGCCGCGGTGTCCTATGCTGTCCCCAACCTCCTGATGTTCTCGGCCATCCCGCATCTGGGCGCCGGCTACACCGGCATCATGTTCACCCTGTCGCCTGTCATCACACTGGTGTTCTCGATCCTGTTGCGTGTCCGGCGCCCCAACATGCTGGGCATTGTCGGCATCGCCGTCGGCTTCGTCGGCGCTGTCATGGTCGCGGTGACGCGCGGCGAGGCCGGCCAGCCGGCCGATTTGTTCTGGGTGGCGATGGGGTTGCTCATTCCGGTCAGCCTTGCCGTCGGCAACATCTACCGCACGGTCGACTGGCCGGACGGCACAGGCCCGATCGAGCTTGCCGTCGGCAGCCATCTGGCGTCAGCGGCGATGCTGCTTGCCGGCATTCTTCTCCTGTTCGGCGGCGAGGCTTTCGTGCCACTCGGCGGCGTGCCGCTGGTGGTGGTCGCGCAGGTCGCGTCGGCGTCGGCGATGTTTGCCTTCTTCTTCCGGCTGCAGGCGGTTGGCGGTCCGGTCTATCTCAGCCAGATCGGTTATGTGGCGGCCGCCGTCGGCCTGTTTGCCGGAACCATCTTCCTCGGCGAGCACTATCAGCTGCTGACCTGGGCAGGCGCGCTCATCATCACTGCCGGCGTGTTCATCACCACCAGGGCACAAAGCCAGAAGGGTCGAGTTCCTGCAGCCGGAACCGCCTTGCCGATCCGTTAGGCCTGGCTCGCGTCAAAGATTTTCCTGAGAGCCGGCGGGGCAACATTTCGCCATGACATCCGTATTGCGCTGCGAAATGTCTGTTCATCGCATGCGTCAAGAATGATCGACGTCCAGCCCTTTCGTCCCCATCCACCAGGCACTGGCTTGAAAACCAGCGGTTCGGCTGCAGTCGTCATCTCTTGCTGGCCGGTGTCGAGCTTTATGACGGCGCGATCGTTTTCGGGCAGCGACATGAAGATGCGATTGCGTACCCGGAAGTCGGCCTTGCCGAAATGCGATTTCTCGGCCGCTTCGGGAAGCTCAAGCGCCAATTGTCGGGCTCTCACACTGTCCACGGCCCGACAAATCTCCAGATCAGCCTTCAGACCGAGCCTTTTTCCGCCAGGACCATGTAGTTGACGTCCATGTCCTTCGACCGCGCCCAGCGGTCGGCCAGCGGGTTGTAGGTGACGCCGGTGCGGTCGATGATGGTCAGGCCAGCGCCGCCAAGCGCCTTCTCGAGCTCTTCCGGGCGCACCAGCTTGCCGAATTGGTGGGTGCCGCGCGGTAGCCAGCGCAGCACATATTCGGCGCCGATGATGGCTAAGCCCAGCGCCTTCAGCGTGCGGTTGATGGTGGCCACGAACATGATGCCGCCGGGCCGCACCATCTCGCCGCATTTGGCGACGAACAGGTCGATGTCGGCGACATGCTCGACCACTTCCATGTTGAGGATGACGTCGAATTTCTCGCCGGCGTCGGCAAGGTCTTCGGCCGTCGTGGCGCGATAGTCGACGCTGACATTGCCCTCGGCAGCGTGCAGCTTGGCCACTTCGATGTTGGTTTCGGAGGCATCCGCGCCCACAACCTCGGCGCCAAGCCGCGCCATCGGCTCGCACAGAAGTCCGCCGCCGCAGCCGATGTCGAGGATGCGCAGGCCCTCGAAAGGTCTTGCAGCGCGCGGGTCACGGCCGAAGCGCGTCGCTATCTGGTCGCGGATATAGGCCAGCCGGACCGGATTGAATTTATGCAGGGGACGGAACTTGCCGTTCGGGTTCCACCATTCGGCGGCAAGGGCGGAAAAGCGTTCCACTTCTCCGGCATCGATCGTCGATCGTCGGGGCTCTGGCATCGATAGGTCTCCTCGACACTACAGCGCCGCGCGTCCTCTTGGACGCGCAAAGGACGCTGTAGCACTTTAGATTCTGCGCATGATCCTTTCCGAAATCGACTTCGATTTCGGGGTCATGCGCTAGGAAGTCGGGCGTGAGACTGCGAATGTCAAGGCAACAATTTTCCTCTGCCGGCAGGGAGCCGGATTCTGTCAGGGCATGTCAGCTGACGAACGCCGCGGTGAAACACGGTTGGCTTGGCGGGCGAAGGACAAGGCATCGTTTCGAATTCTAGGGAGGTGACGATGACAACAATGACGGCTTCGATCCTTTGGCGTCGGCTGGACGTGGAGGGCCATGATGCCTGCCTGCTTTCACAGACCAATATCGGGCACAGTCTCGAGGGACAGGCCATCTTCATCCAGGACGGCAAGCCGTGCTGCCTTGGCTATGAGGTGATCTGCGGTGTCGGCTGGCGCACGCGTTCAGCGCGGATCGACGGCTTTCTCGGCACCCGCAAGCTGCATTATGCGATCGAACGCGATTCGGACGGCCAGTGGACGCTGAATGGCGAAGTCCAGCAGGGCGTCGACGGCCTTGTCGATGTCGATCTTGGCTTCACACCGGCATCGAACCTGCTGGCGATCCGCCGGTATGGCCTCGGCATCGGCAAGGCGACGCCTGCCCCGGCCGCCTACCTGACTTTCCCTGAACTGAGCCTGGTGCGCCTCGATCAGACCTATCGGCGTCTCGACACGGTTCGCTATGCCTATGCCGCGCCGGTATTCGGCTATGACGAGACCCTCAACATCTCGCCGCACGGCTTCGTTGTCGACTATCCTGGCCTGTGGAGAAGCGCGGCTGCGTCAGACTGAAGCGATTGTGATCAATCCGCTGCGCCCTGCGTCGTGCCGAGCACGTCACGCAGTTTCGCCGCCAGTTGCTCGATGGTGAAGGGCTTGGCGAGGAAATGCACGTCGTGGTCGAGCACGCCGTTGTGGACCACCGCGTTCCTGGTGAAGCCGGTGGTGAAGATCACCTTCAGCAGCGGCATGCGGGCAAGGGCCTCTTCCGCCAGCTTGCGGCCGTTCATGACGGGCATGACGATGTCGGTGAACAGTAGGGCGACGTTCGGGTTCTCCGCCAGTTTCTGCAACGCTTCCTCGCCGCTCGCGGCATGAATGACGGTGTATCCGAGTTCGCGTATGGCCTCGGTGGTGGAGACCCTCACGCGGGCATCATCCTCGACGACAAGGATCGCTTCGGTGACCGGTGCGGCGGGGTTGTCGCCCCGCCCCGTGGGCCCGGCCGGCTCTTCGGCGCCGAAATACCGCGGCAAGTAGATCTTGATCGTCGTGCCTTCGCCGGGTTCGGAATAGATGTTGACATGGCCACCCGACTGCTTGACGAAGCCGAACACCTGGCTCAACCCCAGTCCGGTGCCCTTGTTGACCGCCTTGGTGGTGAAGAAGGGTTCGAAGGCCTTGGCGATGACATCGGGGGTCATGCCCGAACCGGTATCGCTGACGGCGATCATCACATACTGGCCGGCCGCGACTTCGGCATGGGCGGCGGCGTAGCTGTCGTCGAGATGGCTGTTGGCGGTCTCGATGGTCAGCTTGCCATCATCGCCCATGGCGTCGCGGGCGTTGACGGCCAGGTTGAGAACGGCGTTCTCGATCTGGCTCGGGTCGGCATGGGTTTTCCACAAGCCTCCTGCCAGCACCGTTTCGATGCGGATGGTTTCGCCGAGTGCCCGCCGGATCAGGTCGGACATCCCGGTCAGCAGGCGGTTGGCGTCGACGATCTGCGGCGCCAGCGGCTGCTGACGCGAGAAGGCGAGCAGCCGGGCCGTCAGATTGGCGGCACGGGTCGCGGCATCGATCGCCGCATCGATGAATTGTGCGATGTCGTGCTCGCCGCGCGCCAGCTTGCGCTGGGCGAGATTCATGGCGCTGATGATCACCGCCAGCATGTTGTTGAAGTCGTGGGCGATGCCGCCAGTAAGCTGGCCGACCGCCTCCATCTTGTGCATCTGGCGGATCTGGGATTCGGCCTTTTCACGTGTCTCGATCTCATTGCCGAGCGCCACGTTCTTGCGCACCAACTCATCCTGGGCAACGGCAACCTCATGGAAGCGGCGGCGCGATTCCCTGATCGCGTAGCCGGCAAGCAGGAAGATCGCCAGCAGCGCCGCCAGCGAGCCGATGCGCAGCCAGGCCTCGACCTGATCGATATGCTCGTCGCGCGCGGCGACGGCTGCGGCGCTGATGCGTCGGACCGTATCCATGCTGGTCCGGATTTCGTCCATGACTGCCTTGCCCTGGCCGCTGCGAATCAGATCCAGCGCTTTCGTCGCATTGCCCTGGTCGTACAGGGCAATCGTCTCGGCCAGTTCAGCCTGCTTTTGCGAAAGCGCGTCCTTGATATGGTTGATCGGCTGGACGAGCTGTTCATCGGGGGCGGTCAAGCTGTCGATGCGGGCAAGTTGCCCCGGAATGGCGCCGACAGCGTTCCGATAGGGTTCGAGATAGGATTTCTCGCCGGTCAGCAGGTAGCCATGCTGACCGTTTTCGGCTTCCTGTGCCAGAGAAAGCAGACCCGAAAGCAATTGCTGATATTCGATTGCCTCGCGCGCGGCAGCGCGGTTGGCCCGCTGTTCCTCGACCAGCATGGCTCGGCTGCCGACAATCAGCGCCAGCACGGCAAAGCCGGCGACGAGCGGGAGCGATTGCCATCGCATGGCACGTCGAAGACGAGCAATCATCATCTGTTATGCCGAACCAAAAGAATTCCCCGCAGGCTGCATTTCGTAAGCGGCGGCGGGGCGGAAGGCAATATGCCGGCTTCTGGAGCCGGCAATCGGTCGCCAGCCTTGCGAAACCTTCATCATTTGGCTAAGGAGGCCGCGCATTCAGCGGCCGGCGTCAGCCGGCCTTCCGCTTTTCGGGATTCCGGCTTTTGGCCGGGATTCGGCTTCAGGCAAAGGCATTTCGCTCCCATGGCGCGCATCGTGATGAAATTCGGCGGAACCTCGGTCGCCGACATCGCCCGCATCCGCAACGTGGCGCGTCACGTCAAACGCGAGGTCGACGCCGGCCATGAGGTGGCGGTGGTCGTTTCGGCGATGGCCGGGAAAACCAATGAACTGGTCGGCTGGACGCGTGAGGCCTCGCCGATGCATGACGCACGCGAATATGATGCGGTCGTCGCTTCCGGCGAGCAGGTCACGGCCGGCCTTCTGGCCATCACCTTGCAGAACATGGGCGTGCATGCCCGCTCCTGGCAGGGCTGGCAGATCCCGATCAAGACCGACAATGCGCATGGCGCGGCGCGCATCCTCGACATCGACGGCGCGTTCCTGATCAAGCGCTTCGGCGAGGGCCAGGTGGCGGTGATCGCCGGTTTCCAAGGCATCGGCCCGGACAATCGCATCGCCACGCTCGGCCGCGGCGGCTCCGACACCAGTGCTGTCGCCATCGCCGCGGCGGTCAAGGCCGATCGCTGCGACATCTATACCGATGTCGACGGGGTCTACACCACCGATCCGCGGATCGAGCCCAAGGCGCGGCGGCTGGCCAAGATCTCGTTCGAGGAAATGCTTGAAATGGCTTCGCTCGGCGCCAAGGTTCTGCAGGTGCGTTCGGTCGAGCTTGCCATGGTGCACAGGGTGCGTACCTTCGTGCGGTCGTCCTTCGACGATCCCGACGCGCCCGGAATGGGGGATTTGCTCAATCCGCCCGGAACGCTCATTTGCGACGAGGAAGAGATCGTGGAACAGCAGGTCGTCACCGGAATTGCCTACGCCAAGGATGAAGCGCAGATTTCGCTGCGCCGGGTCGGCGACCGGCCGGGCGTTGCCGCCGGCATCTTCGGGCCGCTGGCCGAGGCCAACATCAATGTCGATATGATCGTCCAGAACATTTCCGAGGACGGCAAGTTCACCGACATGACCTTCACCGTGCCGTCGGGCGATGTCGACAAGGCGCTGGCCGTGCTTGAACGCCTCAAGGCCTCGATCGGCTACGATGTCGTGCAGTCGGAAGCCGGCATGTCGAAGGTTTCGGTCATCGGCATCGGCATGAGGAGCCATGCCGGCGTCGCCGCCACCGCTTTCAAGGCGCTGGCCGACAAATCGATCAACATCCGCGCCATCACGACCTCCGAGATCAAGATTTCGATCCTGATCGACGGTCCATATACGGAACTTGCGGTTCGTACTTTGCATTCCGTCTACGGTCTGGATAAGCAGTAGCGAGAACGATTTGAGTTGTTGCGTGTGCGCCGGTCGCGGTGGAAACTGCGGCGGGCAGAATGCCCATTGGAGAACAAGCCGCGATGCGTGATCAGGCCAGTGGCCCGCGCGTTTTGCTCAAACGGCTCCGCGAGCTCATGCAGGAGCCGCTGGAGCCGCAGGAGCGGCTTGACCGGATTGTGCGCGACATCGCCTCCAACATGGTCGCGGAAGTCTGCTCGCTCTATGTGCTGCGCGCCGATTCGGTGCTCGAACTCTATGCCACCGAAGGTCTGAACCCGAACGCCGTCCATTTGGCGCAGTTGCGGCTGGGCCAAGGTCTGGTCGGCACGATCGCCGCCAGCGCGCGGCCGCTCAACCTGTCCAATGCGCAGGAACACCCTGCCTTCGCCTATCTGCCGGAGACCGGGGAAGAGATCTACAACTCGTTCCTCGGCGTGCCGGTGCTGCGGGCAGGGCGCACGCTGGGCGTGCTGGTGGTGCAAAACAAGACCATGCGCCACTACCGCGACGACGAGGTCGAGGCGCTGGAAACCACCGCGATGGTGATCGCCGAGATGATCGCCACTGGCGATCTGGCGCGGCTGACCCGGCCCGGCCTTGAACTCGATCTGCGCCGTCCTGTCAGCTTTACCGGCCTGTCCTTCAATGAGGGCGTCGGGCTCGGCCATGTCGTGCTGCACGAGCCGCGCATCGTCGTCACCAATCTGTTCAACGAAGACAGCGAGGAAGAGGTCCGCCGGCTCGAGACCTCACTCAGCTCGCTCAGGCTGTCCATCGACGACATGCTGGAACGCCGCGACGTCGCCTTCGAGGGCGAGCATCGCCAGGTGCTGGAAGCCTATCGCATGTTCGCCAACGATCGCGGCTGGGTGCGACGGCTGGAAGAGGCCATCCGCAACGGCCTGACGGCGGAAGCCGCGGTGGAAAAGGTGCAGAGCGACATGCGCGCCCGCATGCTGCACATGACCGATCCCTATCTGCGCGAGCGGATGAGCGATTTCGACGACCTCGCCAACCGCCTGCTGCGCCAGCTGATGGGGCGCGGGCCGGAAGATGTCGCGGCATCGCTGCCAAAGGACGCCATCATCGTCGCCCGTTCGATGGGGGCCGCCGAGCTGCTCGATTATCCCCGCGACAAGATGCGCGGGCTGGTGCTCGAGGATGGTGCCGCGACCAGTCACGTCGTCATCGTCGCGCGTGCCATGGGCATCCCCGTCGCCGGCCAAATGAAGGGCGCCGTTTCCATGGCGGAAAACGGCGATGCCATCATCGTCGACGGCGAAGAGGGCGTGATCCATTTGCGGCCGCAGCCAGATCTCGAGGCCGCCTACGCCGAAAAGGTGCGTTTCAGGGCGCGCCGGCAAGAGGTCTACCGCGAGCTGCGCAAGAAGCCGTCGACGACCAGGGATGGTGTCCAGGTCGATTTGCTGATGAATGCCGGTCTTGCCGTCGACCTGCCGCAGCTTGCCGAAGCGGGCGCGGCCGGCATCGGCCTGTTCCGCACCGAATTGCAATTCATGGTCGCTTCCACTTTTCCCCGGGCCGAGGCCCAGGAAAAGCTCTACCGCGACGTGCTCGAGGCGGCGCGCGGCAAGCCGGTCACCTTCCGCACCATCGATATTGGCGGCGACAAGGTGCTGCCCTATTTCAAGGGTGCGATCCAGGAAGAGAACCCGGCGCTTGGCTGGCGGGCGATCCGCCTGACGCTCGACCGGCCAGGGTTGTTGCGCACCCAGATCCGCGCTTTGCTCAAGGCCAGCGGCGGCCGCGAATTGAAGCTGATGCTGCCGATGGTGACCGAGCTGGGCGAGATCGCCCAGGCACGCGAGATCATCGACCGCGAGGTGCGGCATTTGTCGCGCTTTGCCCATCATTTGCCGACCAGCCTGAAGCTGGGGGCGATGTTGGAAGTGCCGTCGCTATTGTTCCAGCTTGATGAATTGATGAAGGCGGTCGATTTCGTCTCGGTCGGTTCGAACGACCTGTTCCAGTTCGTCATGGCCGTCGACCGCGGCAACACGCAATTGGCCAACCGCTTCGACACGCTGTCGGCGCCGTTCCTGCGGGTGCTCAAGCAGATCGCCGATGCCGGCGTCCGCAACCATACGCCGGTGACGCTGTGCGGTGAACTGGCAGGCAAGCCGATCTCGGCGATGGCGCTGATCGGACTCGGTTTCCGCTCGATCTCGATGTCGCCGGCCTCGATCGGTCCGGTCAAGGCGATGCTGACGGAACTGCCGCTGGACGAGTTGAAGGCGTTTTTCGACGACAATCTGATGGCTCCGGCACAGGGCTTGCCGATGCGGGCGCTGCTGCAGGCCTTTGCCGACGACCGTTCGATCCCGTTGTAGCAGCCTCATCATGGTCAATTTGCCCCGCGATCGTATGGATCAAGTCGTCAAGCGTTTCGAGATGCTCGAAGCGCAGATGTCGGCTGGCCCGGCGCCGGATGCCTATGTGCGGATGGCGTCCGAATATGCCGAAATCCAGGACATGGTGGCCAAGGTCAGGGCGCTGCGCCTGGCCGAGCATGAGCAGGCTGACCTCGAAGCCATGCTTGCCGACAAGGGCACCGATGCCGAGATGCGGGCGCTCGCCGAGGCCGAGCTGCCGGAGGTCGAGGACCGTATCGAGGCGCTGCAGAAGGACATCCAGATCCTGCTGTTGCCCAGGGATGCGGCCGACGACAAGAACGCCATTCTCGAAATCCGCGCCGGCACCGGCGGAGACGAGGCGGCGCTGTTCGCCGGCGACCTGTTTCGAATGTATGAGCGCTACGCCGCCGAACGCGGCTGGCGTTTCGAGACCGCCTCGGCCAGTGATGGCGATGCCGGCGGTTTCAAGGAGATCATCGCCACGGTGTCGGGCAAGGGCGTCTTTGCGCATCTGAAGTTCGAATCCGGCGTGCACCGGGTGCAGCGCGTGCCGGCGACCGAGGCGAGCGGGCGCATCCACACCTCGGCGGCAACCGTCGCGGTGCTGCCCGAAGCCGAAGAGGTCGACATCGACATCAGGGCCGAAGACATCCGCATCGACACGATGCGTGCATCGGGTTCGGGCGGCCAGCACGTCAACACCACCGATTCGGCCGTCCGCATCACCCATCTGCCGACCGGCATCATGGTCGTGCAGGCGGAGAAATCGCAGCATCAGAACCGCGCCAAGGCCATGCAGATCCTGCGGGCCCGGCTCTATGATCTGGAGCGCGGAAAGGCCGACGAGGAGCGTTCCGAATCGCGCAAGTCACAGGTCGGTTCCGGTGACCGCTCGGAACGCATCCGCACCTATAATTTCCCGCAAGGGCGCGTCACCGACCACCGCATCAATTTGACGCTCTACAAACTCGACCGGGTAATGATGGGCGAACTCGACGAGATCATCAACGCGCTGATCGCCGATCACCAGTCGAAATTGCTCGCCGACATCGGCATCGATGACTGACCTGCCCGATGCACTCGGGCCGCTGCTGCGGGAAGCGCAGGCTCGGCTTGCCGCTGCCGCTATCGATGATCCGGCGCTCGATGCGCGGCTGATCGTCGAGCATTTTTCGGGCACGACGCGCACGCAAGCCATTGCGGACCCCGAACGCAGGCTCGGCGCCGGCGTTGTTGCCGAAATCGATGCCGCCTTGAGACGCCGCGCTAGCGGCGAACCGGTGCATCGCATCCTCGGCTATCGTGAATTCTACGGTTTGCGCCTGTCGCTGTCGCCGGAAACGCTGGAGCCGCGGCCGGATACCGAAACGCTGGTCGAGGCGATATTGCCCTTCGTCAAGGCAGTTGCGGCGCGGGAAGGCGGGTGCCGCATCCTCGATCTTGGCACCGGCACCGGCGCCATTGCGCTGGCGCTGCTCAGTGTCGTGCCGACGGCTAACGCCACGGGCGTCGACCTGTCCGCGGGTGCGCTGGTGACGGCGGCGCGCAATGCCGGGCAACTGGGTCTTGCAGGCCGGTTCACGACGCTGCAGTCGGACTGGTTCGAAAAAGTTTCCGGCCGGTACCATGTAATTGTCGCAAACCCTCCCTATATAACCACGGAAGACATTGGAAATCTGCAGGACGAAGTCCGCAATTTCGACCCGCGCCTGGCCCTGGATGGCGGCGCGGACGGTCTGAACCCCTACAGAACCATCGCAGCGGAAGCGGCAAGGTTTTTGGAAACTGAAGGCAGGATTGCGGTCGAGATCGGCCATACGCAACGCAATGAGGTCTGCGAGATATTCGCTGCAGCCGGCTACGTGCCGGGCGGTGCTTTTCGTGACCTCGGTGGAAACGACAGGGTTGTTGTCTTTGAAAGGATAAAGCCTTGACGCAGTGCAAAAAAGCGCTTGGCAATGCCGGGGAATGCGGCTAGGGTCGCCTTAACCGGATGAGACGAAGCAGGCAGTGCTCTTAGCGATTCGGTTTTCCTCGGAAATAGCTGCCTTCTTGCGCAAACGATGCCCAAGCTTCGTGCGGGAATCGTCCGGCAAGTGATGTAACCGGAACAGGATGGCACGTGGCGCCAACGCAATCGATGCGGGCGAACGCCGGTGAAGAGACGAAACGGCTGGCTGCATGAGCGCCTCCGTTCGTGAAGAGTTTTTCGAAAATTTCAAAATGAAGAGAGTTTGATGAGGCCACAACAGCAGAACAGGCGCATGCGCGGTCGCAACAATAGTGGCGGCGGCGGTGGTAACAATAACAACAACAATAACAACAACAACCGCAAGGGGCCTAATCCCCTGACGCGCAACTACGAGAGCAATGGCCCGGATGTGAAGATCCGCGGTTCGGCTCAGCAGATCGCCGAAAAATACGCCACCCTTGCCCGCGATTCTCACAGCTCCGGCGACCGGGTCATGGCGGAGAACTATCTCCAGCACGCCGAGCACTACAATCGCATCATCGCGGCCGCACAGGCGCAGATGCCGATCCAGAACGCGCAGCAGAATCGCGATGATTTCGACGATGACGGCGACGAGGATCGCGACGATTTCGACAATGGCGGCAACAACAACAGCAACACTGTTTCCGACGTCCAGGTCCCGGTGATCAACCATGGCGCCGGCCCGCAGCCGGTCATCGAAGGGACGCCTGCCGAGGTTGCGCTCAACCGGGAAGGTGGCCGCGAGGCCCGCGATAACAATGGCGGGCGTAACAATGGTGGCCGCGACAACAATGGCGGGCGCCATCGCGATCGTCGCCCCAATGGCGGTTATGGCCAGAACGGCCAGCGCGACTTTGGTTCACCCGTGGAACAAGGTGGTCAGCCCCAGGGCAACGAGACCCCGGTTCAGGGCGAAGCCGTTTCGCCGACCGAATCTGCAGCGCCGGCCGAACCGGCTCCGTCGTTCGAGAATCTTTCCCCGGCAGGTCTTGCCGCCCAGGCCGAACTCAACGAGGCGGCCGCCGAAAGCGGGGCTGCCCGTCGTCCGCGTCGTCCGCGCCGCCCGCGCGTCAACGCCGATCAGGCTGACGGCGGTGGCGAAAGTGCCGAGGCGGCCCCGGTCGAAAGCGGCAATGCCCAGCCGGTCAATGTCGATATCGACAACTGATCGAACGGCATTTCAAGGCATTGAACGGCGGAGAGAAATCTCCGCCGTTTTCGTTTGGGCGGCCGTGCAATATTATGAAGTTGCCGATATCGAGACGTCTTGAGGGTTCGGAGCTTGTGCACCATATCAGCCTCAACTGGACCCGGCTCGAATGGGCGGGTCCGTCACCGCAATCGGATCCGGTGCCGCAAAGCGGGCCGGTGATGGAAGGAGACAGATATGAACCTTGAGAAATACTCAGAGCGCGTGCGCGGCTTTATCCAGTCCGCGCAGACTATGGCGCTTTCCCGCAACCACCAGCAATTCACCCCTGAACATATCCTGAAAGTGCTCGTCGACGACGATGAGGGCCTGGCGGCGTCGCTGATCGAACGCGCCGGCGGCAACGTCCGCGACGTCAAGCTTGGCGTCGAGACGGCGCTCGAAGCGATGCCCAAGGTCGAGGGCGGCAATGGCCAGCTCTATTTGGCCCAGCCGCTGGCAAAAGTGTTTTCGACCGCCGAGGAACTGGCCAAGAAAGCCGGCGACAGCTTTGTCACGGTGGAGCGGCTCTTGCAGGCGCTCGCCATGGAGAAATCGGCCAAGACCGCCGACATACTGGCCAAGGCCGGCGTCACCGCGCAGGCGCTCAACCAGGTCATCAACGATGTCCGCAAGGGCCGCACCGCCGATTCGGCGAGTGCCGAACAGGGCTACGACGCGCTGAAGAAATACGCGCGCGACCTGACCGCGGATGCCCGTGCCGGCAAGCTGGACCCCGTGATCGGCCGTGACGACGAGATCCGCCGCACCATCCAGGTGCTGTCGCGCCGCACCAAGAACAATCCGGTGCTGATCGGCGAACCGGGCGTCGGCAAGACGGCGATCGCCGAGGGCCTGGCGCTGCGCATCGTCAATGGCGACGTACCGGAATCGCTGAAGGACAAGCAACTGATGGCGCTCGACATGGGCGCGCTGATTGCCGGCGCCAAATATCGCGGCGAGTTTGAGGAGCGGCTGAAGGCCGTGCTCTCCGAAGTCACCTCGGCCAACGGCAACATCATCCTGTTCATCGACGAGATGCACACGCTGGTCGGCGCCGGCAAGGCGGATGGCGCCATGGATGCGTCGAACCTGTTGAAGCCGGCTTTGGCGCGCGGCGAGCTGCACTGCGTCGGCGCCACCACGCTCGATGAGTATCGCAAGCATGTCGAGAAGGATGCAGCGCTTGCCCGCCGCTTCCAGCCGGTGTTCGTCGACGAGCCGACGGTGGAGGACACCGTTTCGATCCTGCGCGGCCTGAAGGAAAAATACGAGCAGCACCACAAGGTGCGCATTTCGGATTCGGCGCTGGTGGCGGCGGCGACGCTGTCCAACCGCTACATCGCCGATCGCTTCCTGCCGGACAAGGCGATCGACCTGGTCGACGAAGCCGCATCGCGGCTGCGCATGCAGGTCGATTCCAAGCCCGAGGCGCTGGACGAGATCGATCGCCGCATCATGCAGCTCAAGATCGAGCGCGAGGCGCTGAAAGTCGAGACGGACGATGCTTCGAAGGACAGGCTCGCCCGCCTGGAAAAGGAACTCGTCGGCCTTGAGGAGGAATCGACCGAGATCACCGCCAAATGGCAGGCCGAGAAGCAGAAGCTCGGGCTTGCCGCCGATCTGAAGAAGCAGCTCGACGAGGCGCGCAACGACCTTGCCATTGCCCAGCGCAAGGGTGAATTCCAGCGCGCCGGCGAGCTTGCCTATGGCAAGATCCCGGAGCTGGAAAAGAAGCTGAAGGAGGCCGAGGCCCAGGACGGCAAGGTCGGCATGGTCGAAGAGGTGGTCACCCCCGACCACGTCGCCCATATCGTCTCGCGCTGGACCGGCATTCCGGTCGACAAGATGCTGCAGGGCGAGCGCGACAAGCTGCTGCGCATGGAGGACGAGATCGGCAAGCGCGTCGTCGGCCAGGGCGAGGCGGTGCAAGCTGTCTCGAAGGCTGTGCGGCGCGCCCGCGCGGGCTTGCAGGATCCGAACCGGCCGATCGGCTCGTTCATGTTCCTCGGGCCGACGGGTGTCGGCAAGACCGAGTTGACCAAGGCGCTGGCGAGCTTCCTGTTCGACGACGACAGCGCGATGGTGCGCATCGACATGTCGGAGTTCATGGAAAAGCACTCGGTCGCCCGGCTGATCGGCGCACCTCCCGGCTATGTCGGCTATGAGGAAGGCGGCGCGCTGACCGAAGCGGTGCGGCGCCGGCCTTATCAGGTCGTGCTGTTCGACGAGATCGAGAAGGCGCATCCCGATGTGTTCAACGTGCTGTTGCAGGTGCTCGACGATGGCCGCCTGACCGATGGCCAGGGCCGCACGGTCGACTTCCGCAACACGCTGATCATCATGACGTCGAACCTCGGCGCCGAATCTCTCGTCAATCTCGGCGAGGATCAGGACGTCGATCTGGTTCGCGACGAGGTGATGGGTGTCGTCAGGGCGTCGTTCCGGCCGGAGTTCCTCAACCGCGTCGACGAGGTGATCCTGTTCCACCGGCTGCGCCGGCAGGATATGGGCCGCATCGTCGAGATCCAGCTCAAGCGGCTGGAGAGCCTGCTTGTCGATCGCAAGATCACACTTTCGCTGGACCAGGAGGCGATCAATTGGCTGGCGGCTAAGGGCTACGACCCTGCCTATGGCGCGCGACCGCTGAAGCGAGTGATGCAGAAGGAATTGCAGGACCCGCTGGCGGAGAAGATCCTGCTCGGCGACATCCTCGACGGCTCGACCGTCAAGGTGACAGCCGGTTCCGACCGGCTGAACTTCCGCTCGAAACCGACGATTGTGGCGGCGGAAGTGGCAGCCTGATCCAAGCCGCGCGTCCATCCCGGACGCGCGGCTTTTGAGGTCTTTGTCATATGCATGTCGTTCTCCCAAAATCGGGGCCACTTTTGGGCGACATGCGCAAAAAAGCGGGCGCGGATGACACTGGACGATTACAACAGCTTCTGCGCCTCGCTGCCCGCGACGAGCCATGTCGTCCAGTGGGGCGGCGCCCATGTCTGGAAAATCGGGGCCAAGGTCTTCGCGGTCGGCGGCTGGGACCAGGGCCAGCAGCTCTTCGTCACCTTCAAATGCTCCGATATCGCCTATGACGTGCTCAAGGAGCAGCCGGGCCTGCGGCCCGCGCCCTATCTTGCCTCGCGCGGCATGACATGGATCCAGCGTCGGACAAGCCAGAGCATGGATGATGCCGCGCTGAAGGACTATTTGCGCGAGAGCCATCGCCTTGTAGCCCTGAAACTGACCAGGCAGGCGCGCAAGGAATTAGGACTTGCCGCAAGCTAGTCTATATTCCTCGAGGCGCCGGAAAACCGCCATCTTCATGCCCGGTTCATGTTGGAACCATATGGTGGGTAACTGGTTTGCTGGCGAGGGGCTTCGCCAGAGAACAATGCCGGGCGGCGGCAATTACGGACCGGAGAGTTTCGCCACTATGCTGCGTACGATCTTCACCCTTTCGGTACTTGCCGGCGGGCTTTTGTCTGCCAATGCAATCGCTGCCCCAACGCAGGACAGCGCACCACCGATTGTCCGTGCCGCCGATACCGGGGGCATCCTTATCGCCCAGGACGGCAATCTCGACATCTACTACGACGCTAGAGGCAACCGCGTCATCGTCGATGCCGATACCGGCAAGGTCATCGCCATCCAGCCGCCGCAGACCCGGCTCGACCGTCGTGCCCTGCGCCGTGAGACACGACTGCGCGAATTGGGCCGCGCCCCCGACGGCGACGACCGCTACTATCTCGACGATCCGGAAGACATGGCGCGGTTCCGCCGCCAGCAGTTGGAAGAGGAAGGCCGCGTTATCCCGCCGCCGGCGGACGAGTACGATCCCTATGGGGACAATTCCGTCGAAGCCTATCCTCCCCCACCGCAGGACGATGGCAGCTACGACGACAATTATCCCGACGCGCCGCAGCCGGCGAAGCCGGGCACCATCAAGCGCCAGCCGCTGAACGAGGCCTCGATAGACCCTGCCCAGCCGGCGATACCCGCCGATCAGGCGGCTCTGCCACCAAAGGCTGGCGACAAGACCACTGTTGCCCCGGCACTTTCGCTGGGAGCGCGCCAGGATGTCGCCGCCCTTCAGGTGCTGCTCGACCGGGGTGGCGCTTCGCCTGGCGTCATCGACGGGCGTTTCGGTTCGAATGTCGACAAGGCGCTCGCTGCCTACAACCAGATCACCGGCGCCAATCTGCGATCGACCGACGCGGTCGCCATCCAGGCGGCACTTGCGCAATCCGGCGGCGATGCCTTCGCCAACTACACGATCACAGCGGAGGATGCGGCCGGTCCCTATGTCGCGTCGATCCCGGAAGACTACAGCCAGAAGGCGCAACTCGACCGCATGGGTTACACGTCGGTGACCGAGGCGCTCGCGGAGCGCTTCCACATGGACGAGAATTATCTCAAAGCGCTCAACCCGGACGTCGATTTCAATCGTCCCGGCACGACCATCAAGGTCGCCAATTTCGGAAAACTGGTTTCGACGCCGGTGGCCCGCATCGTCGCGGACAAGGACAAGAAAGAGGTTTTCGCCTATGATGCCGGCGGCAGACTGGTCGCGGCCTATCCCGCAACCATCGGCTCATCGGACACGCCGTCACCGTCCGGCATACACACGGTGTCGCGCGTCGCGCTCGATCCGAACTACACCTACAACCCCAGCATCAATTTCAAGCAGGGCCAAAACGACAAGGTCCTGACCATTCCGCCGGGCCCGAACGGTCCCGTCGGCTCGGTCTGGATCGCCCTGGACAAGCCGACCTATGGCATCCACGGCACGCCGGATCCGTCGAAGATAGGCAAGACCGAAAGCCATGGCTGCGTACGCCTGACCAACTGGGATGCGCGGGAGTTGGCCAAGCTGGTTTCGCCGGGTGTCACGGTGGAGTTTGTCGGCGGACCTTCAGCCGATAGCCTTGCGCAGCAGTGAGCTGTGAAGTGCGGCGGCATAGACCAGCTGCACGATCGGGATGAAACCGAGCTTTCAAGTGGTCGCCTTATCGAAATCCCCGCCGGCTGCACGTAACGGGGCTGGCATGACTGTGCCATTTGCACCCTGACATGGTGCAACCCTGGCCAAACGGCTGTTTTCAGCGACTGCAAGCCACTGGCCGGTTGTTGCTGGTGCGCTAGGGGTTTAAGCAAGGTTTCATGCATTCACCGAGTAAAGCTGCCGCCGTCCCGCTGACCAGCCCGGTCATGAATGGGACGTTCTGTCCGCAGTCGCAGCGGCGATTTGTGCTGATCGCGGCAATCCTGGCCTCGGCGCTTGGCTTCATAGACGGCTCGATCCTGGCCATCGCCACGCCGGCGATCCGCGTCAACCTTGGCGCCAGCCTTGCCGAGGCGCAGTGGATTTCCAATGCCTATGCGTTGACGCTCTCGGCGCTGATCCTGGCCGGGGGTGCCGCTGGCGACCGATTCGGCCTACGCCGCGCCTTCGTGGCCGGCATTGCGCTGTTCATCGTCGCTTCGCTTGCCTGTGCGCTGGCGCCGAATGCCATTGTGCTGATCGCATTTCGTGCCGTCCAGGGCATTGGCGCAGCGATCATGGTGCCCGGCAGCCTCGCCATCATCGCCAAGGCCTACCCGAAGAAAGAACGCGGCCGCGCTATCGGCATCTGGGCGGCGGCTTCGGCGCTGACCACGGCACTTGGCCCGGTGCTCGGCGGCTTCGTGCTGTCGGCCTTCGGCGACGGCATCTGGCGGGCGATCTTCGCCATCAACCTGCCGCTCGGGCTTATTTCGATCTGGCTGCTGCTGGCCAAGGTTCCAGCCGATACGCCGACGGAGAAACGCAGCCTGGATCTCGGCGGTGCAGCGCTCGCGACATTGGCCTTCGGCGCGCTTGCCTATGGGCTGACCTCGATGAGCGCGAGCGGCGAGGGCCTCATGGCAGGGCCGAGCATTGCCGCAGGCGTCGTATTGCTGGCTGCCTTCATCGTCTTCGAGCTTCGGCAGCGTGAGCCGATGATCGACCTCAGCCTGTTTCGTGTCGGTGCTTTCGCCGGTGCCAATGTGGCGACGTTCTTCCTCTATTTCGCGCTATCGGCCAACCTTTTCTATCTGCCGATGCTGCTGATCGCCGGCTGGGGACTGAGCACGGCCGAGGTCGGCTTCATCTTCCTGCCCTTGTCAGCAGCGATCGCGCTTTTGTCGGGACCTGTCGGCAAGCTGTCGGACCGGATCGGACCGCGTTTTCCGATCGCCTGCGGCAGCCTGGTCGTGGCTTTTGCGTTTGCCGGGCTGGCCTTGCTCACCTACGCCGGTATCCATAATTTCTGGACCGGAACATTCCCGCTGATGGGGCTGATGGGGCTCGGCATGGCTCTGGTCGTATCGCCTTTGTCGACCGCGATCATGACGGCGGTGGAAGACAAGGACACGGGGGCGGCCTCCGGCATCAACAATGCCGTCTCACGCATCGGCGGTTTGATCGCGGTGGCGGCGATGGGCTCGCTTGCCGCATGGGTTTACGCGAATGCGCTGGACGCGAGCGCAACGCCGGGCATCCCAGGATTTGGTGAACCGGCGCCAGCCGGGCTTGCGCCGGCCATCGATGCGGCGAGGCTCGCCGCCAGCGACGCCGCTTTTGCCGCGGTCTCTTCGGTGACCGCGCTGCTTTGCCTGTTTGCGGCTGTCATCGCCTGGACGACCATTCCCGGTGAGCGATTGCCATGGCCGCGACAGGCCGAAGATCAGCAAGGCTGAAGCGGGTCAACCGTCGATCTTGGCGCTCGCAACCTTCAGCGAATCGCTGTCTTCCTGCTTCAGCAGTTCGTCGATGCGCTCGCGCTCGCGCTTGAAGGCAACGAGGTCATCGCCCTTCAGCACCTTGCCGACCGGCAGGCGGACACGCATCGGATCAACCTTGGTGCCGTTGACGATCAGTTCGTAGTGAAGATGCGGGCCGGTGGCGAGGCCGGTCTGGCCGAGGAAGCCGATGGTCTGGCCCTGGCGGACGTGCACGCCCGGTTCGATGCCTTTGGCAAAAGCGCTCTGGTGATTGTATGATGTCTCATAGCCATTGGCATGGCGGATGATGATCTGCTTGCCGTAACCGCCGGCCCAGCCGACCTTCTCGACCGTGCCGTTGCCGGCGGCGATGATCGGCGTGCCGATCGGCGCGGACCAGTCGACGCCGGTGTGCATGCGGACATAGCCGAGGATGGGATGCCTGCGGGCGCCGAAACCGGAGCGGAATTTCCCGGCGGGCAGGGGATTGCGCAACAGGAACTGCTCGGCGCTCGAGCCGTCCTCATCGAAATAGTCGGTGCCGCCGTCCTGCATCTGGAAGCGGTAGAAGTTGCGGGTCTGGCCGCCGAACGTCGCCGAGACGTAAAGAAGCTCGGAGCTGTCCGAGGTCTGGTCGTCACCGTCGGGCTGCGAGAACAGGACTTCGATGCGGTCGGCGGGGCTGAGGCGGGATTGGAAGTCGACGTCGGACGCCAGCAACTTGATCAACCGCTGCGTCATCACCTTGGACATGCCGTAGGAATAGGCGGCGCGGTAGATGCCGTCATAGACGTTGGGCAGGTTGCCGCGCACCACCACGGGCGCCGACGAATCATCGAAGGCCGTCAGCAATTCGGGGTTCGGATCCGGTTCCTGCGCCGGCACATACTGGCCGCGATCGTTGAGCGCGATGGTGACGATGTGCTGGGTCCGGTCATAGACGCTGGTGCGCACGACCTTGGCGGCATCGCCGTGAACCTCAAGACCGACACGCAGCACGGTTCCAGCTTTGAGCGCCGTTGCGTTGAGCAACTTGGCGATAGCTTCGGCCATTCCGGTGGCATCTTCACCCGTGTAGCCCGAATTAGCAAAAGCCTCGGTGACGTCGAGATCCTTGGTGAAGGGGATGATTTCCTCGGCGAAAGCCGGCGCCTGGTCGTCAACAGTGGCGCGGGGCGCCACCGAGACATTTTCCGGCACGATCTTGACGTCGTAGGAGCCCGCCATGCTCTCGGCAAAAGCTTCGCCGAATCGCTGCGGGTCGACATAGTGAAGTGAAGCGACCTGCACGGCGCCGTCGCTGAGGTCGGTGCCGGCTTCGCGCACCACTTTTTCCACCTCGTCGGCGGAGAGGTCACTCTTTTCGTCGAAGGAAGCCGTTTCGATCGGAAAATCGATGGTCTTCAGGCTCATCTCGCTTTCGACCTTGGCGCCGTAGATCTGGCCGGAAGCGGCAGAGGCCGTCGCCGGCTGGGCATTGTCGTCGCTGTCGTCGCCGAACACCTGCATCGGGTCGAAGGGTGGGTAGGCGCGGCTGGTGGTGTGGCCGGCGGCAAGGGCCATCTTGATCTGGACGAAAGGCATGGTGTGGATAACGTCGCGGTCGCCGACCTTGGTGACCATCGACACTTCCATGCGGCGGCGGTCCTTGGCCTTTGCGATCTGACGCGGCGCCACCAGCCTGGTGGTCTTGGCGACTTCGCCAGAATCCCCGTTGCCGGCAAGGCTGATCAACTCGGCGATCTCGGGTGGGGTGGCTAGTTGCTGGCGGCCGTCAAGGGCGGCGAACAGCGCCACGCCCATCAGCACGCTCGAGGTGACGCCAGTGAGAAATGTTCCCGACAGCCAGCGTGCAGAAACCTCGCGCCGGTCGGGCGGGCCGCTGCGGCCATCCGCGACAAGCGGCGGCTCGTTGCCGAGTTCGGCTATGACATCTTCCGTGTCTGGCATCCAGAAAGGCTGCTTCTTCCCCGGGCGGAACGGCTTGTCGCTTTTGTTGTGGCCGTGACATTTGCCTGTCATGGCAGGTGAAGTCAACGAAGCGCCAGGCTCCGAACGAATTGCCCCCAAGCACTTCTCTTATAGAGCGCCCTACCAGGCGGGGCGGTGTACCTTCTCTGCAAGGCCATCGCACACTCCTATATAGGAGGGCTCATAAGAGAGGGGCTGCTCCGTCGGCGGCGCCCACTTTCGTTGGCTTTGGTGTCGAACGGCAATGCGGCGGCAATAGGGCTCCTTCCTGGCCGTCCAATCGGTATTGCCAGCGTTCCCCTGGGGCAGTCGGCTATCGACAGATCCGGTCCGAAATTTCTGTCGCAAAAACTTCAAAAACATTGTCGATGTGTGTTGACAGTTGTCGAGTGTGGCGACTATATACGCCTCACGAACGAGGGCGGCTCGCCGCTGGCGACGAAGAAGTTT
>NZ_JAMYSF010000018.1:0-145637 GCF_040321775.1 Mesorhizobium sp. M0243 | reverse complement strand
CTTGAGCGAGCGGTGGAAGCGCTCTTCCTTGCCCAGCGTCTGCGGATGCAGAGGCCTGGAATGGGAGATGGCGACGCCGTGCTCGATCAGCCAGATGGTGAAGCGTGTGAAGTTGCTTCGTCCGCCATCTCCCCACGGTGGGCCGTTGTCGAAAGCCATGCGCTGCGGCAGCCCATAGCGGCGAAAGGCGACAATCAGGTGGGCTTTGACCGTTTCGCCGGTCTCGTTGATGCAAGCCTGCAGCACGACGGAGAAGCGCGAATGGTCGTCGAGCGCGGTCAGCGGATGCAGCCGGCCGCCCTGCCGCAACGCGACATGGCCCTTGAAGTCCATCTGCCACAGATCGTTGGGGGCGGCATGCTCGAAGCGCCCGAACGGCTTGGCTCCACCCCCGAGCAAACCCAGCTCGACGCCATTGCGGTGCAGGATCCCGGTCACCGTGGAAGGTGCAGGCGAACCGGTTCCCTCGCGTTGCAGGACCTTGGAGATCTTGCGTCCGCCCCAGGCCGGGTGCGCCCGGCGCATGCCAAGAACCGCCGCCTCGACTGCATCCGGGCTGCGCGCCGGGCTTGTCGCTGGACGGCGCGATTGCTCCGCAAGCCCGGCCTCGCCATGGGCGCGATACCGCGCGATCAACTTGTGACCACAGGTTCGGCCAATCCCGAAACGACGACAAAGCGCACTGACATTGCTGCCATCCTGCATCGCAAGACGCACAAACTCCAACTTCCCATCCATCACGCTGGTGTTCCCAAATGGCATCGCGAACCTCCCGGCGCAAAGCACGCCAAACTGTTCGCGATGTCCTCGCACACCTGTTCGCGATGTCTCCGGTCCAAACAGGGGGGAGATCGGCGCCTCAATCGCGGCGCTTGTCTTGCGACGTCGACGGTTGGCGAAAGCGATAACGACATCCAATCTCCCCCCTTGCGGGGGAGATGTCCGGCAGGACAGAGGGGGTGTGACGGAACGCGGCCTTCGCTATCTGCGCGCCTAAATCATCTCCAGCCCGCGTTTGCGCGTCGGTGGCGGAAAGCCACGGTCGAGATCGGCGATCTCCTGCGGCGTAAGCTTGATGTCGAGCGCCGCGACGTTCTGGCGGACATGCTCTTGGCTGCTGGCCTTCGGGATGGCGATGACGCCCTCCTGATGCATCACCCAGGCCAGGGCGATCTGTGCCGCCGTGGCCTTGTGGCGGGCGGCAATGGCTTCCAGCCTGGCATTGCGCGCCAGCGCGCCCTGCTCGACCGGCGAATAAGCCATTAGCGGAATGCCGCGCTGCCGGCTCCACGGCGCCAGGTCGAATTCGAGGCCGCGCCGGACCAGATTGTAGAGCACCTGGTTGGTCTGGACATTGCCGCCATCCGACAAGCCGATCAGCTCTTCCATCTCGTCGGTGTCGAAATTGCTGACGCCCCAGTGACGGATCTTGCCCGCCTTTTTCAGGGCCTCGAAGGCCGCGACCGTTTCCGCCAGCGGCACGCTGCCCGGCCAATGCAGCAGATAGAGATCGATGCGGTCAGTGCGCAGGCGCTTCAGGCTGTTTTCGCAGGCGCGCTGCACGCCCGCGCGCGAAGCGTTCGATGGCAGAACTTTCGAGACCAGGAAGGTCTCGTCACGGCGCCCGGCAATAGCCTCTGCCACCACCTCCTCGGCGCCGCCGCTGGCATACATTTCGGCAGTGTCGATCAGTGTGATGCCGAGGTCGAGGCCGAGCTTGAGGGCATTCACCTCATCGGCACGGCGACTGATATCCTCGCCCATCTTCCATGTGCCCTGGCCAAGCACCTGAACGGCTTCGCCTGAGGGCAGTTTGGTGGTTCTGATGGTCGGCGGCATGGCGGGCTCCATTTGGGCCGATCGCATCACAGGCTGGACGAGAAATCCAGAGGCGTTCTCGCCGAGCTGGCGATGGCTGAAGACTTACTTCACCGGATGGGCGGCGAGCCAGGCCTGCATCTGCTTGATCTCGGCTTCCTGCGCGGCGATGACGCCTTCGGCCAGCTTGCGGATTTCCGGATCCTTGCCGTTGGCAAGCTCGACCTTGGCCATGTCGATGGCACCCTGATGGTGCGGGATCATGCCCTTGACGAAATCGACATCGGCATTGCCGGTATATTCAGATGCCATCATGTCGGCATGCATCTTGTCCATCGCTGCCTTGTAGCCCTCGGTCGAGGGGCTGGTCGCGTCCGTCGCCATGGCGCCCATGTCGTGTTTCATCTCCTCACTTTGCGCCGGAACACTTTCGAGGAAGACGGCAACCAGCATTCCGGCCGCCATCAGCAGCAGCACGAGTTTTTTGGCGAAGGTCATTCATGGTCTCCTGTTGGGTGGTTTCGTATTTGGGGGCTTGGATCAGAGTTTCAATGTTCTCAGCCGCAATGCGTTTGCGATCACCGACACCGAAGACAGGCTCATCGCCGCCGCCGCCAGCATCGGCGACAGAAGCGTGCCGGTGAGCGGATAGAGCACGCCGGCGGCGACCGGCACGCCAAGCACATTGTAGAGGAAGGCGAAGAACAGGTTCTGGCGGATGTTGCGGATCGTCGCCTGGGCCAGCGTGCGGGCGCGCACGATACCGTTGAGGTCGCCCTTGACCAGAGTGATACCGGCGCTTTCGACGGCGACATCGGCGCCGGTGCCCATGGCGATGCCGACATCGGCGGCGGCAAGGGCCGGTGCGTCATTGACGCCGTCGCCGGCCATGGCAACGCCGGCGCCCTTTGCGCGCAGTTCCTCGACAAGGGCTGCCTTCTGTTCCGGCAGCAGTCCGGCGCGGACCTCGTCGATGCCGAGGCTTCTGGCGATCGCGTTGGCCGTGCGTTCATTGTCGCCGGTTGCCATGATGATCCGCAAGCCGCTTTCATGCAGCGCCTTGATCGCCTCGGCCGTCGTTGCCTTGATAGGGTCGGCGACGGCGACGATGCCGGCCAGTTTTTTGTCGACAGCGACGAACATCGCCGTCTTGCCTTCGAGTTGCAACGCCTCGGCCTTGGCCGAGATGGATGCGATGTCGACGCCAAGGTCGGCCATCATCTCGGTATTGCCGAGCGCGACCGTCTTTCCCGAGACCGAACCGGACACGCCCTTGCCGGTGACGGCCTCGAAGGCGCTGGCCTCGGCAACTGTCACGCCGCGCGTAGCGGCGCCGTCGACGATGGCTTCAGCCAGCGGATGCTCCGACCCCTTCTCCAGACCGGCGGCAAGCGCCAGCAATTCCTCCTCAGAAAAACCGTTTGCCGCAACGACATCGGTCAGCTTCGGCCGGCCTTCGGTCAGCGTCCCCGTCTTGTCGACGATCAGCGTGTCGACGGAAGCGAAGCGTTCGAGTGCTGCGGCCTCCTTAATCAGCACACCGGCATGCGCTCCGCGCCCGGTGGCGGTCATGATCGACATCGGCGTGGCAAGGCCGAGCGCACAGGGGCAAGCGATAATCAGCACCGACACCGCCGAGACGATGGCAAAGATCAGGCTGGGCTCGGGTCCAAACACGGCCCAAGCGATGAAAGCGACAATCGCGACTAGGACGACGGCCGGGACAAAATAGAAAGAAACGCGATCGGCTAACCCTTGAATCGGGGCGCGCGAGCGCTGCGCCTTGGCGACGAGCTCGACGATGCGCGCCAGCGTCGTCTCGGCGCCGACCTTCTCAGCGCGCATGATCAGCGCACCATTCTTGTTGAGCGTGCCGCCGGTCAGCGCATCGCCCTCGACCTTCTCGACCGGCAACGGCTCGCCCGTGATCATCGATTCGTCGAGCGAGGATCGCCCTTCCAGCACCGTGCCATCGACCGGCACGGCGTCACCGGGGCGTATGCGCAGGCGATCGCCGGCCTTGACGGCGTCGAGGGGCACGTCGTTTTCGGAACCATCGGCGGCAATCAGCCGCGCGGTCTTCGGCGCCAGATCGAGCAAGGCGCGGATCGCCGAACCGGTCTTTTCACGGGCGCGCAGCTCCAGCACCTGGCCAAGGAAGACCAGTGCAACGATGACGGCAGCAGCCTCGAAATAGACCGGCACCGCACCGCCATGGCCGCGGAACTGATGCGGAAAGATATCCGGAAACAGTGTGGCGACGACGCTGTAGAGATAGGCAGCGCCAACGCCGAGCGAGATCAGCGTCCACATGTTGGGGCTGCGGTTGACCAGCGAGTCCCAGCCGCGGTGGAAGAAGGGAAAGGCGGCCCAAAGCACCACCGGGCTTGCCAGGACCAGTTCGATCCAGACTTTTGCCCGGTCCTCGACCAGGCCTTCAAACATCAAGCCGATCATGGGTGCCATGGCGATGATCAGCAGGGGGACCGACAAGGCAGCGCTCACCCAGAACCGCCTGGTGAAATCGACCAGCTCGGGATTTGGCCCTTCATCGCCCGTCGGCACGCCCATCGGCTCCAGCGCCATGCCACAGATCGGGCAGGATCCTGGCTTGTCGCGGATGATTTCAGGATGCATCGGGCAGGTGTATTGCGTGCCTTTGGGCATCGGCTGCGGTGCCGGCCTGTCGCCGAGATATTTTTGCGGCTCCGCCTCGAATTTCGCTTGGCAGGCGGCCGAGCAGAAGTAAAAGCCCTGGCCTTCGTGGCGGGCAAAGTGCCTGGCTGTCGCGCGGTCGACGCTCATACCGCAGACCGGATCGGTGGCCGTCAGGAATTTTTCCGGCTCGGCGACGAATTTCGTGCGGCAGCCCTGGCTGCAGAAATGATAGGGATGGCCATCATGCTCGGTCGTCGGCTTGCCGGCGACCGGATCGACAGTCATGCCGCAGACCGGGTCGCGGACGACGCTCTTCGTGGTGGGCACGGCGCCTTTTGTCGAGCAGCAGCTACCATGCGCGTGATGATCGTGATCGGAATGCGTCATTCGAAAATGCCTTGATGGATCGGTGTGTGACGTGGAGATAGGGCTTCCAGTAACTGGAAGGTCAAGGGCTGTTTCGACTTTTCTTCTCCGGTCCACGGCGCGTCCATTCTCCCCAGAAAAAGTCTCACGCGGCAACACCACGCCTGCTAGAGAGCGAGCGTCCCGGGGGTGAGATTTTCTTTGGCAATGAAGCGTCTGGTCATCAATCTCGATCGGTCTCCCGATCGCCTTGCCCGTGTGACGGCGGAGTTTGCCCGCATCGGCGTCCCATTCGAACGCGTTCAGGCCATCGACGCACGGGATCGGCCGGACCTGGACCAGCTGCCGCAAAATGTCGGATATCGGAACAGGCTGCCATTGACTGACGGCGAGATCGCCTGCCTGCTCAGTCACCGGGCCTGCTGGGCCGCCATCGCGCAAGGCGACGCTCGCTACGGGGCAATCTTCGAGGACGACATCGTCTTTGCCGCGAAAGCCGGCGCATTGCTTCGCGACAGCGACTGGATTCCAGCCGATGCCGAAGTCGTCAAGCTCGAAAGCTATTTTTGCAAGACCGTGATCCGACGCAAGCGCATTGACATCGGTCACGGCTTTTCCACATCCAAACTCGACGCCGGACATATAGGAACCGCCGGCTACATCATCTCCAGGCAAACCGCGCTCGACCTGATCAAGGCCACCGAGGAGATCGGCATCGCTGTCGACGACATTGTTTTCAACCCCGAGTTTTCGGTTTTGCGAGGCGAGACAATCTATCAGCTTGTTCCTGCGCTCTGCGCGCAAGATCAGTTCCTTGGCGACAGGGCGCTCCAATTGCCAAGCCTGCTCAGGGAAAAGCGGGATATCCAGTGCGCCGCCGGGACCGGGAAACGCAGAAAGACAGCCATAGCGAAGCTCAAAGCCGAGGCACGGCGGATAGGCAAGCGCATTGTCGATTTCTGTCGACTGAAGCGGAGAATGGTTATTCCATTTACTTATCCGAGCCAAAGCTCAGCCGGGTCTTGAACCGGCTTTCAACGCCCCATACCCAGCGCCACGAAAACGCGCTATAGACGCCGCCGAAACGGCAAGGCCGACTGGATATATGGCAAGAATCTCCCTGAAGCTCGACGAATTGATCGACGGCGAAGCCTTGCGCCGCGAGATGACCGCGCTGACCGCGGCCACGGCGGACGATGGCTCAGGGCAGGCCGCGCGCAATGGCGTGCTCCAACTGCTCAAGGGACGACTGGCGGAAGGGCGCGCCATTGCCGAACGAATGCTGATGGACGATGGCGGCGGCAGCGCCTGCGCGGCGCGGCTGTCGCATCTCATGGACGAGATCATCCGGGCGCTTTACGATTTCGCCGTCACCCATGTCTACCGGGTCAAGAACCCGTCCTCGGCGGAGCGCATGGCCGTCATCGCTGTCGGCGGCTACGGCCGTGGAACGCTGGCGCCCGGATCCGACATCGACCTTCTGTTCCTGCTGCCCTACAAGCAGACGCCGTGGGGCGAACAGACAGTCGAATACATGCTCTACATGCTGTGGGACCTGGGGCTGAAGGTCGGCCACGCCACCCGTAATATCGACGAATGCCTGCGCCTGTCGCGGACCGATGTCACCATTCGCACCTCGATCCTCGAAGCACGTTTCTTGTGGGGCGAGGAAAAGCTCTATGATGAACTGATGCTGCGGTTCGACCATGAGGTGGTGCGCACGACCGGCCCCGAATATGTCCAGGCCAAGCTTGCCGAACGCGATGACCGCCATGCCAAGGCCGGCGAAAGCCGCTATCTGGTCGAGCCCAACGTCAAGGACGGCAAGGGCGGCCTGCGCGACCTGCAGACGCTGTTCTGGATCGGCAAATATTTCTATCGGGTGCGTACCGGCGAGGAACTGGTCGACAAGGGCGTCTTCACCGAGGGCGAATACCGCGAGTTCCAGAAGGCGGAGGATTTCCTGTGGGCGGTACGCTGCCACATGCATTTCCTCACCGGCAAGGCCGAAGAGCGGTTGCATTTCGACATCCAGCGCGAGATCGCCGAACGGCTCGGCTACACCACACACCCCGGCCTGTCGGCGGTCGAGCGCTTCATGAAGCACTACTTCCTCGTTGCCAAGGACGTCGGCGACCTGACCCGCATCTTCTGCGCGGCGCTCGAGGAGGAGCAGGCCAAGCACGTTCCTGGCTTCAACCGCATCTTCCTGACTTTCTCCAGGCGCAAACGCAAGCTGGCCGGCACCTCCGATTTCATTGTCGACAACCACCGCATCAACATCGCCGACGACCAGGTGTTCGAGCGCGATCCGGTCAATCTGCTCAGGCTGTTCTGGTTCGCCGACAAGCACGGTCTGGAATTCCACCCTGACGCGCTCAAGCTGCTGACCCGTTCGCTCGGCCTGGTCAACAAGTCGCTGCGGCGCGACGAGGAGGCCAACCGGCTGTTCCTCGACATATTGACCTCGGATCGCAATGCCGAACTCAATCTGCGTCGCATGAACGAAGCCGGACTGCTCGGCAAGCTGATCCCGGATTTCGGCAAGATCGTCGCCATGATGCAGTTCTCGATGTACCACCACTACACGGTGGACGAGCATCTGATCCGCTGCATCGGCGTGCTGGCCGAGATCGAGCGCGGCGACGGCGAAAAGGTCCACCCCCTCTCGCACACGCTGATGCCGAGCCTGAAGAAGAGCCGCGAAGCGCTCTATGTCGCCGTACTGCTGCACGACATCGCCAAGGGCAGGCCGGAGGACCATTCCGAGGCGGGGGCCAGGATCGCCCGTCGGATCTGCCCGCATATGGGGCTGTCGCCTGCCGATACCGAAACCGTGGCCTGGCTGGTCGAGAACCACCTCGTGATGTCGATGACGGCGCAGACCCGCGACCTCAACGACCGCAAGACCATCGAGGATTTTGCCGCGATCGTGCAGTCGGTCGAGCGGCTGAAGCTGCTTTTGATCCTCACCGTCTGCGACATCAGGGGCGTCGGACCCGGTGTCTGGAACGGCTGGAAGGGCCAGCTGCTGCGCACGCTCTACTACGAGACCGAATTGCTGCTGACCGGCGGGTTTTCGGAAGTGTCGCGCGCGCAGCGCACGGCGGCGGCGCGCGAGCGCCTGGCCGAGGCGCTTGCCGACTGGCCGGACAAGGCCCGCAAGCGCTATGTCGGCCAACACTACGAGAATTACCTTTTGACCGTCGATCTCGCAGACCAGTTGCGCCATGCCGAGTTCATCCGCGAAGCGGACGTGTCAGGCAACAAGCTTGCCACCATGGTCAAGACCCACCAGTTCGAGGCGGTGACCGAAATCACCGTGCTGGCGCAGGACCACCCCCGCCTGCTCTCTGTCATCGCCGGGGCTTGCGCCGGAGCCGGCGGCAACATTGTCGACGCGCAGATCTTCACGACGTCGGATGGCCGCGCGCTCGACACGATCCTGATCAGCAGAGAATTCGATCGCGACGAGGACGAGCGCCGGCGCGCCGAACGTGTCGGCCGGCTGATCGAGGACGTGCTGTCGGGCAAGAGCTGGCTGCCGGAAATGATCGAGAAGCGCACCAAGCCGCGGCGCGGCTCCAAGGTGTTCAAGATCCCACCGCGTGCCGAAATCCGCAACACGCTGTCGAACCGTTTTTCGGTCATCGAGGTCGAGGGCCTCGACCGGCCGGGACTGCTGTCGGAGATCACCGGAACGCTTTCCGACCTGTCGCTCGACATCGCATCGGCCCACATCACCACCTTCGGCGAAAAGGTCATCGACACTTTCTATGTCACCGATCTCACTGGCCAGAAGATAGATAGCCCGGCCCGCATCGCCACCATCCGCAATCGGCTGATGGCAACGCTCGAAGGCATCGTGCCCGAACGCGGCGGCAAGCCCAGGGCGGCGGCCGAGTGACAACGACCATCACTTTGTCCCAATTGCGCAGGCAGTTCCCAAAAGCATGAGCCTCGTCAAGAAATTCGCAACGGTCGCTTCCGGCACGCTGATGAGCCGCGCGCTCGGTTTCGGCCGCGAGATGCTGATGGCTGCTGCACTCGGTACCGGACCGGTTGCCGATGCCTTCAACGCCGCTTTCCAGTTTCCCAACACCTTTCGCCGGCTGTTTGCCGAGGGGGCCTTCAACGCCGCCTTCGTGCCGCTGTTCGCCAAGGAGATCGAGACCCACGGTACCGAAGGCGCCAAGCGCTTTTCCGAGGAAGTGTTCGGCGTGCTGTTCACGGCGCTGCTGGCGCTGACGATCATCATGGAACTGTCGATGCCGCTGATCGTGCGCTATCTGGTGGCGCCGGGTTTTGCCGGCACGCCGGGGAAGTTCGACACCACGGTGACGCTGGCAACGATCATGTTTCCCTATCTGATCTGCATGTCGCTGGGCGCGATGATGGCGGGCATGCTGAATTCGCTGCGCCGCTATTTCGCCGCCGCGGTGGCCCCGGTGTTCCTCAACATCATCCTGATCGGCGTGCTCGCCTATGCCTGGTACAAGGGCTCGGATGCCCTCACCGTCGGCTACGGGCTGTCCTGGGGCGTGCTTGCCGCCGGACTGGTGCAACTGGCGATCGTCTGGGTGGCGGTGCGCCACGCCGGCATCTCGATCGGCTTCCGCCGGCCGAAAATGACGCCCGCGGTCAAGCGGCTGCTGATCCTGGCGCTGCCGGCGGCCATCACCGGCGGCATCACCCAGATCAACCAGCTGATCGGCACGGCGATCGCCTCGGCACAGAACAGCGCGGTGTCCTCGCTCGCCTATGCCGACCGCATCTACCAGTTGCCGCTCGGCGTGGTCGGTGTTGCGGTGGCGATCGTGCTGTTGCCCGAACTGTCGCGGGCGCTGAAGTCGGGCAATCTGATCGAGGCGGCCAATCTGCAGAACCGCTCGGTCGAGTTCACGCTGTTCCTGACCTTGCCGGCAGCCGCGGCACTCTGGGTGATGTCTGAGCCGATCGTGCGGCTGGTCTATGAGCGCGGCGCGTTCGCCGCCAACGGATCGACGCCGACGGTGGCGGCGATCCTGGCGATCTTCGGCCTCGGCCTGCCGGCCTTCGTGCTGATCAAGGCGTTCACCCCAGGCTATTTCGCCCGCGAGGACACGCGCACGCCGATGATCTTTGCCGCCATCTCGGTGGCGGTGAACGTCACCACGGCGCTGACGCTGTTTCCACGGATGGGGGCGCCCGGCATTGCGGTGGCCTCGGCCGTCGCCGGCTGGGTCAACGCGGTGATGCTGCTCGGCGTCTTGATCCGGCGCGGCCATTGGGGCCGCGACGTACCGCTGATGAAGCGCATTCCACGTCTGGTGCTGTCCGCCGTGGTGATGGGCGCTGCGCTCTATTTTGCCGAACACTGGTTCGCCATCAGGCTTGGGCCGGGCTCGCCGCTGGTGGTCAAGGCGGCGACGCTGCTGTCGCTGGTTGCCGGTGGGGCGCTGCTTTATTTCATCACCGCGTTTGCCACCGGCGGCGCCGATTTCGGGATGATCCGGCGCAATGTCGGACGGAAAGGATCGCCGCCGACTAGGGAACAGTCTCCAGATCCGTGAGCCGGAATTTATTGCAATGTCCCACCCCTCATTGCGACGATAGCGGCTGCTTCGACAAACATTAGTCTTCTCCAGACAATTCGTCGTAGACGGAGGGTGGCAAGGTGTTGCGCGCCTGCCCCCTCAGTTCAATTCCGAGTTCGGCCCGAAGCCGTGCCGCGGTCTCCAGCGGCGTCTCGCGGCTGCGCCTGCGCTGCAGTGCCTCTTGCATACCGACCACGCCGGCGGGGCGCTTCTGACCTTCAGATCCGGTGGGCATTCAAGGCGTCTCCTCCAAGGTCGCTATGTAATGCACCCGGCTGCCGCTCGCGTACATGATGAAGTGCTTGTTGCCAAAGCGGTCGTTTTTGACAGTGAGCGACGTAGTGAAGCGCGGAGCGTTTCGTGGCAATGGGGTCGTGGCGACGGGTGGCAGATGGCTCGCGGCTAGCCGCGATAGAAGCACGACTAATTGCCCTTCGGCCAGCGACTTCTCTGGGATGGAATCCTCCCATTGATCGGGCGCCCCGTGGCGTACAATCTTCCAAACTCGCGCCAAGTCTCCGGCCCCTGCTTTCCGCGAAGCATATAGGTGCTTTTGCATATTTCAAATTTCAAACTGAGACACTCCCGGTTTCTTGTCTCTGTTCCTTGTAGTCTGCTCCAAGGCCCAATGGCCTCTTGATCCTCTCACCGCTCTCGTCCATAAGCGCGCCGTCGCAAGACTTTCGCCGCGCGCGGTTTCCAGCCGCGTGATTGGCTCCGAAAAGTCTGCAACTTTTCGGAATCACACTTATACGGCCCTCCACAAGCCATGAGGACAATCATGACCGCCTTCAAGCCACTCGTCTTTTCCGGTGTCCAGCCGACCGGCAATCTGCACCTCGGCAACTATCTCGGCGCCATCAAGAAATTCGTCGCCCTGCAGGACACCTCCGATTGCATCTATTGCGTCGTCGACCTGCATTCGCTGACAGCTCAACTCGTTCATGAAGACCTAGCCGACCAGACGCGGTCGATCACCGCTGCGTTCCTGGCCTCGGGCATCGACCCGAAGAAGCACATCGTCTTCAATCAGTCGCGGGTCATGCAGCATGCGGAGCTCGCCTGGATCTTCAATTGCGTGGCGCGCATCGGCTGGATGAACCGCATGACGCAGTTCAAGGACAAGGCCGGCAAGGACCGCGAGAACGCGTCGCTCGGCCTGCTAGCCTATCCTTCGCTGATGGCTGCCGACATCCTGCTCTACCGTGCCACCCACGTGCCGGTGGGCGAGGACCAAAAGCAGCATCTGGAACTCACACGCGACATCGCGCAGAAATTCAACAACGACTTCTCCGACCGCATCGCGGCCCTTGGCATCGGCGTCGAGATGCAGGTCGGCGAAGAGACCGTGAACGGCTATTTCCCGCTGACCGAGCCGGTCATCGGTGGGCCGGCGGCGCGCATCATGTCGCTGCGCGACGGCTCCAAGAAAATGTCCAAATCGGACCCGTCGGATTTGTCGCGCATCAACCTGACCGACGATGCCGATGACATCTCGAAGAAGATTCGCAAGGCCAAAACCGACCCGGAAGCGTTGCCGAGCGAGCTGGACGGCCTGGCCGGCCGGCCCGAGGCGGAGAACCTGGTCGGCATCTATGCGGGTCTCGCCGAGATGTCGAAGGCGGATGTACTCAAGGAATTCGCCGGCCAGCAGTTTTCCGTGTTCAAGCCGGCCTTGGCCGATCTTGCAGTGGAAAAACTGGCGCCGATCGCCAGCGAGATGCGCCGCATTTCGGATGACCGCGCCTATGTCGACGCGGTGCTCAAGGATGGCGGCGAGCGCGCCGGCGTGCTGGCCGAAGCGACGATGAAGACGGTGCGCGACATTATCGGCCTGCTGCAGGGCTGATCGCGACATCGGGTGCACTGGCACAAGGCCGGCGGCTTGCCGCCGGTCCCCCGCAGTGGCAGATTGCGGCCGCACGACACCGAGTAGATAGACATGGTCTCCAAACGCCTCAGCCGCGAAGCCGGCCATCGCAGGAAATTCCTGACGATCATCGACGACACGCCGGAATGCGAGCGCGCCGTCGCCTATGCCTCGAAACGGGCGCAGAGCACCAGCGGCACGCTGGTGCTGCTCTATGTCATCGTGCCGGACGATTTCCAGCATTGGCTGGGTGTCGAGAAGATCATGCGCGAGGAAGCCAACGCCACGGCGCGCGCCGCACTCGACAGCTATGCCAACAAGGTGCGCCAGAAGCTCGGCATCGAGCCCGAGATGGTGGTGCGCGAAGGCAAGCCGACGGAAGAGATCCACAAATTGATCGAGGAAGACCAGGACATCGCCATCCTGGTGCTGGCCGCCGGTGCGGGCAAGGAAGGCCCGGGGCCGCTGGTCGGCGCCGTGGCCGGCAAGGGTGCCGCCTTCCCGATCCCGGTGACTGTCGTGCCGCAGAACCTGTCGGACGAGGAAATAGACAGCCTGGCCTGAGATTTTGCTCTTCAGGTGATGCCGCTCCGATTTTGGGCGCGAAAAAACATTCCGCCAGCCAGCCGTTCCGGCGATGCGTTTCGCTTGAATGTCCATCCAATTGAGCCTATTTAGAATTGTTCCAAACTAGATGCCCAAACGGGCACGGAGACGGCCATGTTCATCCAGACCGAATCGACGCCAAACCCGGCGACGCTGAAATTCCTGCCCGGCAAGGAAGTGCTTCTGGAAGGCACCGCCGATTTCCGCGATGCCGACAGCGCCGCCGTCGCCTCGCCGCTGGCCGGCCGGCTGTTCGAAATTCCTGGCGTCACCGGCGTTTTCTTCGGCTATGACTTCATCACCGTGACCAAGGATGGCCCCGACTGGCAGCATCTGAAGCCGGCGATCCTCGGCGCCATCATGGAGCATTTCATGTCCGGCGCGCCTGTCATGGCCAAGGCTGGCCCGGCCGCAGAGACCAGCCAGACCGGTGAGTTCTACGACAAGGCCGACGAGGAGCTGGTCATCACCATCAAGGAACTGCTCGATACACGGGTGCGCCCGGCGGTCGCCCAGGATGGAGGCGACATCACCTTCCGCGGCTTCGAGAACGGCACGGTGTTCCTGCACATGAAGGGCGCCTGCGCCGGCTGCCCGTCCTCGACGGCGACGCTGAAGCACGGCATCCAGAACCTTCTGCGCCATTTCGTGCCGGAAGTGCAGCAGGTCGAGCAGGTCTCGTAGAGACCTCCTTCTCGAGGCATTAGAGGCAAACAACAAAAAACCGGGCCGAATTGCCCGGTTTTCTGCTTGGGACGTCCGTTGTTGCCTAGACGGTCCGCGTACGAAAACTGCCTCTAGAGAACGATGACCTTGGCGCCGACCGAGGCGCGGTCATAGAGGTCGATAATGTCCTGATTCATTAGGCGGATGCAGCCAGACGACATAGCCTTGCCGATCGAATTCCATTCCGGGCTGCCATGCAGGCGATAGCCCGAATCGCCGCCCTTGTTGAACAGGTACATGGCGCGCGCGCCGAGCGGGTTCTTCAGGCCCGGCTCCATGCCGCCGGCAAACTTTTCCAATTCCGGCTGGCGCTGGATCATCTGCCTCGGCGGTGTCCAGGTCGGCCATTCGCGCTTGAGCGCAATGTGGGCGGTGCCATGCCACTCGAAGCCCTCGCGGCCGACGCCGATGCCGTAGCGAATGGCCCTGCCGTCGCCCTCGATGAAGTAGAGGAACTTGTTCTGCGTATCGACTATGATCGTGCCCGGCTTTTCCGGGCTGTCGTAGTTCACTTCCTGCCGATGGTACTTCATCGGCACTTTCTCGATCGGGATCCGCGGCAGCTGATAACCGGCGTCGGTGACCGCGCCGTAGTCGTTGGAGAAGATCTGCGAGCCGATGGTGCTGCAACCGGCGATAGCAGTGGAGAGCGCCAGTGCGGCGATGATTGCAAACGACTTCATGCGCATCAGGTGATCCGGTGCCCCGCCCAACTTCGGCGGCACGAGTCGGCCGCTCTCTCATCGTCATTCATGCTGGCATTTGCTTTGCTTGCCAAGCGCGCGATGCCTATATGCCTGCCTTGACGTACCGGTAAGCGTATCACTATGGCATTTTGGCAACAGGACTCACAGGATTGTGAAGCAAATTCAAGGGGCCTGCTCCATGGGCTCCTGGAAATCGAGGAGAACCGTCATGAATGTCGGTGACGCCGCCCACCGCTCCGGCCTGCCGGCCAAGACTATCCGCTACTATGAAGAGATCGGCCTGATCGCCCCGGCGCGGGCCGCCAACGGCTACCGCGATTATTCCGGAGACGACATCCATCGGCTGGCCTTCCTGCGCCGCGCGCGCAATCTGGGCTTTTCCATCGACGATTGCCGCCAGTTGATGGCGCTTTACCAGGATCGCAGCCGCGCCAGCCACAACGTGCGCGAAATCGCCGCCGCCCATGTCACGGCGATCGAGGAGAAAGTGCGCGAGTTGCAGTCGATGCGCTCGACGCTGCAGAAACTGATCCATGCCTGCCACGGCGACGAAAGGCCGGATTGTCCGATCCTTGATGACATGGCGGGAGCGGCGTTGCTCAGCGACAGGGGCACCTCTGCGGCTGCATAATGACCCTACGTCGACGAGGCCCGACGCCTGGTCGACTCCTGCCGGGAGGACGTCCACAAATGGTCTCGATGAGCGTCGAACTGCGCAATATGGGGGGCACGCAGGCGGCCATGGGCTGGGCCGGCGGCCACACGATCATCGTCGACCGGCCCGAAGGCAAGGCCGGCGGCATGGGCCTGGGCTTCAATGGCGGCCAGCTGCTCGCCCTGGCGATCGGCGGCTGCTTCTGCAACGACCTTCGCTACGTTGCCGAGGAAATGGGCATAACGCTCAACAAGATCGCCGTGACCGTGACGCTGAGCCTCGAAGGCAAGCCTTTGCTCGCGACTTCGTCAACCATGACGGTTTCCTGCACGACGCTGGACGGCTCCGACCCGGCGGAGATCATCACAAGGGCCGCGGCGATTTCCACGGTCAGCAACTCCCTGCGCCAGGGCGTGCCGGTGAGCATCGAAACGGACGCAACGGCGACCGGCTTGTCGGAGGAATGATCCCCGGGAACAGGCGCATTTGGCCGCGTGGATTGTCAGAGATCGCTAAATAGGCCCACCGCCGGCACAGCAGAGCGATTGATCCAATTTTCTTCGGCATCTGGGCGCGTCAATCTGACGCGCTATGTCTTCCCTTGTTGCAATGATCAACGATGGAGATTGGCATGGATCGGCGATTGTTTCTGACTAGAATGCTTGGGCTGGCAGGGGCTGCGACCGTCGTCGCAATCGCGCGTCCTGCCACCGCCTTGGCCGGCATCCCCAATACGGGGCCGGGCATTCTCGATGAGCTCGACAAACCGTCCGACGACATTCTCGACCCGGATGGTCCCGATGTCCAGGACGGCGTCGAGTTCGTGCGGCACCGCAGGTGGCACCGCCGCCGTCGTCGACGCGGGTGGAGGCGGGTTTGCCGTCGCTATTGGCGCCACGGTTCCTGGCGCCGCAGGTGTTTCCGCAGATCCTTCTGGATCCACTTCTGACGAGACCTGCAACGCGAAGGTCCCGGAGTCCGGCGCCTTCGCTATCGCTGCAGGCTTGAACCCAATCGGTAAAAAAGGCCCGCCGCCCCTCGGCAGCGGGCAGGTCCTGGAGTGCCGGGGGATCAACCCGGCATGGGTCAACGAACGGGTCACCGGTTGGTTGCAGGGATCGGCCCGGTAGCCTTCCTTTGGATGGACCGCCACCGGGCCTGACCGGAGCGGGGTGTATTGGGGGAGCCCCGGCTGCTTCGAAAATATCACCTTTCACTTATATTCGCTCTAGCTAATTAACAGGAGCGACGCAGCCCGGAGTGTAGCTGGGTGGGCCTCATCGGACAGGCGCGCGCCCTTGCAATCGACGAGACTCTGCGCCGCTCGCGGCGAGGCACGATCACGGGAAAGTGAACGTGACGCCATCGTAGCGTTCTGATCATTAGATGCCTCCCGCCACTGGAGGTTCATCGAATGCCAGCTTATGCCATTCTTGCCCTGGCTATTGTCGGTGAGGTCATCGCGACCAGCGCGATAAGGCCTCGGAAGGCTTCACCAGGCTTGGCCCGTCGATGTTGGTGCTGCTCGGTTACGCCACGGCGTTTTTCTTTCTGTCCCAGGTGCTGGACCGCATACCGGTCGGCGTTGCCTATGCAGTATGGGCGGGCGGCGGCATTGTTCTGGTCGCGCTGGTCGCTTGGATTGTCTACGGGCAACGGCCCGACGTGGCAGGTTTTGTCGGCATGGGCCTGATCTTGGCTGGAGTGCTGGTTTTAAACCTGCTGTCCAAAACGGGCGTTCGTTGAGGTCCGACAACTACACGATCGCCTACATAAAGGCGGTTATATATTTGACAGGCCTAACGCCAAAATGGCCGGCGCAGGTTGCCGGATGAATGATGATCCGCGCCGGCCACTGCGGCTTCTTTGAGGGGTTGCCGCCTGCCGGGAGCTAGAGCGCGCGAATTGGCCGGCAATTGAGGCCCAGCCGCTTGGTTAAAAATGTACAGTGAATCCTTATTGAAGCCACCTCACAGCGTATTAAAATCCCAAGGTCACCGGCTACGGGTTAACGGCGCACCGGTGATTGAGAGTAACGCTAAGCTCCCGCCCTTATGGATGGGAGGTTGGCCATGTCTCAGTTCGATAGCTCGGTATCGGCTTTTGACTGCGATATTTTGCGCAGCGCGTTCATAAAAATCGTCATCCAGAAGAACATTCCAGAGGACAAATGGCGGGCCGAGGCCGAGCTTTTGATCCGGGAGTATACGGATAGCGACGACATTGAGCCCGGTTTAGCGGAATGGATCGCGCGGAAGTAGCCCGCGATGAAAGAGTGGAAGCCCGACGATTACCTGAAAGCGCCCACATAAAACAGGTTCAAACCGTGAACAGAATCTGGCATGGTGCCTGGCATGCCGATCATCTCCCCCATCCCCATCAATCCTCTCATCGACGGCCGCCAGTCCGAACGCGCCATGCTGGTGCGGCGCGGCGTACAGCGGCTGCTCATGGATATGGGCGCACATGTGTTGCCCGAGCTGTCGCTGGCCACGGGCCGCCGCGCCGACCTCGTCGCGCTGACCCGGCAGGGCGATATCTGGATAATCGAGATCAAATCCTCGATCGAGGATTTCAGGGTCGACCGCAAATGGCCCGACTACCGGCTGCATTCCGACCGCTTCTTCTTCGCCACCCATCCCGGCGTGCCCTCGGAAATCTTTCCGCAGGAATGCGGCTTCATCCTTTCCGACGGCTATGGCGCCGAGATCCTGCGCGATGCGCCCGAGCACCGCATGGCAGCGGCAACGCGCAAGGCGCTGATGCTGCGGGTCGCGCGGGCCGGCGCTTCGCGGCTGCTGGCGGCAGAGCTTGCCGGCGTGTCGGTGCCGGCGCTGGAGGGTGAGAGCGAGTAACGGCCCGTCCTTCAGTCTATGACCGGCTCTGCTCTTCATCGTCCTCCACGCCACCCTTGGCGGGCGCCATGAGCAGCACGGCAGCACCCAGAATGGCGGCGATGAAGGAGCCGGCGAGGATGCCGACCTTGACCGCGTCCTGCAGCGCCACGTCGCCGGCGAAGGCGAGCAGGCCGATGAACAGGCTCATGGTGAAGCCGATGCCGCACAGCAGCGATATGCCGATCATGTGCGTCCAGCCGGCATTGGCGGGCAGGTCGGCAAGACCGAGCCGGATCGCAAGTGCCGAGGAGCCGAACACGCCGACCAGCTTGCCAACCACCAGGCCGGCGGCGACACCCAGCGTCAACGGCTCGATCAGCGCACTGACGCTGAGGCCGGCCAGCGAAACGCCGGCATTGGCAAAGCCGAAGATCGGGATGACGACGAAGGCCACAATCTTGTGCAGGCCGTGCTCGAGCCGGTGCAGCGGCGAATGGTCGAGATCGTGGCCGATGCCGGCGGAGCGCTCAAGCGGGATGGTCAGCGCCAGCGCCACGCCGGCGAGCGTGGCATGGACGCCGGATTTCAGCACCAGCATCCACAAGATGACGCCGAGCACGAGATAGGGAACCAGCGTCATCACCCGCATGCGGTTGAGCACGACAAGCGCGGCAATGACGGCGAAGGCAGCACCCAGATAAGCCAGCGACAGGCCGCTGGTGTAGAAGATGGCGATGATGATGACGGCACCGAGGTCGTCGATGATCGCCAGTGCTGTGAGGAACACCTTCAGCGAAGCCGGCACGCGGCTGCCGAGCAGCGACAGCACGCCGAGCGCGAAAGCGATGTCGGTGGCGGTCGGGATCGCCCAACCGGACAGGGCGGCCGCATTGTTGCGGTTGACGGCCACATAGACGAGTGCGGGAACCACCATGCCGCCGGCGGCTGCAATGCCGGGCAGCACGCGCCGGGGCCAGGTGGAGAGCTGGCCGTCCAGCATCTCGCGCTTGATCTCCAGTCCGACGAGCAGGAAGAACACCGCCATCAGCCCGTCATTGACCCAATGCGAGACGCTGAGCGGGCCGAGATAGGCGTGGAGCGCGGAGAAATAGGTTTCGGCGAGCGGCGAATTGGCGACGATCAGGGCCAGTGCCGCCGCCACCATCAGGATGATGCCGCCAGCCGCTTCACTATCGAGGAATTCGCGGAAGACGGAAACCGGCCGATGCTTCAAGTCCTGCATGTCGCCTCCGTCATGCCGTCTGTTTTGGCGGGCTTCGATCCCGCAAGATGGCAAACGGCGGCCTTAACGCGGCGCCCGCTTGGCCAGTATGCGCTGCAAGGTGCGTCGGTGCATGTTGAGCCGGCGCGCTGTCTCGGAGACGTTGCGCTCGCACATCTCATAGACGCGCTGGATATGCTCCCATCGAACGCGGTCGGCTGACATCGGGTTTTCCGGCGGCGCCGCGCGCTCGCCGGCGGTGCGGGTGAGTGCCGCGAAGATATCATCGGCGTCGGCGGGCTTGGAGAGATAATCGACCGCACCGAGCTTCACCGCGGTCACCGCGGTGGCGATGTTGCCGTAGCCGGTCAGGATGATGGTGCGGGAATCCTCGCGCTTTTCGCGGATGGCCGCGACCACGTCGAGGCCGTTGCCGTCGCCGAGCCGCATGTCGACCACGGCGTAGGCGGGTGGATTGGCGCGCGCCTTGGCAACCGCCTCCTCGACGCTCTCGGCCGTCTCGACCACGAAGCCTCTAGCTTCCATGGCGCGGGCCAGACGCGTGAGGAACGGCTTGTCGTCATCGACGACAAGCAGCGAGGTGTCCTCGCCTTCAACCATTGCGCCAATATTCTCGTCGCCTGTCATAGTCTCAAAATTCCTGCTGCCTTAATTTTACGCAAATATAGTTCCTGAGCCTCCTTGTCCAATTTTTAGAGGTCCTTCAAGGCTCTCAGGCGGTGTCGAACATGCTGGCCGAAGTGATTTCCGGATTGAGGAACACACCACGCGGCCACGATATCTGGACCATGGCGCCCTCGCCCAGGCCGCTCGAATTGCGGAAATCGAGCACGGCACCAGAGCGTTCGAGCAGGGTCTTGGCGATGAACAGGCCGAGGCCCAGACCGCCGCCGGTTTCATTGCCCTGGCGCGTCGACATATAGGGCTCGCCGATGCGGTCGATGATCTCGGCCGGAAAGCCGGGGCCGTCATCGATGATCGAGAAGGTGACGGTGGCCTCGTCCCAGCTCCAGCGCACGGTGACGCTTTTGCGGGCAAAATCGACGGCGTTCTCGACCAAGTTGCCGAGGCCGTAGATGACGCCCGGATTGCGTCGCCCGACCGGCTCGGGGCCGATGCGTTCGCCGGGCCGAAGCTTGATCGAGATGCCGAAGTCCCGGTGCGGCGCGGTGACCTCCTCGACCAGCGAAGTCAATGGCAACCGCGAAAGATGCGCCTCGCCCTCGGAGGACAGGCTGGTCAGCCGCTTGAGAATCTCGCGGCAACGCTCGCTCTGCGAACGCAACAGCGTCACGTCTTCCCCGTATTTCGGATCCTTGCCGAGCGCCTTTTCCATCTCCTTGGCGACAAGCGCGATGGTGGCGAGCGGCGTGCCGAGCTCGTGCGCGGCCGCGGCGGCCAGCCCGTCGAGTGCCGAAAGGTGCTGCTCGCGCTGCAGCACGAGCTCGGTTGCGGCGAGCGCATTGGCAAGAAGCCGGGCTTCGGCGGCCACCCGGAAGGCGTATATGGCGGTGAAGGCGATCGAGGACAGCACCGCCATCCACATGCCGGCGACATAGAGAAAAGGCATCGCCAGCGGCGCGTCCTCATGCCAGGGCAGCGGCAGATGGACAAAGACCAGAAAGGTCGCCGCCGACATGACCAGCCCACCGAGGATGGCGGTCAGGCGCAGGGGCAGCGATGTCGCCGAAATGACGACAGGCACGGTCATCAGCAGCGAGAACGGGTTGGTGAGGCCGCCGGTCATGTAGAGCAGGCCGGCAAGCTGCAGGCTGTCGAAGATGAGGATGCCGAAGGCCGCAAGCGGCGTGAGCCGGTGCGCCGCCGGAAAGCGAAAGGCGAGAAACAGGTTCATCCAGGCCGAACAGGCGATTAGGGCAAAGCAGAGGCTGACCGGCAGTGGAAACTTCAGCCCATAGGCGACGACGAGCACCGTCAGGCTCTGACCGACAATGGCAAGCCAGCGCAACCGGATCAGCGTGTTGAGGCGCAGTCTCTGGCTCTGCTGGAAATCGGGCGAACGCAAAACGTTGATCATGGCCATGAATTACAGCCGTAGGACCAGGAACGCTAGGTCCCGCGCGGTTTGGCGCGGGCGGTGGCGGCGGCGAGCAGCGGGTTTTCCGGCCAGACATGCTTGGGATAGCGGCCGCGCATGTCGGCGCGCACATCGGCCCAGGAGCCGCGCCAGAAGCCGGGCAGGTCGCGCGTCGTCTGGATTGGCCGGTGCGCCGGCGACAGGAGTTCGAGCGTCAGCGGCACGGCGCCATTGGCGATCGAAGGATGGCGGTCGAGGCCGAACAGCTCCTGCACGCGAACCGCCAGCACCGGCCATTCGCCGTCATAGCGGATCGGCACATGGCTGCCCGACGGGGCATCGAAATGGGTCGGCGCCAGCGTATCGATCCTGCGCTGCAGATCATGCGGCACGAGGCTGGTCAGTCCGGCCGAGACAACGCCCGCATCGATGGCGGCAAACGATGCCGCGCCGGCGAGGTAAGGCAGCAGCCAGTCGTCGAGGCGCTCGATGAGGGCGGCATCCGCCATGTCGGGCCAGGGCGCGCCAAGGCCGCGATGCAGCCAGCCAAGCCGCTGGCGCAGCGTTTGCGCCTCCTTGCTCCAATTCAGCAGCGACAGCCCGTGCTGGCGCACCGCATCGAGGACGGCGCGATCAGCGTCAGCACCGATTGGCGGCGGCAGCATGCGCTCGGCAAGCGTGATGGCGCCAAGGCGCACTGTTTCGCGGACGCGCACGGCGCGCTTGTCGCGGTCGAAGCTCGTTTCACGGCGGACCTCGATCCTGTCCGCCAGCGCAGCGCGGACATCGTCCTCGCCGATCGCCGCCGCCGCCGTGATGCGCGCATTCTGTGCCTTGCCCTGCAAGTCGGCGACGACCAGAAACGGCTCGCCCGCCAGCGGATCGCCGGCGTCGAGCATGGCGCCGGAGCCGTTGGCCAGCACGAAACGGCCACGCTCGCCACGCGCCTTCGCCACCCGATCCGGCCAGGCGTGGACGAGCAGGGGACCGGCTGACTTACCCTCCCCCTTGTGGGGAGGGTCGGCGAGCGCGCCTTGCGCAGCAAGGCGAGGGAGACGGGGTGGGAGTGCAGCGCTCGGCCTACCCCCACCCCGCTCCGCTTCGCGGATCGACCCTCCCCACAAGGGGGAGGGTGAAGAGGTGCCGGCCTGCCGCGCCAGCCGTTCGGCGAGCTGCTTGGCGGCGGTAGCGCGCGGAGATCTTTCCCCACGAAAGCGCATCAGCCGTCGCTCCAGATCGGCGCCGTCGCCACCAAGACCGCGTTCGGTGAGCAGCACCGCAAGCATCGCCGCTTCGAAGGCATGGCCGCTGCCGGCTGCCTCGGCAACCATGTGCGCCAACCGCACCGGCAGAGCGAGCTTGCGCATCGCTGCACCCGCCTCCGTCAGGCGGCCCGTCTCGTCGACGGCATCCAGCGCGCGCAGCAGTGCCCTTGCCTCACTAAGGGCCGGAACAGGCGGCGGATCGAGAAAGGCGAGCCCTGCCGGATCGGCAACGCCAAAGGCAGCGCAATCGAGCAGCAGTCCGGACAGATCGGCCTCGAGGATTTCCGGCGGCGTGAAAGCGGGAAGTGCAGCCGTCTGCTCGGCCCGCCACAGCCGGATGGCGACGCCAGCCTGCGTGCGCCCGGCACGGCCGGCGCGCTGGTCGGCGGAAGCCTTGCTGACACGCACGGTTTCCAGCCGGGTGAGGCCGCTGGCCGGCTCATAGCGCGGCAGGCGCGACAGGCCGGAATCGATGACGACGCGCACACCGTCGATGGTGATCGAGGTTTCGGCGATCGAGGTGGCCAGCACCACCTTGCGGCGGCCTGAAGGCGCCGGCTTGATCGCGGCGTCCTGCGCCTTGCCGTCGAGCATGCCGTAGAGCGGCACGATGTCGGTTTCAGTGCCGACCTTGCCGGCCAGCCGCTCGGCGGTTCGCTCGATCTCGCGTTGGCCGGGCAGGAAGGCAAGCACGCTGCCGATCTCGTCGGCAAGGGCTGTGCGGATCGCCTTGGCCATCGCGTCCTCGATGGCAATGCCGGTAGGGCGCTCGTCGTAGCGGATGTCGACAGGAAAGGCGCGCCCCTCGCTCTCGATCACCGGCGCACCCGACAGCAGTTTCGCGACCCGCGCGCCGTCGAGCGTTGCCGACATCACAGCCAAGCGCAGGTCCGGCCGCAGCGCACCCTGCACGTCGAGCGCCAGTGCGAGCCCAAAATCGCCATCGAGCGAACGCTCGTGGAATTCGTCGAAAATGACAGCCGAAACGCCGGGCAATTCGGGATCGTCGAGGATCATGCGCGCCAGCACGCCTTCGGTGACGACTACGATCCTGGTCTTTGCCGAAATGCGGTTTTCCATGCGCATGGCATAGCCGACGGTGGCGCCAGGTTCCTCACCAAGCAATTCAGCCATCCGGCGGGCGGCGGCGCGGGCGGCGAGGCGGCGCGGTTCAAGCAGGATGATCTTGCCGGCGCCGAGCCAAGGCGCGTCAAGCAGCGCCAGCGGCACCAGCGTCGTCTTGCCGGCGCCCGGCGGCGCCACCAGCACGGCGCTGTTGCCATGGCCGAGCGCTTCCCTCAGCGCCGGCAGCACGGCAGATACAGGAAGCTCCGGCAGGGGTTTTGTGGTCATGGCGCCCGCATATCAGCGGTTGTGGCCACGGCGCAACCAGAGACGGTTCAAAGCCGGGTGCGCGAAAACGGGTTCCAGCGCACGGTGCCCAGCCGCGCTTCCTCCCGCACCATGGTCAACAGGCCGGCGCCGCCAACGACCGCCAGACCAACCAGCGACAGCCCGTCCGGATATTCCTGGAAGAACAACGCGCCGAGGACCACCGCCCAGGCGATCTGCGAATAATGCGTCGGCGCAACGCGGTTGGCGGGCGCGTATTTCATGGCCAGCAGTTGAAGGAATTGTCCACCTGCGGTGAAGGCTCCGGCCATTGCCAGCCACAGCAACTGCTTTCCGCTGGGAACAGTGAAGGCGGTGGCGGCGGCACCGATGCCGTTGAACAGCAGGCCGCAACCGACCAGCACGCCGAGCATGGTGGTGCGCTTTTCCTGCTGCGCCAGCGAGCGCATCAGGATGACGCTGATGGCGGCGAGGAAGGCAACGCCGAAGGCGGCAAGATGGCCGAGATTGAGCTCGCGAAAGCCAGGCCGCACCACCAGCATGACACCGGCAAAACCGGCGACCACCGCCAGCCAGCGCCAGGGGCCGACCTTCTCCTTGAGGATCACCGTGGAGAGGATGGTGACGCAGAGCGGCGCCAGGAAGATCAGCGCATAGGACTCGGCCAGCGGAATGGTGGTGAAGGCGTAGACGCTGAGCACGCCGGAAGCGATACCCGCCCAGGCGCGCGCCTGCACCGCCCATGGCCTTTTGGTGCGCCAGAAATCGCGCCAGCGTTCGCCCGCAGGTCGCGTGAAGAATAGGAAGAAGCCCGCGAACAAGGTTATGAAAAAGCCGATCTCGAAGATCGTGAGCTGACCGCCCAGGCTTTTGACAACGGCATCGCTGCCCGAATAGCTTGCGTAGGCGATCAGGGCGAGCAGGATTCCGTTCGTCACGTTGTTCCAGTTCCGGGGAGAGAGTGATTTGAAAATCCTAGCGCTCGGTGCGCATCCGGACGACATCGAGATCTTCATGTTCGGTACGATGGCCGCCTATGCCGCGCAAGGCGCAGAGCTCACTTTTGCCATGGCCACGGATGGTGCCAGGGGCGGCACGAGTGATCCCGCTGTTCTCGCTCGTGTCCGTCGCGATGAAGCAACGGCCGCGGCTGCGCTGGTAGGCGCAATGCCACGCTTCCTCGACTTCCCGGACGGCGAGTTGGTGGCCGATGCAGCGCTGATCGGAGCTCTGAAAGCACTGATTGGTCAAACCGGCCCGGATCTGGTGATCACGCATGCGCCCAACGACTATCACGCCGACCATCGCGCGCTGTCGGACGGCGTGCGCATCGCGGCGTCTTTCGCCGTCCCGGTGCTGCATGCCGACACGATGGGCGGCACCGGTTTTTCGCCGACGCACTACGTCGACATTTCCGGGTATGCCGACGTCAAAGCTGAGGCGATCCGAATGCATCAGTCGCAGGATCCCGACCGCTTCGTCGACATCGCGCGGACACAGAACGCCTTTCGCGCCGGCCAGTGCAACAGCGCGCAAGGCTCATCGGCCGAAGCGTTCCGTTTCGAACCGTCGTTCCCGTTCGCCGATATCCGCGCGCTGCTGCCGCCGGCGCCGCCAATCCGCAAGGTGATGGTGAGCACCAGAAGGGTGGATTGAAAACCGAGGCTGCCCCACGTCCTGGTCAGAATCGGCCTGAAGAGCTTCGGTAGGCCGACCAGCGACCCGCGCTTTTCCCAAGGTTTTCAGACATCGCCATAAGCATGCTGCGGCGCAGCAACGAATTCGCTTGCCTTGTTTAGTAAAAATTGCATCACTAAACAAATTACTAAACATCCGCAGCGTGACCGCGCCGCCATGTTTGGGCCCCTGAGGAGAGGGGTTGAGGGCTTTTTGAAACCGTCATCCGGGCGCGTTTCGCAAATGGGAGGAAGTCATGAAATCGAGCTTGAAACTGGCGTTGGGACTGACCTCGGCGATCACAGCGTCGACAGCCGTCTCGAATGTCGCGCACGCTGAAGACCTGACGCTGTGCTGGGCCGCTTGGGACCCGGCCAACGCGCTTGTCGAACTGTCCAAGGATTTTACCAAGGAAACCGGCATCGGCATGAAATTCGAGTTCGTGCCGTGGACCAATTATGCAGACCGTTTCCTCAACGAGCTGAATTCGCACGGCAAATTGTGCGACCTGATCATCGGCGACAGCCAGTGGATCGGCGGTTCGGCCGAGAACGGCCACTACGTCAAGCTGAACGACTTCTTCGACAAGGAGAAGATCAGCATGGACGACTTCGTGCCGGCAACCGTCGTCGGCTATTCGGAATGGCCGAAGAACACGCCGAACTACTGGGCGCTGCCAGCCATGGGCGACGTCGTCGGCTGGACCTATCGCAAGGACTGGTTCTCCAAGCCGGAGCTGCAGAAGGAATTCAAGGAGAAGTACGGCTGGGATCTCGGTCCGCCGACCACCTTCGACCAGTTGAAGCAGGTCGCCGAGTTCTTCCAGAAGCGCGAGATTGACGGCAAGACCGTCTACGGCGCCTCGATCTATACCGAGCGCGGCTCGGAAGGCATCACCATGGGCGCCATGGACGTGCTCTACAGCTACGGCTTCCAGTACGAAAACCCGAAGAAGCCCTACGAGATGGAAGGCTTCGTCAACTCCGACAAGTCGGTGAAGGGCCTGGAATTCTACAAGGCGCTTTATGATTGCTGTACCCCTCCGGGCGCGTCGAACAGCTACATGGGCGAAGGCGTCGATGCCTTCAAATCCGGCCAGGTGGCGATGCACATGAACTTCGCCTTCACATGGCCGGGCCTGCAGAAGGACGAGAATGTCGGCGGCGACAAGATCGGCTACTTCGTCAACCCGAAGGGTCCCGACGGTGAGCAGTTCGCCCAGCTCGGCGGCCAGGGCATCTCGGTAGTGTCCTATTCCGACAAGCAGGAGGCGGCGCTGAAATACATCAAGTGGTTCGCCAACAAGGACGTGCAGGCCAAATGGTGGTCCCTCGGCGGCTATTCCTGCCTCAACGCGGTGGTCAAGGATCCGAAGTTCCCGGCCAGCCAGCCCTACGCGCAGACCTTCCTCGACTCGATGGCCATCGTGAAGGACTTCTGGGCCGAGCCGAGCTACGCACCGCTGCTGCAGGCTTCGCAGAAACGCTTCCATGACTATGTCGTGGCCGGCCAGGGCTCGGCCAAGGATGCGCTCGACGGCCTGGTCAAGGACTGGACGCAGGTCTTCCAGGACGACGGCAAGATGTAACCCCGGCTCCTCCCGAGCTAGGGCCCTAGCGTCCCGTGCCGCCCTTGGCACGGGACGCAGTTCAGATAAATTCCATGACAGAGACGACCAAGTGACCGAAGCAGGACTCACCATGCTCAATCGGACTGCGGAGAACGTTGCCCGGGCGACCCCGGAACCGTTGGCCGGCAAGGTCCGGGGCATCAGCGACAAGGGCCTCGCCTGGCTGTTCATCTCGCCGACGATCCTGTTGCTGCTGGCCATCAACATCTTTCCGCTGTTCTGGGCGATCTATCTGTCGTTCACCAACTATCGGGCCAACCGGCCGAACGAGGTGGTGAAGAATCTCGGCTTCGCCAACTACCAGCGCATCCTCGGCGACAAGGATATCTGGATCGCCATGCAGACGACGGCGCATTTCGTGTTCTGGACCATCCTGTTGCAGACGCTGATCGGCTTCACGCTGGCCTGGCTGATCGACAGGAAGTTTCGCGGCCATGCCTTCTGGACGACGCTGATCCTGGTGCCGATGATGCTGTCGCCGGCGGTGGTCGGCAATTTCTGGCGCTTCCTCTACGAGCCGCAGATCGGCCTGTTCGCCTACGCCATCTCCTTCGTCACGAGGATCCCGCCAACCGATATCCAGATGCTCTCCAACGTGTCGCTGGCGCCGTGGTCGATCATCATCGTCGACACGTGGATGTGGACGCCCTACGTGATGCTGATCTGCCTCGCCGGCTTACGCTCGATCCCCGAATACATCTACGAGGCGGCCGAGGTCGACCGCGCCTCCAACTGGCGGCAGTTCTGGTCGATCACGCTGCCGATGGCGCTGCCCTTCATCATGCTGGCGGTGCTGTTTCGCGGCATCGAGAACTTCAAGATGTTCGACATGGTCAACCTCTTGACCGGCGGTGGGCCGGGCTCGACCACCGAGGTCGCCTCGATCACGCTGAAGCGGCAGGCTTTTGAGAGCTGGCGCACCGGCTACTCCTCGGCCTTCGCCATCATCCTGTTCGTCGCGGTGTTCGGGCTGGCCAACATCTACGTCAAGGCGCTCAACAAGGTGAAGCAGAGATGAGCCTGACCACTGCCCACTCGGTCGTCGCACCGTCCACGAATTCGAAGCGCATCGCCGGCACGATCATCGTGCTCTACGCGCTGATCTCGATCGTGCCGCTGCTGTGGATCTTCGCCACCAGCTTCAAGACGCCGCCGGATTCGATCGCCTATCCGCCCAAGATCCTGTTCCAGCCCAGCCTCGAAGGCTACTGCAATCTGTTCACGACGCGGACGCGGCAGACGCCGGAATACATCAACTCGCTGGGTCCCGCGACGGGCTTCTGCGACGAGACCACGCGCAAGCGCAACATGGTGATCGCCGGCCCGTCCAACTTCCTGCCGCGCTTCGTCAATTCGCTGATCATCGCCTTCGGTTCGACCTTCTGCGCCGTGTTCCTCGGCACGCTGTCTGCCTATGGCTTCTCGCGCTTCAAGGTGCCGCTCGCCGACGACCTTTTGTTCTTCATCCTGTCGACGCGCTTAGCCGCCGATCGCTGTCGCCATTCCGATCTACCTGATGTACCGCGAGCTTGGCTTGTCGGACACGGCGCTCGGCATGATCCTGCTCTACACGGCAGTCAATGTGTCGCTGGCTGTATGGCTGCTGAAAGGCTTCATCGATGAGATCCCGCGCGAATATGAGGAGGCGGCGATGATCGACGGCTATACGCGGCTGCAGGCCTTCTGGCGCACAGTGCTGCCGCAGGCGACGACCGGCATTGCCGCGACCGCCATCTTCTGCCTGATCTTCGCCTGGAACGAGTATGCCTTCGCAGCGCTTCTGACCTCCGGCACGGCGCAGACCGCGCCGCCCTTCATCCCGACCATCATCGGCGAAGGCGGCCAGGACTGGCCGGCGGTCGCAGCCGGCACGACGATCTTCCTGGTGCCGATCCTGGTCTTCACCATCCTGCTTCGCAAGCAATTGCTGCGCGGCATCACCTTCGGCGCGGTGCGCAAATGATTGATGTGGGAATAAGAGGCCGCCGGTGTCACCGTTTACCCTCTCCTCGTTCACGGCTACGGGATCGACACATTTGCGAACGCTTAGCATTTAGCGAGAGCGTGCATGGCAAGCAGGCACGTGTATCGTCTCGCGCCGCGTCCGGTCGACCCCCACACCCTCGAGCTTCGCTCGCCACCACAACCCCCCAAGCCGGGGTATAGGAAGGGCGCGAACTTAATTCAGCCAGGCTCCCTTCCTCTCCCTCCGGAGGGGGGAGAGGTGGCGCTGCGAAGCAGCGACGGAGTGGGGGAACCACCTGGCAGCCATCTCTCCCTTTGGACGTGGAAAAGGAAGGCTACGTATGACGCGCGCCGCCATCTCCAGGAAATCATCATGGCCTCGCTGGGCACGGCGCGGGCTGATGGAAAACATCGCGACGGCGCTGATCGCCATCGGCTTCCTGATGCTATTCCAGCCCTTCGTGCTGTCGCTCTACACCTACTCCTTCATCACCATGCTCGCCGGCACCGTGATGTTCATCATCGTCTCGAAATTCCCGGAATAATCATGGCCGAAATCCGCGTCCAGCACCTGAGAAAGGCCTTCGGCGATTTCGTCGCCGTGCAGGATTCCAACTTCGTTGTCGAGGATGGCGAGTTCTTCGTCATGCTCGGCCCGTCCGGCTGCGGCAAGACGACGACCTTGCGCATGATCGCGGGGCTCGAATTGCCGACCGGCGGCCAGATCCTGCTCGGCGGCGACGACGTCACCATGCTGCGGGCCCGCGAGCGCGACATCGCCTTCGTCTTCCAGCTCTTCGCGCTCTATCCGCACATGAATGTGCGCAAGAACATCGGCTTCCCGCTCCTGGCGCAAGGCATGCCTTCGGCCGAAATCCGCACCCGTGTCGAGGAGACGGCGAAGCTGCTGCGCATCGACCATCTGCTCAACAAATCCGTCTCCGGCCTGGCCGGCGGCGACCGCCAGCGCGTCGCGCTCGGCCGCGCCATCGTGCGGCGGCCAAAATGCTTCCTGATGGATGAGCCGCTCGGCACGCTCGACACCGAATTCCGCGATCTGATGGTCCGCGAGCTGCGCGAGCTGCACAACCGCATCCACGCCACGACGGTCTATGTCACGCACGACCAGATGGAAGCGATGTCGATGGCCGACAAGATCGCGGTGATGAACCATGGTGTCATCGAACAATTCGGAAGCCCACGCGAAATCTACGACCGCCCGGCGACCATGTTCGTCGCCGACTTCATCGGCTCGCCGCCGATGAACTTTCTGGGATTTGGCGGCGGACTCGCCAAGGGCGCCAGGGAGATCATCGTGCAAGGTGCAAAGGTGGCGGTGCCGGAGGTGCGCGAGGACATCGCACCGAGCGACATGGCGCTCGGCATCCGCCCGGAGCACATACGCTTCGACGACGCCTCCAAGCTGCGTGGCGCCATCTATGGCACCGAATATCTCGGCACCACGCAGATCGTCGCGGTGGAGACGGCGGACGGCATCATCAAGGCGCGCGTGCCGGCTGAAATCCGGCTCTCGACCGGCGATCATGTCGGCCTGACGCTGAGCAGCGCGCGGCTGTCGCTGTTCGAGAAGGGGTCCGGCCGCGCGGTGAGAACCGCGATCCACGATGTCGCCTCGGAGCGGAGGGCCCAGCATGGCTGAGGTGCACATCAAGAACGTGACCAAGAGTTTCGGCGACCATGTCGCCGTCGACGGCCTCGACCTGCACATAGCAGATGGTGAATTCGTCGTGCTGCTCGGGCCGACCGGGGCCGGCAAGACAACGACGCTGCGGCTCATCGCCGGGTTGGAACGGCCGGATACCGGCACGATCGAGATCGGCGGACACAATGCCACGACACTGTCGCCGGCGGAGCGCGACACGGCTTTTGTGTTCCAACAATATTCGCTCTATCCGCATCTGTCGGTGTTCGACAATCTCGCCTTCCCGCTGCGCTCACCGGCCCGAAAGATGCCGGAAGAGCAGATCCGCCGCCGGGTCGAGGAGGTGGCCAGGATGGTGCGCATCCATCACAAGCTCGCCAATCGCTCGACCAAGCTTTCGGGCGGCGAAATGCAGCGCGTTGCCATCGGCCGGGCGCTGGTGCGCAAGCCCTCGATCTACCTGATGGACGAGCCGCTGTCGTCGCTCGATGCCAAGCTGCGCGGCGATCTCAGGCTCGAGCTGAAGCGCATCCAGACCGAACTCGGCGCCACCATGCTTTATGTCACGCATGATCAGATCGAGGCGATGACCATGGCCGACCGTATCGGCATCCTTGCCGATGGCGTGCTGGTGCAGATCGGTTCGCCGCGCACCATCTATTCCGAGCCGGCAAACCTGCATGTCGCGGCAAGGCTCGGCCAGCCGGCGATCAATCTTCTGCCAACCGGACTGCTGCCTGACGGCGGCGCACCGGCCGGGACCAAGACGATCGGCGCGCGCACCGAACATCTTTCGATCGCGAAGGCCGCGAATGGTCACGCCGACGGCGTTGTCGACTGGGTGGAGCATCTCGGTGATCAGAACCATTTGCATGTGACGGTAGGGACCAAGAAACTGGTGACGCTGACCGATCCCGACACGGATCTGGCGCAGGGCGACAGAGTGGTGATCCGCTACCGGGCGCCGCTGTATTTCGACGCCGATGGACAGCGATTGATGTGAGCGGTTTTCGGTGATTCAGCACCGGTTTTGACTTTGCCAGTACGGGACGAATTCGATGAAGCACTTTTTCAATCGCAGGGAAACGATCGTCACCGAGGCGCTCGACGGCCTGTTACGGACCATTGGCTCCGGCGATCTCGCGCGCCTCGACGGCTATCCCGAGATCAAGGTCATCCTGCGCACCGACTGGGACAGGACGAAAGTCAGCGTCGTCTCCGGCGGCGGGGCCGGGCACGAACCGTCCCATGCCGGCTTCGTCGGCAAGGGCATGCTGACGGCGGCGGTTTCGGGCGAGATCTTTGCCTCGCCAAGCGTCGAGGCGGTGCTGGCAGCGATTCGCGCGGTCACCGGTTCGGCCGGCTGCCTGCTGATCGTCAAGAACTACACCGGCGACCGTCTCAATTTCGGCCTCGCGGCAGAGAAGGCGCGCGCCGAGGGTTTTGCCGTCGAGATGGTGATCGTCGCCGACGACATCGCGCTGCCCGACATTGCCCAGCCGCGCGGCGTTGCCGGCACCTTGTTCGTCCACAAGATATCAGGCCACCTGTCGGAGACCGGGCACGATCTTGCCGATATAGCGGCTGTCGCGCGAGCGGCAGCGAAGGACGTTGTTTCGCTCGGCATGTCGCTGTCGTCCTGCTCGATTCCCGGCCAGCCGCACGAAGACAGGTTCGGCGAGAACGATGGCGAGCTCGGCCTCGGCATCCATGGCGAGCCGGGCGTCGAGCGGATTGCGGTGCAGAGCGCCGACAGGCTGGTGGCGATCATGGCGGCGCGCCTAGCGGCACGGCTTGATCCCAAGGCCGGCCACGCCTTGCTGATCAATAATCTCGGTTCGGTGCCGCCGCTCGAAATGTCCGTTATCGCCAACGCAGTGCTTGCCTCGCCGCTGGCCAAAACCATCAAGCTGGCGATCGGCCCGGGCCCGCTGATGACGGCGCTCAACATGAACGGCTTCTCGCTGTCGCTGATCCGGCTCGACCCCGCGCGCGAGACGGCCTTGCAGGCGCCGGTCGGTCCGCACGCCTGGATGCCGGCAAAGCCGGTTGTGCCGCCTGCCGTGGTGCCGATGGCGAAAGCGGCCGGACAGAGCGCGGCACGCAAGCCCAGCCAGGATGCACGGACCCGCTCTCTTCTCGTCACCATCTGCGAACGACTGATCGCGCTGGAAACCACGTTGAACGGGCTCGACGCCAAGGCGGGCGACGGCGACACGGGCTCGACGGTGGCGACCGGCGCGCGCAGCATCCTCGAGCGGCTTGATGCGCTGCCGCTTGCCGAGCCGGCGGCGACCCTTGGCGCGATGGGCGACATTCTGAGCGCCTCGATGGGCGGCTCCAGCGGCGTGCTGCTGTCGATCTTCTTCACGGCGGCGGCGCAGGCTCTGGATAGCGGCGCGAGCTTGGCCAAGGCGCTGCTTGCCGGCCTTGAGCGGATGACCTTTTATGGCGGCGCAAGGATGGGGGATCGTACAATGGTCGATGCCCTGGAGCCTGCCCTCAGAGCGCTCGATGCCAAGAGCCTGGACGAAGCGGCTATCGCGGCTCGCCATGGTGCCGAGGCCACCGCTGCCATGGACAGGGCAAAATCCGGGCGGTCCGCCTATGTCGGCAGCAAGCTGCAAGGCGTGGCCGACCCCGGCGCCTATGCAGTGGCCGAGGTTTTCGCGGCGGCGGCCGCGCTCCACGAAGCGGCCTGATTCATGCTCCAGTTGTCGAATGAGCGTTCTTTCGATACTGCGGGCGGCATGGAAACCGGGAATGCGGGTGACATGGCGGCATTGAACCTTGCCCGGCTGATCGCGGCCGCTGCGGATACCATTGCCGCTCACGCCGAGGAGTTGACGGCGCTCGACCAGGCGATCGGCGACGGCGACCACGGGCTGAACATGAAGCGCGGCTTCGAGGCCGTGCGCGCCGAAGCCGAAGCATTTTCGGCCAAACCGCTGCCCGATGCCCTGAAGGCGATCGGCACCAAGCTGGTGATGACGGTCGGCGGCGCCTCCGGCCCGCTATTCGGCACCCTGTTCCTGGCGCTCGGCAAGGAGATTTCAGCGGCGCCTAATCGCGCCAATCTGACGGCAGCGTTCGGCAAGGCGATCGAAGCGGTGGCCGCGCGGGGCAAATCGCAGATCGGACAAAAAACCCTGCTCGACGTGCTGCAGCCGGTGCATGACGCGCTGCTGCAGGGAAAGACAGCTCTTGAAATCGCCGATATCGCCGACGCGGCGGCCGAGGCGACCGTGCCTATGAAAGCCTTGCGTGGCCGCGCCTCGTTCCTTGGCGACCGCTCGATCGGCCACATGGATGCCGGTGCACGTTCGACCGCGCTTCTGGTGCGCACGATCGTCGAAACGTTGGAAGGTCAGCCATGAGCAATGTCGGCATCGTCATCGTTTCGCATTCGCCGCTGGTTGCCGAGGGCACGGCCGACATGGTGCGCCAGATGGTGGGCGACGAAGTGCCGCTTGCATGGTGCGGCGGAAACGGCCATGGCGGGCTCGGCACCAATGTCGAGGCGATCATGGGCGCCATCGACAAGGCCTGGTCGGAAGCCGGTGTCGCCATTCTGGTCGATCTCGGCGGTGCCGAGACCAACTCGGAAATGGCGGTGGAGATGATCGGCGAGCCACGCTCGCACAAGATCATCGTCTGCAACGCCCCGATCGTCGAAGGCGCGGTGATGGCGGCGACCGAGGCCTCAGGCGGCGCCTCGCTCAGGGAAGTGGTGGCGACGGCGCACGAATTGTCGCCGTCGTGAGTGAACGGGAAGCTTGAAGACATGTCCGCATCCGCCGAAGCGACCGTTGTCGTCACCCACGAGGTGGGCCTGCACGCGCGTCCTTCGGTGAAGTTCACCAAGCTGGCCAAGACTTTCGCCGCCGAGGTGGAAATAGCGCTGGCCGCCAACGGGCCATGGTTCGACGCCAAGAGCATCGTCAAGGTGATGGCGGCCAAGGCGCCGAAAGGCACGCTGCTGCATATCAGGGCCAGCGGCGACGGCGCCGATGATGCCGTCGATGCGCTGGTCGAGCTGGTGCGCCGCGATTTCGACGAAGGCACGGACCATGTCCGAACCGCTTAGGCTGCAAGGCATTTCGGCCTCGGCCGGCTATGCCGAAGGGCCGCTGTTCGATCTCGACCAGACTGTCGGCTCCTATGTCGGCAAAGAAACGGCCGACGACGAGAAGGCGGCGCTCGAAACCGCAATCGCCATCGCGGCGGGCCGCCTCACCGCATTGATAGACGCGGCTGAAGGCGACGCCGCCGACATCCTCGAGTTCCAGATCGCCATGCTGGAAGATGATGCGCTGAGCAGCCTGGCCTTTGCCGCTATCCACGCCGGCCAGCCGGCCGATCAGGCATGGCGGCAGGCGCTCGACGCCGAAATCGCCGGCTACGATGCTTCCGACCAGGATTACTTTCGCGCACGTGCCGCCGACATACGCGACATCAGGGATCAGGTGCTGCGGGCACTGACCGAGGCTGGTGACGTCCAGGTTCCAGCCGGCGCCATTCTCTACGGCGAGGACATCGCGCCGACGCGCTTTCTCGAAACCGACTGGAGCAGCGGCGGCGGCATCGCGCTGAAGGCGGGCAGCACAGCCAGCCACGTCGCCATGCTGGCGCGCTCGCGCGGCGTGCCCATGATAGTCGGGCTTGGTGCTTTGCCGGCTCACTTTGCCGGCATTGTACTGCTCGATGCCGAACATGGCGGCATCGTGCTGTTGCCGTCCAAGGCTGAAATCGACGCCTTCCGCCAATTGTCTTCGTCGTTCACGGTGCGCCGCGACCAAGCCGGGACTTTCCTGGCGCGGCCGGCGGCGACCAGGACCGGCACGCCGGTACGCGTGCAGGTCAACATCGCCGACCCGTCCGAAGTCGACGGCATCGACATCGCCACCTGCGACGGTGTCGGCCTGATGCGCACCGAATTCCTGTTCGGCAAGTCGCTGCCGGATGAGGAGACGCAGTATCGCGCCTACCGCAAGGTGCTGGAGTGGGCCGGCGACAAGCCGGTGACGATCCGCACCGTCGATGCCGGCGGCGACAAGCCGGTGCCAGGCTTCACGGTCGACGAGAGCAATCCGTTCCTCGGCCAACGCGGAATCAGGCTGTCGCTGGCAAGACCGGAGGTGTTTCGTGTACAGATCCGTGCGCTGCTGCGCGCCGCCGTGCATGGCAGTCTGAAAGTGATGTTCCCGATGATCGCCATTGTGGAGGAATACCGACAGGCTGCGGCGATGTTCGCCGAGGAACAGGCAGCACTTGCCGCGCGCGGTATCGCGAACAAGATGCCGCCGCTCGGCATCATGGTCGAGGTGCCTTCGGTGGCGATCGTGCCGGAAGCCTTTACAGAGGCCGCCTTCTTCTCGATCGGTTCCAACGACCTCACCCAATATGTCATGGCGGCCGCCCGCGACAACGCTGCCGTGGCCCATCTCAATTCGGTCCGTCATCCAGCCGTGCTGCGGCTGATCGCTGCCGTGACCGCGTTTGGCGAACGAGAAAAAATACCGGTCAGCCTGTGCGGCGATGCCGGCGGCGATCCCGCCTCGATACCGTCACTGCTCGAGGCCGGCCTGCGCGATCTTTCCGTCGCTCCGGCGCAACTCGCCATGGCCAAGGCAGCCATCGCGGACGTTTCTGTCTAGGCGCGGCTGGCATGGTCGACATCAAACCCGAACCTGGCTCCGAGGAGGCGATCCGCGCCTACAAGACGATCCTGTCGCACGTCATCGACCAGCGCCCATCCGGCATGCGCCAGCGCCTTGCCGATGCGCTTGGCAAGCACCGCAGCTTCGTCACGCAGATTTCCAGCCCGGCCTATTCGATCCCGATTCCGTCAAAACATTTGCCGGCTATCTTTTCGGTGTGCCATTTCAGCCCGGCCGAGCGTGACCAGTTTCTCGCCGCCTACCATCAGGCGCATCCGGGAAAAATGTCGATCGCATCAGGCATGCGCAAGACGCGGCATGTCTCGCTGATCGTGCCGGATTTCGGCGACGACAAGCAGAACGCCGCGCTCGACAAAGCGGTAAACGACTTCATCCAGAAGATCACCAGCATCACTGGCAAGGGTAGCTGATCGAACGCTTTGTTTTACGCAATTCCGGAAAAAACGCGACACACTTTTCCTGGAATTGTTTGGAAGGCCTATTTCCGGAGGAGACGATCGTGAAGAAGTTCATGAACTCGGTGGACACGGTGCTGACCGAGAGCCTCGACGGATTCGTGGCCGCCCATGCCGACATCCTGGTGCTTGGCGACGCGCACAAATTCATCCGGCGCAAGACCTTGCGGCCGGGCAAGGTGGCGCTGATCTCGGGCGGCGGCTCCGGCCACGAGCCGCTGCATGGCGGCTTTGTCGGTCACGGCATGCTGGACGCCGCCTGCCCCGGCCAGGTGTTCACCTCGCCGACACCGGACCAGATGCTGGCGGCGGCGCAAGCCGTCGACACCGGCGCCGGCTGCCTGTTCATCGTCAAGAACTATGAGGGCGACGTGATGAACTTCGACATGGCGGCCGAGATGTCGGACGGCGTCCAGCAGATCGTGACCAATGACGATGTCGCCGTCGAGAATTCTTCTTATACGACGGGCCGGCGTGGCGTCGCCGGCACGCTGGTGGTGGAAAAGATCGTCGGCGCGGCGGCCGAACATGGCCTGGCGCTGGCGCCGTTGAAGGCGCTGGGCGACCGCGTCAACACGGCAACCCGCTCGATGGGCGTGGCGCTGACCAGTTGCACGGTGCCGGCGGCGGGCAAGCCGACTTTCGGCATCGGCGACGGCGAGATGGAATTCGGCGTCGGCATCCATGGCGAGCCCGGCCGCCGGCGCGACACGTTGAAAAGCGCCGATGCGATCGCGCAGGAGATTTGTGCCGCGATCCTGGGCGATCTCGGCGACAAGGCGAAAGGCCCGGCGCTGCTGTTCGTCAACGGCTTCGGCGGCACGCCGCTGATGGAACTCTATCTGATGTACAACAGCGCACGGCTGATCTTCGAGAAGCGTGGCGTGACGGTGGCCCGTTCGCTGGTCGGCTGCTACGTCACTTCGCTCGACATGGCCGGCTGCTCGATCACGCTGACCATGCTCGACGACGAGACGACCGGATTTTGGGATGCGCCGGTACACACGGCAGCGCTGCGCTGGGGTATGTAAAGCTGGCTTCCACCCTGCTTTTCTGCAACATCTTTCCCTTCAATCGCAACATTGTCCGGGTTGATGCTGCCACCGCTTACCCCTGCCGAAGAAAAGCTGCTGCTGCGCTACGCAGATCCGGAAGCGCCGACTGTCGACGTCGATAATTTGTCGGCAAAGACGCTGATGTCGCTGCTCGACAACGCCGAATTCCATGGCGTCCTGCCGATCATGCTGCGCAAGCTCAGCGGCGACGCGCAACTGCCATCGGATCAGGAGTTGGGAGACAAACTGGAGGACCTGCGCCAGAAAGCGACGATCGCCACCGGCCAGTCGATGCTGTTGAAGTATCATGGCGACCGCATCATGAAGGGACTGGCGGCGGACAATATTCCGGCGCGGATCGTCAAGGGGCCGGCCTTCGCGCGAAAGCTCTACCGCAACGTCGCCGACAGGCCGTTCACCGATATCGACATCCTCGTCGAACCCGCCAATCTGGCCAGGGCAAACCGGGTGATCGCGGCATGCGGCTTCGAGCTTGGCAGCAACGAGGCCGAATCCTACGAATTGCAGGAATTCAAATGGCTCGAAAAGGAGAATTCCAGCCTGCTGGTCGAACTGCATGGCGACCTCGTGCATGACACCGGCATGCGGCGGCGCCTGTCGCTGGGTTTCCCAGAATTGCGCGCCATTGACGGCGACGCGACCGACACGCCGGCGGCTCTTCTGACGATCGCCATCGTTCACGCCGCCGGCGGCCACAAATTCCACCGGCTGCAGCTTTGCGTCGACGTGCTGCAAGGGGTGCGGGCGCTGCAGTCGCCGGAAGCGGAAACATGCCTGTTCGATGCTGCCCGCATGACCGGCATCGAACTCGAACTGGCTGTTGTGCTCGATGTGACGGGCCAATTGTTCAAGGAGAGCCGAGCGCTTGAACTCGCCGCCCGGATCAAGCCCGATCTCTCGATACGGCTGGCCAAGCGGTTGATCACCACGAATACGCTGCTCGGCGTCAATTCCAGGGACAGACTGGGCTCGCGCCTGCGCCGCGACGCCTTCCGGTGGATCCAGAGATTGGCCAAGGCCAGGCCGCAAGTAGCCTGACTTGACGTCAATCCAGGGTGGCGCTGATCAGCGCCGCAGCGTCAGCCGGGCGCGCGCCCACCTCCAGCCGGAAGGTCGGCACCGCATTGACCAGCCCGCCGATGGTCGCCAGCCGGCGCTTCTGCATGGGCAGCAGCCCGGTCATGCCCGTGCGGACATTGTCCACTGCCAGCGCCACCATTGCGTCGGTCCCGGCCATGGCGACGAGCCGGGTCTGGCTGTCGGCGGAACGCGCCAGGTGCAGGAGGGCCGCCACCGGCCGGGCGGTCGCGTTTTCGACCCGAACGATCCCACTCAGCCTTTCAAGCGGGACGGGCTGTTCGCTGTTGCGATCCCACGTCTGGCCAAGGCATCGCGCCACCTGCGGGATCATTTCGGCAGTCTTCTGGTGGATTTTTACGGCGCGCGGCAAGCCCCAGGCGACGACCTTGCCAGAAGCGACATTCAGGATCATGGCGTCGTCGGAGCAGAGGCCAAAGCCCTGTGTTGCCAGCGCGAGCGACGTCGTGGTCTTGCCGGTGCCGCTCGGAGCATGGATCAGCACCACCGCATCGCTGTCCGGCAACGTCAAGCCGGCAGTGTGCAGCATATGCTGGCCACCGGCGTCGAGCGCGGCGTCGAGCACCAGCATTGCCGGTGTCCACGCGGCTTTCGCGCCAGGGCGGATCCGGAGTTCGGCCCAGCCCGCCACGCCATTGATGGCAACGGTCTGACGCTCGGGAAAGACCAGATGGATGATACCACCATCCTCGATCATCCGGCAGTGACCATCCTCCGGCACCTCGCCATCGAAGACGAGGGATCCGTTGGGTGCCTCGTCCAAGGTGACTGTCTCGGCGATCTCGAGACGAAAGTCCGGCTCGACGGGTTCCGCGATACGCAGGCTGCCCAGCATCCGGTCGAAATCCTGCCACAGCTCGGGGCGCTCGGCCGATATGCCAAGGATCAGGCCGTTGAGGCCATAGCAGGCTGAAGGTCTGGTCAAGCGGGGCGCGCCTTTACGGCATCGGCATGATGACGATAGATTTCGACCATGCCGGGAAGCTTGTCGCTGACCACCGGCCTGCCATCGAGGCAGACCCAGCAATGCGCTGCCAGGCGCTGCGCTTGCATCGACTGCGGATCGACGCCGAAGCGCAGGTCCGGATCGAAACCGGCTAGGCGCAGGAAACGATGACCTAGCAGACCCTCCCTCAGGCACCTGCGGTCACGCATCAGCCAGGGATGGCGGACGGCGCGGTTGACACTCGCGACGATGTAGGCGGACGGCAGACCGCGATAGGGCGTCGACGAGGCGAGCGGCGCCCATTTGAGCACCTCCTCGAAGCTCCGGTTGGTGACAAGGACCGGCATCAGCCGCGCGCTTGCCCAGAGATGGCAGCGAAACAGAGCGCGCAGGAGCGGGCCGTCAGCCATCAAGCACCTGGCGCGGCGAGGATACCTTCAGAGATCAGATCCGTGGCCAGTGCCGCCATGTCCTGATCGAGCGTCCCCTTGTCAACCTCGAACTCCTCGCAAAGCAGGTCGACGATCTGGTCGAGGTTGCGCGCGCCGTCCACCTTGTCGAGAAAGGCTTCGGTCGTGCCGTTGCATGTATAAAGCTGGCCGCTGCGCGCCAAAAGCACGACTGCGCCATCGCCCACATGCTGCACGGAGGCATCCTCGGCTAGCCGCAGAACGGTTCCAGAGACTATTTCCACCACGCCCCTCCAAGCCACGCTCATCCCGGAAATCAGATAGCGCGGAGGTGGAGCGCTGTCTATCAGCCGATCATGGGAGCCCAGTGCACCGGACCAACGGCTTTGCTGACAGATTCTCCGCCCCAGTCGCGTTAGAACCTGCTCGGTTGCGTCTTCCCGGCCGCATTCGTCCCAGAAATAGTCATCGGTGAAATGTGACAAGCAGCGGGCCGGCCGGCAGCGGACGTTGCATTTCTTCCCCTAAGTAAGATAAAACCTGTCCGGGTATTGGGGAGATAGCGTATGCGTTACAATTGGGAGCGAGCTCCGACGAGCTTCGAACGTCACAGAAAAGCGCTGGCTACAGCCATTTTGATCGCTGGCGGCATTGGCTTCATGCTTGTGGCCCTGCCGATCTAGAAACAACCTTCAGACACAGCGGCTGCCGGCGCCTGGGCGCAACCTCTCAGCGTGGCTGCCCGGTCACCGCGAGGAAGCGACGATCGCGCCCCTCGAAACCCTGGCTGAAACGCTGGACCAGCACGACGATCACCGCCGGCTTGCCGGCCGGGGTGAATTGGTAGGATTCCGACAGGCTGTAGGAGGTCGGGCAGTTTCTTGAGCCCGGCACGGTCTTGTCCTCGTGCAGGATCTTGATCGGCTTGCCATCCTGGCCTTGGAGCGTCAGCCGGAAGCCGAGCGCCTTGCCTGCCTTCTCACCTTGAAGTGGCTTTTCCCCTTGAAGTGCCTGGTCGCCTTGCTGCGTCGCATCGAAACTCGCCGAACAATCGGTCGCGCTGGCCGCCAGGATTTCGTCGAGCTGGATGGTCGAAATGCCTGTTTCGCCATGGAGCGGCGCCAGCCATTTCCGCGACACCTGTTCGAGGCGGGAGATGTCGTTGTAGGCAACCATTTCGCCCGGGAAGGTAAACTTGTCGGAAGCGGCCTGCTCGGCCACAGATGTGATCGCATATTGGGCGAGAACGGGCGCTGCCTGAGCGGCGGCCTGCGCCCTCGCCTGCTCCAGGGTCAGTGTCGCTTCCTCCGTCTCGTCGACGACGAGGATCGGCCTGCCGCCAACCACCTGATCCGTACGGGTATCGATGATATCGATCTGCGACCAGCCGGAGTCCGAGACGCCGGCGTCGAGCGTTCCAAATTGCTCGAAGGCGAAATAAGCGCCATCCGGCGAAAAGCCGATGATGTGCCGTGCCGCGGCATCGCCGGCTTCAGCGGTTCCGGTGGACATAGCAAGTAGGGCGCCCGTGACCGATGATTGCGCAAAGCGCCCGATGAACCGCACAGCAGCAAACATCACCAACCCCAATCCTGTCTCGCAATTCATAGCTGCTTGCCCCCAAGCGCCAGGTCGATGCCGTCGCCACAATGGCGTGGATTTGCGGCCAAGGTTAGAGCGCGCTATCTGGAAGGAAGAAAAACATTTCCCGGGGAGGTACGGATGGCTTCACGCTATCACGAGGTCTATGAAGGCTGGAAGCGCGACCCGGAGCGCTTCTGGGCGGACGCGGCCAGCGGCATCGACTGGTATTCGCCCTGGGACAAGGTGTTCGACGCTGCGGCCGGCGTCTGTGGCCGCTGGTTCACCGGCGCCACCTGCAACACCTGCTACAACGCCATCGACCGCCATGTCGCAGGCGGGCGCGCCGATCAGATCGCGCTGATCCATGACAGCGCCATCACAGGAACGGTCAGGAAGTTCACCTATGCCGAGCTGAAGCGCGAGGTGGTTGCACTCACCTCTGTGCTGAAGAACCGCGGCATCGGCAAGGGCGACCGCGTCATCATCTACATGCCGATGGTGGCCGAGGCGGCCATCGCCATGCTCGCCTGCGCCCGCATCGGCGCGGTGCATTCGGTGGTCTTCGGCGGCTTTGCCTCGCATGAGCTTGCCACCCGCATCGACGATGCCAGACCGAAGCTGATCATTTCGGCATCCTGCGGCCTGGAGCCGGGCCGCGTCGTTGCCTACAAGCCGTTGCTCGACAAGGCGATAGAGATCTCCCGCCATAAGCCGGACGCCTGCCTGATCCTGCAGCGCGACCAGTTGCGCTGCGAGATGAAGGAGCATTTCGACATCGACTATGCCGATGCGGTCGCCCGCGAACGGGCAGCGGGCGCCAATGTCGATTGCGTGCCGGTGCTGGCCACCGATCCGCTCTACATCATCTACACATCGGGCACGACCGGCCAGCCCAAGGGCATCGTGCGCGACAATGGCGGCCACATGGTCGCGCTGAAATGGACGATGGAAAACGAGTTCGGCGTCAAGCCGGGCGAGGTGTTCTGGGCGGCGTCCGATGTCGGCTGGGTGGTCGGCCATTCCTACATCGTCTACGGACCGCTGCTGCATGGCTGCACCAGCATCCTGTTCGAGGGCAAGCCTGTCGGCACGCCCGATGCCGGCACCTACTGGCGGGTGATAGCGGAGCATGGCGTGGTCGCGCTGTTCACCGCGCCGACCGCATTCCGCGCCATCAAGGGGCAGGACCCGAAGGGCGAGTTCATTGCCAAACACGACCTATCGAAATTCCGCACGCTGTTTCTTGCCGGCGAGCGCGCCGACCCGGAAACCATCAAATGGGCGGAGCAGAAGCTAGGTGTGCCTGTGGTCGACCATTGGTGGCAAACCGAGACCGGCTCGCCGATGACGATCAATCCCGCCGGCCTTGGCCTGTTGCCGGTGAAATACGGCTCGCCCGGCGTGCCGATGCCCGGCTACGACATCCGCGTGCTCGACGATGGTGGCAATGAGGTGACGCGCGGCACGCTGGGCAATGTGGTGATCAAACTGCCGCTGCCGGCAGGCTGCCTGCCAACGCTGTGGAATGCCGATCAACGGTTCCGCCAAGCCTATCTCGACGAGTTCCCCGGCTTCTACAAGACGGCGGATGCCGGCATGGTCGACGAGGACGGCTATCTCTACGTCATGGCTCGCACCGATGACATCATCAATGTCGCCGGCCACCGGCTCTCCACCGGCGCCATGGAAGAGGTGCTTTCGGCCCATCCCGATGTCGCCGAATGCGCGGTCATCGGCATTGCCGACGCCATGAAGGGCCAGGTTCCGCTGGGCTTCGTGGTGTTGAATGCGGGTGTGACGCGGGACGTCGGCCTGATCGAGAATGAAGTGGTCGGCCTTGTGCGCGAACGCATCGGCCCGGTTGCCGCTTTCAAGACAGTGATGACGATCAAGCGCCTGCCCAAGACGCGTTCGGGCAAGATCCTGCGCGGCACCATGCAGAAGATCGCCGACAAGGAAGAATGGACCATGCCGGCGACGATCGACGATCCGATCATCCTCGAGGAGATCACCAAGGCCCTGAAGGACCGTGGGATCGGCCTTTGAGCGGCTGAAGGCTTTGGCTTGTCGAGGCCGCTTTTCGGATCGACGAGCAATCTTTTATTGTGCAACGCAGCAATGCGCCCTACAGTGCTTGCGGGGGGCCATCGACACAGGTCGCATGGCTCAAAAGAAGATTACATTTGGCGGCGTCGACATCCTGCGCTTTCTCGCCGCCCTCATGGTCATGGTTTACCACTATGGCTTCTGGGTGTGGGCGTATCCGGACGGTGTTTCGGCGCGCGCGACGGGCGGCGTTCCCCCGCAGCCGGCAATAGGCGCCTGGGTCGAATCCGGCTGGGTCGGCGTCCAGATCTTCTTCGTCATCAGCGGTTTCGTCATCGCCTTCAGCGCCGAAAGGTCGACACCCCTACAGTTTTTCGAAGCAAGGGTGAAACGGCTGGCGCCGGCGGTTTGGATCTGCGCACCGGTCACGGCGGTGGTGCTGCTGCTTGTCGGCCTCAGTTGGCCGACCGATGCCGTTATCAGGCTCCTACGCACCGGCCTGTTCGTTCCGTACGCGCCTTGGGTGGACAGCGTCTACTGGACGCTGGGCATCGAGATCGCCTTCTATGCTATCGTCTGGATCTTACTCAGCCTTGGCCGCTTCCATCTGATGGAGATTGTGGCCGTCGCCATCGGCTTGGTCAGCACGCTGTTCTGGTGCCTCTACTACCCGCTCGGCTGGGCCGATCTTGCCGAAACACGCACACTCGACCTGCTGCTGGTGCATCACGGCGTTTTCTTCGCCACCGGCGTCATGCTGTGGCTGATGCGCTTCAAGGCGGTGACAGGCGCCCGACTTGCCTTCTGCGCCCTGTTCCTGGCCGGTAGTGTGCTGCAGATCACCAGTTCGGTCGACGTTCATATCCTGAAGGTCGGGCGGGATATGCCGTTCGCGCCGCCGATCCTCATCTTCCTCATCGGCATCGCGCTGATGGCATGGTCGCTGCGGCTCGACCTTTCCTGGAGCGGCTGGCGCCGGATCGGGCTGATGACCTATCCGCTCTACCTGCTGCACGATGTCGTCGGCGCGGCCCTGCTCGGCATCCTGGTCCGCGCCGGTCTGCCACATCTGTTCTCGATGGCGGTCGTCGGCGCGACGATGATCGCGGCAAGCTGGCTGGTGGCGATCGAGGCCGAACCACGCATCCGGCTGCTGCTCGACCACACCGTTTTCCGTTATCGGCTCAAGGCAGCCTGACGACGATCCGGCATTACCGGCCCAACGGCCGACGTAAAGCATGTCGCGCCTGAGCGGATTCAGGCTTTGTTTCCACACAGGCCGTTCTTCCAAAACCGAGCTCATTTTTGGGCGACATGCATTGGCGGTCCCAACCCGGCGTGGTTGCATTTTCCACGATTGCGGAATTCTCCGTTTCGGGCAAGATATCAGGCGCTTATGCCTTCCGCATGAGAGTTCGCCTCGAGACGCCGCACGTGACCCTGTTCCAGCGAAAACCCCGCATCGCGGCGCGTCCGCGCCTGGATATCGACATGCAGGATGCGGTTGTCTACGCGATCGGCGACGTGCATGGCTGCTACAAGGAACTCCGCGCCCTGGAGCAGAACATCCTGCTCGATTCGCTGCGCTTCCAGAGCCGCAAGATCATCGTCATGCTTGGCGACTACATCGACCGGGGGCTCCAGTCGGCGCGGGTGCTCGATCACCTCCTGGCGCCGGCGCCGAAAGGGTTTCAGCGCATTTGTCTTGCGGGCAACCACGAAGTGGCCATGCTGAACTATCTCGACGGACATTTGTCGCGCGAGCCCTGGCTGGCGACGGGCGGCCTGCAAACCCTGTTTTCCTACGGCATCGATCCGGCGCGCCTCACCAGCCTCTACGGGAGCAGCGCGCAGATCGACAGGCGCATAAGGGAGATCATTCCAGAGGATCACGTCAGCTTCCTGCGCGGGCTGCCGATCATGGTCCGTTCGCGGAAGTTCGTGTTTGTCCACGCCGGCATCAGGCCCGGCGTCGACCTTGCGGCGCAAACCGACCACGACCTAATTACCATCCGTTCGGACTTCTTCGAGGCAACACACCTGCTCGACCGCTGGGTGGTGCACGGGCATACGCCGGTGGATGTCCCGAAGCTCGAAGGGCGCCGGCTCGGCATCGACACAGCCGCCTTCCAGAGCGGACGCCTGACCGCCGTCAGGATCGCCGACAAGCAAGGCAGGCTGATCTTCTCCTGACGCATCGATGTTCAGGTGTGCTGACCTGAAGATCGATACACCTCAAAGTGGCCCCACGCGCGCAATGACCGATGTCAGACCGGCGCCTTGCCGCGCACTTCCGACTTTTCCAGATAGTAGCTCGAATATTTATCGAAGAACTTTTCCGAGCCACCGAACGATCCGTATTTGGCCAGTTTCTTCAAATCGACCTTGTTCAGCACCGCGCCGACGATCTTGTTGGCGACATAGGGTTCGGATTCCAGCATCGACCTGACCATCGCGCGAGGCGTGCGCCCCCACTCGGTGACCAGGACAAACCCGTCGACCAAGGGGGCGAAGGCCTTGGCGTCGACCACCGGTCCGAGCGGCGGCAGATCGACGACGATGTATTCGAACGTCTCCTTGGCGTTCTCGATGAAGCGCCGCATGCCGGCCGAGGAGAGAAGTTCGCTGGTATGCGAGAAGTGACCGCGCAGCACCGCCGGGATGATCGCCAGCTTCGTCTGCCTGTCGATCTTGCCGACAGACTGCCAAGTCTGGCCACTGACAACCGCTTCCATCAAACCCTGCTCGGCTTCCATGCCAAGGCCCCGGCTGAGGCCGGGATTGCGCAAGTCGCCGTCGATCAGCAGCGTCTTGGCGCCATTGGCGGCAAGCAAGCCCGCGAGATTTGCCGCGACCGTCGACTTGCCCTCGCCGGGAAGCACCGAGATGATGCCGATGACGCGGCTGCCTTGCCCTTCCATCACGACGTCGAAGGCGATCTTGGCGCTGCGCAGCGTTTCGGAGAACATCGAGGCTGGAGAATCGATGCTGACCCGCATGCGCGCCCGCCTTTCGGCCGCCGACAGCGATTGAGTGGTCTTGGCGTCCACCTGGGTATCGCCCGGCTTTTCTTCCTTGCCGAGCTTGCCGCCGATCGTCGGCAGATAGCCGAGGAATTTCAGGTTGACGCGGTCGCGCACGTCCTCGCCGGTCCTGAAGAAGCGTTCGTTGAACTCGTTCAGCCCACCAAAGCCGGCGCCCATCAGCAGGCCAAGCACCAGCGAAAGTCCGAGCACGACGATGGTGCGCGGGCTTGACGCGGCAAACGGCATCGAGGCGTCCGAGATGATGCGGATTTTGCCGACCGGGAAGGATTGCTGCTGCGCGGCTTCCTCGTAACGACCCAGGAATGTCTGATAGAGCGTGGTGAGCGCCGTCGCCTGCTGATCGAGTTCACGCAGCTTGACTTGCGTCTGGTTGTCGACGGAACTCTTGCCTTGCGCGGCCGCGACGTTGGCCCTGAGCGCGGTCTCGCGTGCCTGCGCCACCTCATATTCGTTGCGATAGCTTTCGGTCAGCTGCTTCAGCTCGCCGAAAATCTGCGTCGATATGTCGGCCTTCTCCTTGGAGAGAGCCACCGCCTGCGGGTGCTCGGGGCCGAAATTCGCCTCAACGTCCTGCAGCCGCTTGGCCACTGTGAGGTAGCGGGTCTTGAGCGCCGATATGACCGAACTGCTTGGCTGGTCGCTCGATATGGCGGCATCCTTGAAGGCGTTTTCGGAGCCGCTGTCGACAATGGCCTTGTACTGCTGGTAGCGGGCGCTGGCGCGTGCGGTGTCGGCCTGCGCCACGATAAGCTGGGCGTTGAGGTCGGAAAGCTGCTTGTCGCTCATCAGCTGGCCATCGCTGTTGGCGGCCAGCCCATGTTCGGCCCTGAATTTCTCAACCGCGAGCGAAGCTGCCTGCGAACTCTGGCGCAGCTCCGTCAACCGGCCCTGCAGCCACACCGCAGCCCGCTCGGTGGCATCGAAGCTCGCATCGAGCTGATCGGCGAGATAGGCATCGGCATAGGCCTTGGTGATGGCGTTTGCCAAGGCCGGATCCGTCGCCTGATAGCCGAGCGCGATGACGTAGCTTCGGCCGACGCGTTCCGCCCGGATCTCGTTCTGCAGCTTGAGGATAGCGTAGTCGCGGCGCGACGCGGCGATCAGCGCATCGCGGGCGGCGGGGTCGAGCTTGCTGAAGTCGGCGCCACCCGGAAGGGAAGGGCTGGGGCGGACATACTGGATCACGCTGCGGATGAGGCCTATGCCTTGGGCAAGCGCCGACTGGGGCGGATTCATGAACGTGTCGTTCTGGTCGAGCTTCAGCTTGTCGACGACCACGGCGGCAAGCCGCGTCGAGGTCAGGATCTCGATCTGGCTCAGGATGGCGGAATCGGTCTGCATGGTTGTCGACGCCGCCGAGATATCGTCGACAATCTTGTTCAAGCCTTCGTCGATCAGCACGCTCGCGACCGACTGATATTTGGGCGGCGTTGTCTGCAAATAGAACAGGCCCAGGAAGAGACCGATGACGGCACACACGGCAACCACCTTGGCTTGCCGTGCGGCCATGCCAAGCAGCCGCTCGATATCGATGAAGTCTTCGCCGTCTCCTGCGTCCGAATTCGGCAATGGCATCCTCTTGTCGAGAGGAAAATTGGCATAATTCATCTTCGGTCCAATTCTAGAGCCGGTCCGTCGCAATGGGCTCTATCTCACTGTTTCAACATGATCTTTTCCGGAAACCGGGACCCACTTTCCGGGATCATGCCTTGGCTTGCAGGCACCTCGAAGATCGGGAGCATCGCCAGAAGCGAAGCAAGCGTCGTGCCAGAGGGCGAGAACCTGCCGGCCCCTCTTCGCCGGCCATCTGACCATGCTCCCGAAAGATGGGCATTATGCGGCTTCTTCCTGGCGTTCATGCGACCGGACGAACTCCTGAAGCATCTCGAAAACCGGACCCTTCATGTCGTCGCGCGCCAGCGCGAAGGCGATGTTGGCCTGGATGAACCCTTCCTTGGAGCCGCAGTCGAACATGCGGCCGAGGAAAGGCTGGGCGAAGAACGGCTGATCCTTCGACAGACGAACCATGGCGTCCGTCAATTGAATCTCGTTGCCGGCGCCGCGCTGCTGATTGCCCAGAAGCGCGAAAATCTCGGGCTGCAGGATGTAGCGGCCGTTGATGTAGAAGTTCGACGGCGCATTGGCCGGCGCCGGCTTCTCGACCATGGCCGTCACCTCGAAACCGCCACCGATCTCGGCGCCACGGCCAACGATGCCGTATTTGTTGGTCTCGCTCGGTTCGCAACGCTCGACGGCGATCACGTTGCCGCCCGTGCGCTCATAAAGCTCGACGGTTTCGGCTAGGCATCCGCGCCCGCCGAAGGACACCATGTCCGGCAGCAGCAAGGCAAAGGGCTCGTTGCCGATAACCTCGCGCGCGCACCAGACGGCATGGCCGAGGCCTTGCGGCGATTGCTGGCGGATGAAGCTGGTGGCACCGGCCACAGGCAGCATGCTTTCGAGCGCCTCCAACTGGGTCTTCTTGCCGGTCTGCTCCAGGGTGCCGATCAATTCCGGATGCAGGTCGAAATAGTCCTCGATCACCGCCTTGTTGCGACCGGTCACGAAGACGATGTGCTCGATGCCCGCTTCGAAGGCCTCGTCCACCGCATATTGCACGACAGGCCTGTCGACCACGGGAAGCATTTCCTTCGGCATCGACTTGGTCGCCGGCAGGAACCGTGTTCCAAGCCCCGCCACCGGTATCACGGCCTTCCTGATTTTCTTCATCGCAAATTCCTTCTGAGGAGATCGACTTCAGTCCATTCACAGGCCACGAAAAATCCCTCCATGTGCCTGCATCTTCACCTCCCCGCCCCAACGGCAAATTGTGCCGCCATTCTTCGCAACCGCACGGCGATCGGCATGCCCATATGCCTGACCGCCGCCGGGTCGCTGAGCGCTGTCCGGATCGCCTTGAGCGGGGACCGCGCCTTGATGTGCTGTACCAGTGACAGAAACGATGCCGCCTTGCGCAGGCTGCGGCCGCGCCGGGCGAACGCGGCCTGCGCGGCCTCATCCATCCGATGGGTTTGAGCGAACTCGGCATCTGCCTGGCTCATCGCTTCGACGTGGTGAAGCTCGAGCACGCGCGAGATGGAGCCGCTGCGGATATGATAGGCATAGCCGATATCAGGCTCGACCACGCATTTGCCACCCCTGGCCAGGGCTTCGGCAAATAGGACGTAGTCTTCGCCGATCCTCAGCTTTTCGTCGTAGCGAAGCCGGTTTTCGTTCAGGAACTCGCGCTGGAAGATCGGCTTGAGATAGCCGAGGTTGAACTTGGATTCGAAGACAACGTTGCCGGCGATGTAGGTGGCCAGCGAAATCTCGCGCAAGCCTTCCAGATACTGCCGCGGAAACATCGCGTCCTCGATGACGCCATCTTCGCGAACGACCTGCAGATTGTCGACGGCGATCTGGGCATCCGCGCTTTCGGCACGAGCGATCATGGCCGCGAGCCGGCCGGGAAAGACCGCGTCGTCGGAATCGAGAACCGCGATCCATCTGCCTCGGGCGGCGTCGAGGCCGGCATTCCTGGCGCCGCCGGGGCCGCGGTTGCTGGCCAGGGCGACGACACGGACGATATCCCCTGGATAGGCCCGCGCCACGTCGAGCGTAGCATCGCGCGACTTGTCGTCGACGACGATGATTTCGACGCTGACACCCTTCTGGGCGATGGCGCTGGCAATCGCCCGATCAAGGGTCGCCTCGGCGTTGTAGGCGGCAATGACGAAGGAAACATCGGGGACAGAGCTGACGTCAGACTGCACGCTTGCCTCCCTCCTGTGGCGACGGCTGGCCATAGAGGCGGATTTCGCGGATGCCGACGAGGCCGCTGACGACACCGACATGCATAATGCCGCGCAGCACGCTGCGGTTCCTGCGGACCGGACTGACGACGACCGGAAGTGCCGAGGCGAAGCAATAGATGGCCTTTGCCGAGGCCAGGCCGACCTGCTTGACCAGGCCGATGCCGCTGGCGCTGCTGCCCAGGAGATGGCCATGCGTCTGGCCGACGCGGAAGCGGCGGCGGCCGAGCCAGTCGAATGCCGCCCTGGAGCGCGGCACCACTTCGTCGACCCAGGCCTCGGGCGAGAACGCGATGCGGCCGCCCGCCTTGTGCATCTGATCGAAGAATTCGGTGTCCTCGCCGCCGGTCTGGCCACGCGCCAGGCTGAAGCGGCGGCCGCGCAGGCTATCCGAGCCCATCCGCAGCAGAACATTGCAGGTGTAGCCGGTGCGGATCTCGCCGCGCACCCAGACGGGCAAGGTCGAATGGAAATCGCCGCGCCGCATCCAGTCCGGCGCATCTGGGCGATAGCGCGCCCTGACCGGGCCGAGCACGACGGCGACACCGCTTTGCTGCGCCATCACGACCAGTTCGGCGAGCCATTGATGCGTGGCCGTCTCGTCGTCATCGATGAAGGCGACGAAATCCGCTGTGCTCGCATCGAGGCAGGCATTGCGGGCGATCGAGATGTTGCGCGCCGGGGCATGCCGATAGTGGATCGGCACCGTCAATTCCCGCGACAGCGCCGCCACCAGGTCACGGGCCGTCGGGGTGTCGTCATTGTCGGCGACGATAATGCGGATATCGAATCCCGCCGGCATCTCCATGGCGTCGAGCGAGCGCAGCGTGTCAGCCAGCTCCGGCCGGCGGAACGTGCAGACGCCGATGTCGATGCTGCGGTTCTTTGTCGACACTGCCATCAGGCCACTCCGCGTCGCGAGCCGAGGCCGAGAAGCTGCAGCCAGAAGCCAACCGACCAGCCAAGATGCATGACCATGGCCGAGACACCGGCCAGCGCAACGTCAGCCTTGCGCTGGCGGATAGCCGTCACCAGTCCGTAGCCCAGGCACACCGACGCCCACAGCAGCAGCGGCACCGCCGCCAGCCAGTGCACGCAGGAGAAGGCCGCCAGCAGCACCACCGGGAACACCAGCAGCGGCACCATCTGCCTTACCTTCGGGATGACGCGATGCTTCAGCACATTCTTGGCACGCCCGCGACCGTAGCCGAGATACTGGAAATAGAGACCTGAGAGCGAGGCGCGCGGATAGTAGACCATCTGCGTCTTGCCGCTCATCCAGATCTTGTAGCCGGCCTTGCGCAGGCGGTAATCGAGCTCGGCGTCCTCGTTATGGCTGAACGCTTCGTCGTAGCCGCCGACGGCGCCGAACGCCGATATCCGCATCAGTGCATGATGGCCGTGATCGATCCACTGTCCCTGCGAAAGATGCCGATGCTTCGAGCCGCCGGTGCCGAGCTTGGAGTTCTGCGCCGCGGCGGCCGCCTTCTGCACGGCACCGCTGCCGCTGGTCAGCATCGAAACGACAACCGAATCCGCCCCCGTAACCAAGGCTTCCTCGACCAGTCGGTCGCAATAATCGTCGGGATAACCGCCATGTGCATCGATGCGGATGAGATAGTCGGCACCATCGCCGAAGGTACCGACGGCGAGATTGATCGCCGCGCTTTGGATGCGCCGCTTGTTGTGGAGCAGGATAACCCGCGGGTCCCTGGCAATGACGTCCTCGACGATGGAAAGCGTGCCGTCGGTGCTGCCGCCGTCGGCGACGATGATCCGGGCGCCAAGCCGGGCGGCCGCGGGCCGCAATTGATCGAGCAACGCACCGATATGGGCGGCTTCATTCAGGCACGGAATAACGATCAGGTTGGATGAGGGTCTTTCGGTTTGCGTCATCAACCTCTGTCCATCTTGCCTCTGTCCATCCTTGGCCATCCTATGCCAATGCCTCGGCGGCAAACGAGCCGGGCACGGCCGTCAGGCTGCGCAGCCGCTCGACAAGCGCCCGGCAATCGCTGCGATCGTAGCTCCAGGTCCTCGGATTGCGCGCCAGAACACGCCCTTTCAGCCTGGCGAAGCGATGCTCTTCCATCTTGCCGAGCACGGCTTCGAGCGCTTCGGGCGACGCCTGCGGCAACAGCACGCCGATATCCTGCTGTTTAAGGAACCGCCCGGTCTCGGTGTTGCCCATCGAGATCGGCACCGCTCCGAAACGGCAGCCTTCGTAGAGCCGGTTGGGCAGAAGCCATTCGGAGTTCTGCCCCGCTTCGAAGAAATCGATCGCCCAGGAAAAATGGACATCGTTGTAGATCGCCGCCATGTCTTCCGGATTGCGGTAGGGCCCGAGAAACGACAGCCACGGCTCGGCTTCGACAAAGCCGTGAAAGTCAGGGAATTCCGACAAAGCCGGACGTCCGCGCAGCACGATTTCAAAGCGGCCCTCCATGCGGCGGGAGAAATCGGCCAGCAGCTCGAGCGAGCGGCGGCAGCGCAGCGCACCGAACCAGCCGATCCGCCATGGCGGACCGGCCGGGCTCTCTTCAGCCTCCGGAGCGCCGGGCAAGATCGTCGCGGCCTCGAAATATTTGTTTTCGACCAGCTCGATGGGTGCCGCGACCTGGCCGAACGGCTTGAAATAATTGGCGATAAAGGCAGGAGAACTGGTCACCAGCAGCTTCACATCCCTGGCCAGAAAGCGTTCGGTGGCGCGCAGCGCCTTGCCCAGGACATCGTTGCGCAGCACAAGCCGATGAATGTCGAGGCACTCGTATACGATCGGGACCGATGCACCGAAGGCTGACCTGGCGCGGCGGGCAAGCGCCAGCATTTCCAGGTTGCGCGCGATGATGAGATCCGGTTTTGGCATGCCGCCAAGCTTCGAGCCTATCGAAACGGCTGCTTTGGCGACGGCCGCGAGGCGTTGGCCGAATCGCCCGTCACGCGTCGCGCCGAGGTCGATCGGCCGCAGTCCCTCGATATCCGCAATCGGATTCGCGGTGCGACGGAAGCCGGCCAAAGTGACCTGGGCCCCACCTGCCCTGAGCATCGTGATCCGCCGGCGCACCGCCGGGTCGGAAACGTCGTGCACAAGGTACAAGACATGCAGCATAAAAACTCGACCGCTGTTGGCCCACCCGAGGGAATGCTAGTACAGCTCTTGCTGCATCGCAACATTTTTGCTGCACGCATCGACGTTTTCTGTTGCACTGCAAAATTATTGCCGTAGTTTGTGGTCGGCGGCGGTCGTGGATTTCGGGCTCGGAAATCCACGTAAAAAATCAGGAATCCTGAATTTGGAAGCCAATGCATTCGATCCGCCAGAAGGCTCCTTGCGCAAATCGGTTGGGCGCGGCGCGGTTGTCACGGCCATGGCGCAATCGGTGCGGGTCGCGACACAGATCCTGTCCGTCATCGTGCTGTCGCGGTTATTGTCGCCACAGGATTTCGGTGTCGTGGCGATGTGCGCGCCGGTGCTTGCCTTTATCGCCCTGTTCCAGGATTTCGGCCTGACCCAGGCGACGATCCAGAAATCAGGCATCCGGCATGAGGAGGTGAACTACCTCTTCTGGATCAATGTCGCCGTCAGCGCTATCCTGGCTTGCGTGCTTGCGGGTGCGGCGCCGCTGGTTGCTGCCTTCTACGGCGAGCCGCGCGTGACGGGCCTGGTGGCTGCGTTCGGGCTGCAGATCATGGCCTATGGGCTGGGCGCCCAGCATCTGGCGCTCTTGACACGCCGCATGCAGTTCGGCCGGCTGGCCGTCATCGACGTCGCCAGCGCCATTGCCGGGCTTGCGGTGTCGATCGCCTGGACCTTTATCGATCGCTCCTATTGGGCCCTGTTTGCCGGTACGCTGACCGGTGCCGTGTTGCCGACGCTCTGCTATTGGGCGAGCTCGCGCTGGCGTCCGGGCCTGCCGCGCAAGGTCGCCGGCATCGGCGAGCTGATCAATTTCGGCGCCGGCATCACCGGCTTCAACTTCGCCAATTTCTTTGCCCGCAACCTCGACAATGTGCTGATCGGCAAATATTGGGGCGAGGCGCAACTCGGCCTCTATGACCGCGCCTACAAGCTGCTTCTGTTTCCGTTGAGCCAGATCACCAACCCGCTGTCGAAGGTGATGGTTCCGGCGCTTTCCAGGCTTAAGGACGAGCCGGATCGCTACCGCAGCGCCTATCTGCGCGTCATGCCGCTGATCCTGCTGGTGGCGCTTCCCGGCGTCGCCTTCGCCACCGCGATGTCGGATGTGCTGATCCCCTTCGTGCTCGGCGAGCAATGGCGCGCAAGCGCCTCGATTTTCCTGGCGCTCGGCTTTGCCGGGCTGCTGCAGCCGCTCAACAATCCGGCCGGGTGGCTTTTCGTCAGCCAGGGCCGCTCCGGCGATTTCATGCGCTGGGGCATCATAACGGCCGTGACGTCGGTGCTGGCTTTCATGCTCGGCCTGCCCTATGGCGCGCTGGGCGTGGCGATCGCCTATGCGATCAGCGAATATCTGCGGACGCCGTTCCTGTGGCTTTATGTCGGCAGGAGCGGGCCGCTGCAGGCGCACCATGTGCTTCGCGCGGCAACGCCGTTCGTGCTTGGCGCCCATCTGGCGCTGGCCGTGATCTGGTTCATCAAGCCCCTGCTGCCCCAGCAGCATGTCGTCGCCCTGGCCAGCGGCGCCGTGCTCTCCTACCTCATCACCATCGTCATCGCACTGGCATTCGCCTCCGGCCGCGAAGCCTTGCGCGAGGCCCTCAAGATGCTGCCGGCAAGGCTGCCTGCGGCGGCGGCGCGCGAAGCGCAATAATTTGGGCGTCTTCGACTGCTACGGACATCTCCTCCAGGACCAGGTCTGAACCATGCACTACCGATCGATCTCCGATATGAACGACGCCATCGTCAGGGGCCTGCACCGGCTGCCGCGCGACATCGACCTGGTGGTCGGTGTGCCGAGAAGCGGCGTTTTGGCAGCGACGCTGGTCAGCCTTGCCGCGAACATCCCGATGACCGATCTCGACAGCTTCCTGGCAGGTCGGATCTATACGTCTGGCGTCACCAAGCGCCGTGCCGCTCTCGACCGCAAGGTTTCCGAGATGCGCAAGGTGCTGGTGATCGACGACAGCGTCGCCGGCGGCAACGCCATGCGCGACGCACGCGCCCGCATCCAGGCTTCGGGCATCGAGGCGGAGTTCACCTTTGCCGCCGTGTTCGGCCTTGAGCCCCAGCACCAGGAAACCGACCTCGTCTTCGAAGTCGTGCCGCATCCGCGCATGTTCCAGTGGAACTTCATGCATCATAAATTCCTGGCGCAATGCTGCGTCGATATTGACGGCGTGCTGTGCCTCGATCCGACAGAGGCGGAAAATGACGACGGCCCGGCCTATGAGAAATTCCTCAGCGAAGCGCGGCCGCTCCATGTCGCGACCCACAGGATCGGCTGGCTGGTCACCAGCCGGCTGGAGAAATACCGCGCGCTCACCGAGGCATGGCTCGCCAAGCATGAGATCAAATACGACCAGTTGATCATGCTCGATCTGCCGAGCAAGGCGGAACGGCAGCGGCTCGGCGCGCATGGCAGTTTCAAGGCCGACTTCTACCGCAAGTCCGATGCCATCCTGTTCATCGAGAGCGAGCACGAACAGGCGCTGAGGATCACCGAGCTGTCAGGCAAGCCGGTGCTGTGCGTCGAAACGCATATGGTCAGCTTTCCCAACACGCTGTCGCTGCCGGCACTTGGTCAGGCGGCCAGGAACCTGCCGGCAAGGCTGCGGCAGATCAAGTCGCAAGAGGGCCGCAAGAGCGCCGCCAAGACCATTGCCCGCGCCCTGCTTGGCGCTCGCGGCTACGAGACGCTGAAAAGCCGGGTCAAACGCCCGGCCTGACCTGCTCAGGCGGCGCCGTTAGGGCAATTCCAGGAAAAGTGTGAACGGTTTTCCCGGGAAAAGCGCGTAGCGCTTTCCCTTGGGAATCGCGTCAAAACAAAGAGTTAGAGGAGTTCGCCGTTTCCGTGACATGGCGAACTCCTCTAGGCCGCCTGCCGCGCGCGCTGCTGCATGGCCCTGTCCAGTATCGAGAAGAAGGTGATGAACTGGCGATCGGGATCGAGTTCCGGGCGCCCGGCGAAGCTGCGGGCGAGGCTTGAAAGCCGGTCATATTCCTGGTTGTCGTTCCACAGCCGCCTGACGGCCGCGACCCAATCGGCCAGCGGAGCATCGTAATCCAGCACCACGCCACCGGAGCCGACAGCCTCGGGCAGACCGCCGCGCCGCGAGCCGACAACCGGGATTCCGCTGCAATGGGCCTCCGAAGCGACGCGGCCCCACGCCTCTTCCCACTTGCTGGGAGCAAGCAGGATCTTCGTGCGGCCATAGACCGTCTTCATGTCGCTGGTGCGGCTCTCCAGGACGACATTGCCCAAGGGAGCGATCGTCTGTTCGATCCGCGCCCGGTGATCGTCGTCGAGCTTCCAGCTTTCGACGAACAGGAATGGGATTTCGCGGCAGGCGCCGGCGATCCGCACCGCAAGTTCAAACCCCTTTTCCTCATAAGGGTTGATCAGCGTGACGAACTGGCCCGTCGTTGGCGTCGAGTAGTGCGCCGGGTTGATGGTGGGCGGGATTACCACCGCCTCGATGCCGAACTCCTGTCTGTAGGTACGTGCGGTGAAGTCCGAATTGGCGATGTAAAGCGCTGAATGCAATTCGCGCAGATCGCCGCCCAATTCATGGAACTCGACATTGCGGAGATAAACGACCAGAGGCACGCCCTCCGCCTGCAGCGCCTTGCCGATCGGAACCGATTTGTGACACTGGACCACGGCGACATCGGGTTTCAGCCTGTCGACGGCATAGCCCGCCGCTTCCCAGGGAAACCAGGCCCGCACCACCGGATAGCCGGGATAGCTGTCGACAACCGCCGGCTGCCGCAACAGCTTCATCTTGGCGCGCGCCTTGAAGCCGAAGACACCATCACCGAACAGGGCGGCGAGCACAGCGGCTTCATGACCGTGCTCGATCAGCTGTTCGGCCAGATGATGCGTGCTCGACTGAACGCCGCCGCTGAACTCAGGCGGGTAGCCGTTGCCGCCTGCAAAGAGAACTTTCATGATCGGGCTCCTTGTCGCATCTCGTATTCCTTGCTCGGAGACAACAGGCAAAGTCCGCCGCCTCTCTTTTCGACGTCAGGCAAGTTTCGGCGGCTCCAGATTGGCGAAGGGATTGGTACAGGATTGCCAGCCGGTAAATCGGATCGGGTCGTTGGGCGAACTGCGCCAGGCGTAGTCCGTCAGCATATGGAATTCGGCGACGACCCAGCGGTCGAAATGCAGCAGATCTTCCCGCTTCCGCTGGGGCAGCAAGCGGCGCGCGGCCCCCAGTTTGAGCTCCTCCACCAAGGTGACGGCGTCACTCAGTTTTTCGCTCGGAAAGTTCCATGGATTCCTGTCGCGGAACGCCAGCACGAACTGCTGCAGATGCTCGATGCGGATGTTCAACTTGCCAAGGTATTTTTCCAGCGTGACGCGCACCAGATCCTCGTCCGAGAACGAGGAAACGGCGGCGTAGGCGACCCCTGTCGAAACCACTCCGCCAGCCATGACGGCCAGGGCCGAGCGTCTGGAAATCTCGATCATGCGATACCTCCTTTCACGCGATCCGGCTCGCCGCCCGCAAGGACAGCGCTGCCGCGGTCAGGCTCGGGTTGGCGCAGGAGCAGCTCGGATAGGTGCTGGTGCCGACGACGACCAGATTTCTGAGCTGGTGGTGGATCATGCCGCTGTCGATGACCGAATCAGCTGGGCCCGTACCCATCCTCAGCGTGCCCTGGACGTGCGATTCGCTCGGCCGGATGCCGCGATCGAAGAGCTTTTCGACCGGCAGCGGCGCCAGAAGGCCCGGCAATTTCTCCAGAGCGCGCGCCATGCCCTTCACCGCATAGTCCGATGGCGCCTTGAAGCTGACGAAGGCATTCTCATCCTCGTCAAGCGTGACGAAGTTCTCGGGATCGAGCAAGTCCTCGGTGACCACGACAAGCGGCAGCGCCTGGCGTAGCCGCCCTTTTTCGGCACGCATCCCATGCTGCCACCGGTTCTCGAAATAGACCAATGCCGCCGCATGCTCCGATCGGTGAGGACCATCATAGAGACCGAAATTCAGGCCTGTTGTGATGGTGCTGCCGTCGAAATTGTCGACGCCGTCTAGATAGACCTCGAAATTCCAGCCGTAGGATTCATGCAGGCCGCTGCCGACGAATTCGCCGCCCAGGCCGGATCGCAGCATGATCGCCGCGCTCTGGATGGCATTGGCGCCGAGAATGAAGAGATCGCCGCTGACCTGGTATTCCTTGCCGTCATGGCTGAACGTGACCGAACGGACAGCGCCGCCGACGTGATCGAGCCGGCGCACTTCCGCACCGAGGCAGACCGAAACGTCGGGATGCTCGAAGACGTGCATCAAGCCGTTGTTGACGGTGAATTTGGCGTCGACCGGACACAGCCAGCAACGCAGATTGGCACAGCATGAGGTGCGTTGCGATGTCGGCAGCCGCGCCCGCGCGGTTGGCATGACGAAGTGCTGGCCGGGCTGCGCCGCCTTCATCATCCTGTCCGGTGTCGACATGCGATGCGGCGGTTGCGGAAACGGCTTCGAGCGGGGCAGCATCGCCGCCATGTCGGGATCGCCGGAGATCGACATGATGTCTTCCGCGTCGCAATAGAACGGCTCGACGTCGTCATAGCTGATCGGCCAGTCATTGCCGATGCCGTAGGTGCTTTTCAGCCGGAAATCATTGGGATGAAATCTTGGCGTCTGCGCGAACCAGCAGTTCGTCCCGCCACCCAGTCCGATCGTGTAGTTCCACGGCTTGTTGGAATTGGTCTTGTAGGTCGTCTCGTCTTCGATGTCGGTGTTGACGTTCTGCTCGAGCTGCCATTCATGGGTGTTGTGGCGTCCCCACTCCAGCACCAGAATGCGCGCCTTTCGGCGCTTGGCGAACTCATGCAGGAAGAAGGCCGAACCGAAGCCGGAGCCGATCGCAACGAGATCGAAATGGTCCTTGGTGATTTGCCCCGGCTTTACGTCCAGCACCATCGGCTACAACTCCACACAGAAATACGCGCTCAGTCCCAGCGCCCGCAGGCCATGTGCGGACCGGTCTTGCATCCGTCTGCCAGGACCTGGTCTCATGCCGCCATTCTGCCGATCGAGTGATATTCGATGCCGTGGCGGGCGATGACCTTGGGGTCATAGAGGTTGCGGCCGTCGAAGATGACCGGCGTAATCAGCGCATCCTTCACCGCATCGAAGGAGGGCGCACGGAAGCTCTTCCATTCCGTGGCGATCAGCAGCGCATCGGCGCCGCGCAGCGCCGCCTCCTTGGTGCCGCACAGAAGCAGGTCGTCGCGCAGTCCGTAGATGGCCTGGCATTCCTGCATCGCCTCGGGATCATAAGCCTGCACATTGGCGCCGGCCTTCCAGAGCGCTTCCATCAGGACGCGCGCCGGCGCCTCACGCATGTCGTCGGTGTTGGGCTTGAAGGCCAAGCCCCAGAGCGCAAAGGTCTTGCCTTTGAGGTTGCCCTTGAAATAGCGGTCCACCTTGTCGAAGAGAACCGATTTCTGTGCGTTGTTGCGCTCCTCGACGGCGCGCAGCAGCTTGGCGTCGAACTTGACGCCTTCGGCGGTCTTGATCAGCGCCCGCACGTCCTTGGGGAAGCACGAGCCGCCATAACCCAGACCCGGATAGATGAAATGGTAGCCGATGCGGGGATCGCTGCCGATGCCCTTGCGGACCTCCTCGATGTCGGCGCCGAGCTGTTCGGCCAAATTGGCCATCTCGTTCATGAAGCTGATCTTGGTCGCCAGCATGCAGTTGGCGGCATATTTGGTGAATTCGGCGCTGCGCACGTCCATCACGATCATCTTCTCGTGGTTGCGGTTGAACGGCGCGTAGAGTTCGCGCATCACAGCCTCGGTGTCCTCGCTGTCGGTGCCGACGATGATGCGGTCCGGCTTCATGCAGTCGGCGACCGCGGACCCCTCCTTGAGGAACTCGGGATTCGAAGCGACATCGAAAGCCAGGTCCTCGCGGCCTCTTTTCTTCAACGTGTCGGCGATCCTAGCTTTCACCTTTTCGCAGGTGCCGACCGGCACCGTAGACTTGCCGACGACGATCTTGGGTTTGTCCATTTCGCGGCCGATGGTCTCGGCGACGGCCAGCACATATTTGAGGTCGGCCGAGCCGTCCTCGCCCGGCGGCGTGCCGACCGCGATCATCTGGATCTCGCCATGCCTGACCGCGGCGGCGGCATCGGTGGTGAACTTGATGCGGCCGGCAGCATGGTTTTCCTTAACGAGGTTTTCCAAACCGGGTTCGAAAATGGGAACCAGGCCCTGGTTGAGCCGCTCGACCTTGGCGGCGTCGATGTCGACGCACACGACCTGGTGCCCGACTTCGGCAAGGACCGCAGCCTGCACGAGGCCGACATAGCCAATTCCAAACACCGTCAAATTCATTCGGTTTCATTCCCATGCAAGGCAGCGGACCGTTTTCGGTCCCGCCGGTTCAAATCGACTTTCCCAACTACTTTACACTGCATGCCAGCGATTCCGGAAATTGACAGGGTTCGCCGAGCGCCGTGAAGGCAACCCGCTCGATCTGCAGGGAAAGCTTGCGGCCCGGATCCGCGAACGCTCCCATCCAACCCTTCATCGTATCGCTGCCCCAAAAACTGAAGAATATCTTCTGTGCATGGCTGGGCAGCTTCGCCGGGTCGGTAATCGTGTTCACCAGCTGGCCGTTGACGTACCATCGCAAGCTGTCCTTCTGCCAGACGAAGGCGTAGTCGTTGAAGGCGTTCTCCGTGCCGCCCGGCACGTCGACGAGCTTCTCGTTCTTGCCCTTGCCCGCGATATAGGCATTGACCTGCACCTTGGAGGTGTCCTTGGTCAGGACCTCGAAGTCGATCTCGTCCCAGGGCTGCTTGTCGCTGGGACCGATATAGGTGAAGAACGCCGCGTTGAGGCCGGAGCCGGTATCGGTCTTCAGCCGTGCCTCATAGGTGCCGTAGCCGAAGCGCTGCTTGGTCTGGATCTCGCCGCAGACGTAGTCGCGATCCTTCAACGTCTGCTTTTCGAAGCCGAGCGACAGCACATTATTCGACAGTCCGACCATGCCTTTCGACCAGGTGCAATTCTGATGGCTGCCGTTGTTCCAGCCGTCGGAAACATACCAGCGCGCACGATCGAAGCTTTTGAAATCATCGACGAAGGACGGCGATGTCGGAATGTCCTGGGCGTAGGAAGGGGTTGCCACGAAAGCGCCAAGAGCAGCCAGCAGCAACGCACCGAGCGACCCCAGCCGCCGCCGGGCGGCTTGCCCGGCCCGATATGAGAGAGACGGTGCGTCAATTGCTGTCGTAGGTTTCGGATTCGAATTCATACCAAACTCACCTTTGCGCTGTGTGTCCCCAACCCAAAGTCGACGTTCGAACCGCTCCTGAACGGGCCAACCTTGACCTCCCTTGTGACCCTCTCGATTGCTTCCCGCCCTGCATCAAATCTGTTGCAACAGTTCCGAGCCTTCACGTTCAACCTCTGCCTGCACCTGCCGGCCAGGCGAATTCCGCCGAGGTGGCCGAATCGGCATTCTCGTCGAAGACCATATCCAGCGAATGACGGAGCTCTTTCATCATGCCGTCCTGGCGCGACAGCGCCGCGATGCGGCGTTCGCAATTCAGGATCGACTGTGTCAGTGCGCTGACTTCCGAAGACCGCTTGTCGGAAGCTGAGCCGTTTTCCATGGCTTCGACCAGGAAGGCGGCGTTGGTCGACGTTGTCCGGTAGCGATTCTCAAGCCCGGTTCTCTCGGCCTCGATCTCGGCCGCAATCTGCTCGAACAGCTTTGCCAGACGATCAAGACGTGAAACATCGGCCTGCCGGTCGCGGGCCGGATCCCTTGATCTGAAACCGAATATCGAGGCCATGGACTCAGGTTCCTGTCATCGCCGGCTTGTGGGCCGGGCTTCTGGCCGATCCCCGCAGCCGGGGCTCAAAAACTCGTGTTGCGTTGTCCTGCTCCGGAGAGACATCAGACCAATCCGATCGGGGGCCAGTTCGGCTGGTCGTCCACTATGCTGCACCGCAACATAGACTGCCATCGTCGGAGCCGCGAGGCAACCACCCAATTCGTAAACTCATAAATCCGGCCGAAATGGTTTTCGTGATGACGTGCCGCGAGGACAAATTGCAAGCACCGGGGTCCGCTCTCAGCGTTCCTTGCCCATGCTGGTTCCGGCCATCAGAAAACGCCGCGGCGGGACATGTTTTTGGCTGGACATAAGGCCGACGCGACGAAACAGCGCCTCGAGCTTGTCGGAAGCCACGCCCTGGACGATGGGGACGAGGTTGGACAGGCTGGCGAAAGCGTAAGCCGCAGCCGATGCCAACCCCCGCTCAGCCTTGACGTCAAGGAAATTGCGCAGCCGATATTTGTCGCGCACGTGCCGTTCATGCCGCCTTAGCACCGCCTTCGAGCCTTCTGGCAGACTGTCTATCGCCAGCAGCGCCAGATCCGCATCGGCCAAACGCTTCAGGTCCTGGGTCTTGTGGCGGCCGCTCAGAGAATCGGCGCGGACGACGGCGCCGTAGCCGCAGGAGCGAATGACCTTGAACCGTGCCCCGCATGCGACCGCGCGGGCGTAGAGTTCATAGTCCTCGCCCAGCCGCAGGCTCTCGTCGTAGCTCAACCCGTGGCGGTCGAGGAAGGCACGGCTGATCACCGGCTTCAAAAAGCCCAGTTCGCCCCTCTGCACGCGGCGCCTGGAGATGTTGCCTTCGACGAAGCGCTCGAAATCGAGGAATTCCGGATCGGCGGCAAATTGCGGCGCGACGATTTTCGTCGCGTCGCCCGTCGCATCATCCCTGATCAGCATGATGTTGTCGGCTGCGAAATCCCAATCGGCGCCGGCAAACAGGTTGCGAAACCGGCCTTCGAGGAAGAAATCGTCGGCATCAAGAATGCTGATGAACGGCGATTTCGAGCCGGCGATGGCTGCGTTGCGGGCAAAGGAGGGGCCGCGATTGACATCGAGGCGCATCACGGAGAGCCGCCCGCTGCCATCATCGGCGGATCGTGCGACATCGGCGGTGTGGTCGGTGGAGGCATCATCGACAACGACGACCTCCGCCACTTCCGGTTCGCGCAACGCGGATGCGATGGCGACGGCGATTGTCGCTGCGGCGTTTTTTGCCGCGATGATCACGCAGACCTCGGATTTCGTCATCGACATGGATTTGCCTCTCGTACAGGTAATATCGATTTGCCCTCGCCCCGTACTCCTTCGATGCCCTACAGAATTGCCATCAGCACCCGATTTGCCTTCATTCAGCGACTCCCCGGCCGCTCGAAGATACGGCGGCTGATATCGGCGGACGCCGCCCAGCCGGCTTCGGCCAGATAGCGGACCGGCGCGCGGCCGCACAGTTCCCACAGCACCGTTCGCCGCTGTGGCCACCGCAGCGACGGCAGCCACGGCGCGATGACCATGCTGAGCAGATCCTCATTGCCGATGCGCGACAGGATCCTGGTCGCGCGCTGCGACAGCAGCGTGCCAGCACCGCCGAGTAGCACATCGGCGGCGCGCAGGCCAAGCAGCAGCGTGTCGTCCAAACCTTGCACGGTTGCGGCATCGAGCAAACGCTGCTGATCCGCCTCGTCGAGTCGGCCGGCGCTGGCGCTGATATCACAGACGTAGCCCGCGCAAGGTTCCCGGTTGAAAAGTGCCTTGGCAACGCTGATGCAGGACAAAAGCAAAGTATCGGCAACCGAGGTGAACGGCACCGTCGCACCGGCGATTTCGACCTGTCGTTTGCGCCGCAGGAACCCGTCCGCGTCGCGCGGGCTTGGCGAGCCGGGCTGCTGGAGGCGGTAGTGGAGATCTACCGTGGACGACCTCGGCCCGTCGTCCCGGGTCATGTGCTGTTCGCCGAGGAAGCGGACCCACCAGACGGAGTTCGACTTGCCTGATACCTCATAACCGATCTTGCGAAGGGCATCACGCGCCCTGACAAATCCGAGCGGCGAAACCAGAATGTCGACATCGCCGGACGGCTTCATGAAGTGGTCGTCGTAGAGAAGCTGCTGCTGGAACGGACCCTTCAGAAAAACAAAATCGATCTCGCTGGCGCGCAGCACATCATGGACCGCCATGGAATCCATGATGCAGGACGCGTTCATCGAAACCGTTCTCCTGCGGTAGGTGTCGAGCCATCGGAAAAGCTCAGGCGGCCTCTCAAGCGCGGGTGCGCGCGAAAGGGCCTTGAGGACAAAGGTGGCGACCTTGTTCAGCCTGGCGATGTCGGCAATTTTGGCACCGTCCAGATCACGCATCGAAATGTCGCCCGCGCCGGCGTGCGGCCCGGCAAAATAGAATCGCAGGCAGGCCTGCACGTAGGCCACCTCGTCGGCACAGCCGGCGGCGCGCAATCGTTCGTATGAGCCGTCAGGCAATGCCATTTAGCGCACAATCTCCAAAGAAAGCGGTTTGCGCGAACACTTATGCTGCATGTGCGAAGCAAACATCACCAAAAACCTCGGTGCCGTAAAGCCTTTCCTTTTGCAGTGCGAATTTTTGCAACCGAGCACCTATCGAGATCGCGTCGGAAAGAAGTGAGAACCGCGGCTGAAATGTCCTTGTCAGGTCTTTTGCCGATCCCCGGCCGAATTTTCCAAACAGAAAATTCTTTCCATTAGCGACGCCTAAAAATAGGCACAAAGCAAACGACTTATGCAAGCAAAATCACATGCTTAAAGAATCAGCGCGGGCGCTGCCATCGTGCCCAAGGAATCGGCTAAAAAGTGACAAGTTTTAGGCATGGCCGCTCATGTCCTGACGCCAGCAACGTAATTGATTAACGGAAGGTAAAACAGTCTTGACTCATAAATGCTGCCGTGCAGCTATTGCATTGCAGCATAAAAGTGCTGACGGCACTCGACAGGCCGTTTCCAGTCCTAAATCGGAGAGTAAAATGGAACAGAATGTTGAAAAGCATGAATACGAGACACCAAGCCTGACGGTTCATGGTTCGATTGAGACCATCACCCAGGGTGGCGGCGGCAACACGGCGATCGACGCATCGTTCCCCGCGCACACGCCGATCGGCGACCTGACGTTCTCCTGAGACTTATAGCCGTTTCCAGAGTGACATTTCGGGACTCTGGATTCAAAAGCAGACGTAAGAGGGTCGGGGGGCCAGCCTCCCGACTTCTCCTGCGCCAACCGGAGATGTCGAAGCGTTTTGTCAGTGAGGTGCGGGGATGAACTGGAAGCAATCCGACCATGATCTGGCCGACCACGATAGCGTGAGTGCGACCAAGGATGCCGTGGCTTGCGAGTTCGGCGATGGCTTGGCTCTGCTCAATCTCAAATCCAATGTCTACTACAGCCTGAATGGCGTCGGCGCCTTCATCTGGGATTTGATCCAGGAGCCCCGGTCGCTCGGGGACATCCGCAGCGCCGTTCTTGCGCGCTATAATGTCGACCCGGTGCGCTGCCAGGCCGATGTCGACGCATTGCTGAAGGGCCTGGCCGAAAATGGGCTTGCGAGACGGCATCATGAGGCACTTGTCTAAGCCGACCCAGCACAAGGCGCTGGTTTGGCAGGCCATAGTTTCGCGGGCCCTGGTTTCGCGGGCCCTGGTTTCGCGGGCCCTGGTTTCGCGGGCAACGGCTTTACGGCAGGAACCCGCGAGGGAAACAGGCCTCAAGCAGTCGAAGCGCGGCGGAAGCCGGCACGGGCTGGTCAGGATTTTCTCCCTGAGCGGCTCGGAAATGATCTTCCTTGGCCATTGCCTGCTGGTGGTGGCGACAGTTCGGCTGGGGCTGACCCTGCTGTCCTACAATCGTGTACGCAGCCTGGTGACGCGGCTCGACGCGCGGCAGTGCGCCTCGATGGGCGAACTGCGGCGTGTCGCCTGGGGTGTTGCCGCCGCGGCCCGTTTCGTCCCTTACGCTACGTGCCTGACCCAAGCGCTCTCCGGCCAGTATATTCTCGCCCGCCAAGGCAATGAATCGACGATACGCATCGGCATCGAACGTGGTACGGGCGAGCAGTTGAAAGCACATGCCTGGCTGGTCAGCGACAACCATATCGTGCTTGGCGGATCGATCGACGGCTTCGCCCATCTCGTCGACCACGGCAGCCGATGAGCGGCGTCGCCGGAATCCTGCTGCGCGGAGCACACGCACCAGCGGTCGCGGCGGCAGACATTCAGCAAATGCTGGCGCGCATGCGCCATCGCGGTCCCGACGGCGGTTCATGGTGGCTGGACACCAGCATCGCCCTTGGCCACGCCTGGCTCAACACATCGGATGAGGTCGGTCCAGGCCCTTTGACGATGGCTGGCGGCCGGCTCGCCATCACCGCCGATTGCCGGCTGGACAACCGTGACGAGTTGCTGGCCAGGCTCGGTATCCGCGACCAGTCGGTGGCCGACGCGATCGTGCTGATGCGGGCCTATCTACGCTGGGGCGAAGCTTGTCCGGAGCATCTGCAAGGCGATTTCGCGTTCGCCATCTGGGATGACGAGCGGCAATCGCTGTTTTGCGCGCGCGATCATTTTGGCGTCAAGCCGTTCTACTACCACGCGGCGGACCAGCGTTTTGCCTTTGCGTCCGAGATCGGGCCGATCCTGGAGGTCGAAGGTATCCGCGCACGTGTCAGCGAGCGCCAGATCTCCGGCTTCCTGGCCGGGCTTCCCGACGACCCGCAGTCGACCCCCTACAGCGATATATTCAGCCTGCCGGCCCGCCACAGCGTAACCGTCACCGCGCAACAGGTGGTGCTGCGCCGATACTGGCAGATCGAGCCGTCGGCGCGGCCCTTGCGGTCGGATGCATCGGAGGAATTCGCCCATCTGTTCTCGCAATCGGTGCGCAACCGCATGCGAGGGACCTCGGCAGTCGGCGCAATGCTGAGCGGCGGCCTCGATTCCTCATCTATCGCCTGTGTCGCCGGCCTGCAGAATGCCGCTGCGCGCAGGCCGAAGCTGCCGACCTTCTCGCTGATTTTCGAGAGGGGCTCGCCGATGGACGAGCGGCCCTTCATCGATGCCGTTCTCGACCAGCAGAAGGTCGACGCGACGCTGATCCCGGTCGGCAACTATGCCCCATTCGCCGAATTCGAACGCGTGCTGGAAGAACAGGAAGGAACGTTCCTGGCGCCGGGCCTGACGCTCACCCGCGGTATCTACCGGACTGCCGGCGCCAAGGGCATCAAGGTGCTGCTGGACGGCCATGGCGGCGACGAGGTCGTTTCCCAAGGCCATGGTCACCTGCACGAGCTTGCGAATGGCGGCCGATGGATGGATCTGTGGCGCGAGGTCCGCAGCGCCTCCAATACCTATGGCGACAGCACGCTTGGCCTTTATCTCCAGTTCCTGACCCTCTACGGGCCGGCCTGGCGCATCGCCAAGCTGAGGCATCTGGCCAACCGTGCCCTGAACAGGATCCGCAAGCCCGCGCACGTGCAGCGCGCACGAAGCTGGCGCGACCTGATCAATCCGGACCTTGCCAAGCGCACCGAGCTTGTCGACCGGTTTCACCGGGCCGGCTATATGCCGCCCGGCGTTCAGGCCAGCGACGCCTTGAGCCATCGCTGGATCCTGTCGAACGGCTATGTCCCGCATGCTTTCGAGGTTCTCGACAAGGCCGCCGCCAATTTCGGCGTCGAGCCGCGATACCCATTCTGGGATAAGCCGCTGGTCGAGTTCTGCCTGGCGTTGCCGGGCGAGGAGAAGCTGAGCCACGGCTTTGGTCGCTATGTGCTGCGTCGCGCCATGCAAGGCGTATTGCCGGAGGCGGTGCAGTGGCGGCGCGACAAGATCGACTTCACCGCCAATCTCGTCAACGGCATGCTGCGCAACCATCGCGACCTCCTGGAACAGCTGCTGGTCTCGGATGCGAACCGCATCGCGCCTTATGTCAATCTGCCGCAAGTGAGTGCTGCCTATGCGCGACTGCTGCGCCAGCCCGATCAGGCAGCCCCCCTGGATGTCCAGTATGTCTGGCGCTCGGCCTCGCTGTCGCTCTGGCTGCGGCAACTCCAGCACGGCGGGAGCCCCACGTGATGCCGCGCAACGAGCCGCTCGCTCTATACAATGATGATGCCTGTTCACATGGCCGGGCCATGCGAAAACGCCGCTTCTACCGCGCCTATGGTCTGACCATCGCGTCGGAGGTGATGTTGCCCGAACTGCAGCCGGCGCCGCCGGGGGCGGCGGATCTCGTGATCGCTGTCGGCGCGATCGACCTGCCAAAGCCGGCGCTCGAAGCCGCGGCCGACTTTCGCTTCGAGCCGGACCGGCAATATCTGGCTTGGCATGCCGTGGGCGCGTTCCTGATCACCGATTTCAGCCGTATCGACATAGAACCGGCGCCCGGCGTCGACGATGCGCTGCTCGCGTTTCCGCTGCTCGGTCCGGTCATGGCGCTGCTCTTGCACCGGCGCGGCCTGCTTGTCCTGCATGCCAGTGCCATCGCCGCCGCCGGCACGAGCGCCATCTTCATGGGTGACAAGGGAGCCGGCAAGTCGACGACGGCAAGCGCGATGATCCGGGCCGGGCATCGACTGCTTACCGATGACGTGGTGGCGCTGGACCTTGCCAATCCGAGTGAGCCAATGACCGTTCCGGGCTTTCCGCAGATCAAGCTGGCGGCCGACGCCGCTGCGGCGATCTCGCTCGGGGAAGCGGAAGTGCGGCCGCAAGTGCATCCGGCGATCGACAAAATGCAGCATCGCCTGAACGGTGACTTTTCAGGCGACAAGGTGCCGGCGACCAGGATCTATGTCCTCGAGCGCGGCGAAAGGGCTGACATCACGCCCTTGCCCGCCATTGCCGCCCTGCCGGCCATCATCAAATTCTCCTATGTGACGCGCTTCGGCCGTGCGGCGCTGCCCGACGACTTCGCGGCGGCGCATCTTCAGCAATGTTCATGGATTGCTAACCATATCGGCGTGTACCGGCTGGAAGTCCCGACGGGCCTGGACAGGATCGGCGAAGCCGTGGAGCTGATCGAAAAGGATCTGTCGGCTGGCAGCCGGCGGCCGTGAGCACAACCATGTCGAAGCCAATCCTTCGCCTGTCGCTGTTTCGAGAAATTGCCGCATTCGGCGCCGCCATTGCCCGGATCGGCGGCCGGCGAACATGGACGGCGCTGTTCTTCCTCATCCTCGGCAGCCTGACCGAGGGCATCTCCATCCTGCTGCTCATCCCGCTGCTGCATCTGGTCGGACGCGCCGACCAGGATTTCGCTGTTCGGCTGCCCAACAATGATTTCGTGCGCTGGCTGGTGCCTGACGGCACGCTGCAGCTGACGACCGTGCTTTGCGCGCTGGTCGGGCTTGTTGCAGCGCAGGCGGCGTTCAATCGCTTCAAGTCGGTCTACATGGCCAAATTGCTGTTCGATTTCGTCAACCGCGTTCGCATGAACCTGTTCGAAAGCATCGGCAAGGCGCGCTGGGGCGTTTTTACCCACATGCGCAGTTCCGATCTCGATCATGCCCTGACCGGCGACATCGACCGCGTCCAGGGCGCGGCGTTCTCACTGCTGATGCTGGTGCAGATCGCCGTTCTTCTGGCTGGCTATCTCCTGGTTTCCATGTTCATCTCGCCGGTCATGACGCTGTTTGCCGTCGTCATCGGCATGCTGATGTTCGTGGCGCTGCGGCCCTTCCGGGCACGGGCCACTGCCTTCGGCCGTGTGCTGACCGCCAATCGCCAGGATCAGTACCGGACGGTCTCGGAATTTCTCGGCGGCATCAAGGTGGCCAAGAGCCTGAATGTCGAGGACAGCTATTTCGCGCAGCTGCGGTCGACGCTTGAAAGGATGAAGGCCGACAACATCGACTATGTGCGCAACAGCACCATCGGCACCGCGGTATTCCAGGTGGCGAGCGTGGTGGGCCTGAGCCTGTTCATCTATGTGGCTTTGGTCCGCTTCAACCTGTCGCTGGCCGAGATCGTCGTCCTGCTCCTGGTCTTCATGCGCATCGCGCCGCGCTTCATGGACATGCAGACGCAAGCCCAGCAAGTGCTGATCAACCTGCCCGCCTTTACGGCAATGCGCAGCCTGCAGGCACGTTTCGACGCCGAACGCGAACCAGGCCATACCGAGTTCGCCGACGCCGGGACACTCTCCCTCAATACGGGATTGAATATTCGCGGTGTCTCCTTCGCCTACGGAGATGCTGGCGCCAAGATGGTGGTGAGCGGCATCACCTTCGGCCTGCCGGCCGGCAAGGTCACCGCCCTGATCGGCCCGTCCGGATCGGGCAAGAGCACGATCGCCGATATGCTGCTTGGCCTGCTGGAGCCTACCACCGGCATGATGCTTGTCGACGGCGTCGAGATCGATGCCAGCAATCGCCGTCGCTGGCGCGACCAGGTGGCCTATGTGCCGCAGGACGTGTTCCTCCTGCACGACACGATCGCGGCGAACCTGCGCCTTGCCGCGCCACGGGCCAGCGATGGCGACCTGTGGGCCGCGCTGCATCAGGCGCACGCCGGCGAGTTTGTCGAACGGCTCGACCTCAGGCTCGAGACGGTGGTCGGCGATCGCGGCGTGCGGCTTTCGGGCGGCGAACGCCAGCGCATCGCGCTCGCACGCGCGCTGCTGCGCAAGCCGTCGCTGCTCATCCTGGACGAGGCGACCAGCGCGCTCGACTGGCAGAACCAGTCGCTGATCGTCAGGTCGATCGACGAATTGCGCGGCACGATGACGATCCTGACCATCGCGCACCGGCCGTCGATGATCGCCTTCGCCGACTGGGTGGTGGCGATGGAAAACGGCCGTATCGTCGAGGTCGGCCAATATCAGCGGCTGAAGGAAAAAACCGGCAGCCGGTTGTCGAGGATGCTGTCGGGGGAACAGTCAGAGAGCGAACCCGCCGATGTCGCGTGAGCCGGCGACCAAGACGCGCCGAAACGGATTCACGCGGCGCCTGGTCTCTTGTTTCGAAGCATGCCTCCAAACCGGGGGCAGGTTTGAGCAATCTGCATCAATGCAGGCCGCGCCTGGCACCGCCCAGCTTCTCGCTTTCGGCGACCTCTGGTGCGTTCAGTTTGCGCTCGGCGTCACGGGCTATGTCGGCAGGCGTCGGAGCGCTCCTGGCGATCATGGTGTAGATGAGCACGAAATAGCCGGCCTGAATGATCACGGCGCAGATGATGACGCGCACCAATATCGTGCCTATCGACGCACCGCCCAGCCAGGACCAGCCGACGACGATCGCCAGAGCGAAAATCATCCCGAGGATGAATTTTGGAAGTGCCATGCCCAACAGCCCATAAACCGGCTCGGGTATTTATCACGATTGCCCCACCCGAGCGCCGTTCCTTGTCATGTGGGCTTGTTAAGGTCGCCCACTCTCGACCGGTTGCTTCCGGCCTTTTCCACCTGTCGTCACCGTGACAGGTATAATTTGCAATTCTATTAAGGCGAGCAATAGGCGGCAAGGGCAACTTCGGATATTTTTGATCGAGCTTTTGCGATCGACTCTGCCATGCTGCAATGCACGCGACGGGAGCTAAGCCGATCTGCTCTCCTCGGCATTTTCAGTAAGATAGACAATATTAAGTAGTATTTTATACGGTTTTCACCATGCATTAGGGCAGGATAAAGCACTAGTTTGCAGCTTGCCTTGACAGATAGGTAGGTCTGCCTAAAAACGGCCCCACAAAGGCCCCTATTTTTTCGGCCGTGCCCATTTATTGTCACAAATGTGCTAAATACGCCGAAATTTGTGCATGACAAGCTTATTATTTAGTCAATTCATGACGTGACTATTTCAATGGGGTGGTAAATTGTGTGTTGCGCTGCAACATTTTTTTGGTATCGTGCGCTGAACCATTCGTTCAACGCATGGAGTTTACGGCATGAGGGACGTTGCCAAGTCGGCCACGGCGAGCTTTTCGCAGGCTGACATCGATTTTCCGCCACCGATCGGCGGCTTGCTCAAACGCAGCTTCGATATCGCCGGTTCACTGATTGGATTGATCGCACTCAGCCCGCTGTTTGTCATGATAGCGCTGCTGGTCAAGTTTTCCGACGGCGGCTCGATTTTCTACGGTCACAGGCGAATTGGACGCGGCGGGCGGATTTTTCCTTGCCTGAAGTTCCGCACCATGGTTCCGGACGGCGACAGGGTATTGGCAACCTATCTCGCCACCAACCCGGACGCCAACGCGGAATGGATCGCCACCCGCAAGCTGAAGAACGATCCGCGCGTTACCCGTGTCGGAGCAGTGCTGAGGAAACTCAGCCTAGACGAGCTGCCGCAGATCATCAACATCCTGCAGGGCGACATGAGCCTTGTCGGCCCTCGTCCGGTCGTGCGCGACGAGCTGGAGATCTATGGCACGTCCGCCGTTTATTATCTGAAATCCCGCCCGGGCCTGACTGGCCTGTGGCAAGTCAGCGGCCGCAACGATGTGTCCTATGACAGCCGCGTCGCCTTCGATCGCCACTATGTCGAGAACTGGTCGCTGTTCGAGGACGTTCGCATCATCATCAAGACCGTCCCGGCCGTCTGGATGTCGCGCGGTTCTTACTGACCGGCCGGTGGCCAGTGCCAAACATTGGCATCGGCCATTCGACGCAAGCTCATCGGGCGATGGGGCTATAGCGGATCGGAACGTTGAGTTGAAAACAGATTTGTTCGAAGCCTTTCGCAGCGGCCCGGATTCCGGCCGGCTGCGGCGGGCGCGTTTGCTGGCCACATGCCTTGCCATGGCGCTCGTCGTCCCGCATATCGCCGCCGCCGGCGACTATCGCCTCGGCTCGCAAGACAAGCTCACCATCCGCGTCGCCGAATGGCAGACCGTCGAAGGCACATTTCGTGACTGGTCGGCGGTGAATGGCGAGTACACGGTCGGTCCATCCGGTACGCTGTCGGTGCCGTTCGCCGGCGAGTTGCCGGCATCCGGCAAGACCACGTCCGAAATCGCGGCGGCGATTGGCGAGGCTTTGCAGAAAAAGCTCGCTTTGTCAGACCGACCGGAAGCCTCGGTCGAGATGGCGCAGTTCAGGCCATTCTACATTTCGGGCGAAGTCCAGAACCCAGGTCAATTTCCTTATGTCCCAGACCTGACGGTGTTGAAGGCGATCAGCGTCGCGGGCGGCATCAGGCGCAACGCCGATTACGGCCCCCAGCTCGGCAAGGACCTTGTCACCGCCAAGGGCATGTTCGACATCTCCGACGACCAGCGCATTCGACTGATCGTCAGGCGCGCCCGCATCGATGCGGACATGGCCGGCAAGGCGAGTTTCGACGTGCCTAAGGAAGTCGAGGGCGATCCAAGGCTGCCAGCCATCGTCGCGGACGAGATGACGATCCTGACGGCCGACCAAAAGGCGCTGAAGCTGAAACTCGAGGCGCTCGACGATCTGAAAGGTGTCTTGGAGTCCGAGATCGAATCGCTGCAGAAGAAGATCGTCAATCAGCAGCAGCAGGTCGACCTGGCGCAGCAGCAACTCGCCAGCATCGGTCCGCTGGCGCAAAAGGGCCTGATCGCCAATGCCCGTCTGCTGGATTCGCGCCAGTCCGTGGCCGACCTGCAGGGCAAGATCCTGGACTACGAAACCGCCATCCTCACCGCCAAGCAGGCGATCAGCAAGGCGAAGCAGGATGCTATCGATGCCCAGAACACCTTGAGTTCAAGTCTCGCCACTGACCGGCAGCAGACCGAAGCCGACCTGAACGAGGCCGCGTTGAAGGTGAACATGCAGAAAGGCCTGATAGCCCAGGCCAGCGATCCCGCGATGGCGGCCGCTATAACAAACGATCAGCAACCTACCCTGCTCTATTCACTGGTGCGCAATCTCGATGGCAAGACCACCGAGATAGCCGCCAAGGAAGAAACCCCGGTGCTGCCTGGCGATGTGATCAAGGTCAAGCTGGCGCCGCTGGCCAGCCAGTAGACTTGCTAAGCGCTGAGCGGTTCATCATTTTACAGAAATGCAGAACCGCTTCATACGCTCGTCGCCTTCTGTGAGCGGATGGTCCGCGGATATTCGCATTTGCACGTTCTGAGATTGGTTTTCGCGGCGCCGTAACTGGAAGTGCCGGCCGGACGCCCTGGCGCTTCTGGAGCACGGCTTTTGGACAGTAACAGCTGCGCGCCGGACGTCCTGGTCGCTCGGAGCACGCGAGTCTGACAATCCAGCGTTTCAGTCTATTTCGCGGAGGCATGGATTTCCCGCCTCGCGCCCGGCCTGCTTGAGCCTTCGATCAGGGGAATTTGTATTGACGCGACTTCAGGTCCCGAGACGATAGCTCACGCCTGATCGGCGACCGCCGGACGGCGGGCATGCCGAGGCCAGTCAGCCTCGCCCCCGGCCGCGTCAGCCGGCTCGGGACGCGGCGACCGCCGCCTGCGGGTAACGGGCAGCCGCGCCAGCTTGAAGAAGCTGAAATACATCAGGAAAGAACCCATGATGTAGGGGTTGAGAATCTCGACCTCGACGAAGGAGCGGATCAGCAGCAGCACCATCACGCCGAAAAGGATCACCGAGTCCGCCTGCCATGCCTTGAAGATCACCGCCGAGACGTGGCCGTAGAGCGTGCGCAGCATGATCAGCGACACCAGCGTCGCTCCGACGAAGCCGAGTTCGACGAGGGCCTCGATGTAGGTGTTGTGGAAGTGAAAGCCGGTGCGGGTGGTGATGTAGAATTCGTTCCACAGCCGCTCGGCTTCAGCGAAGCCCTGCACCCAATAGGCGGCATAGCCGACGCCGAGAATCGGCGATTTCTGCACCGTGTTCCAGCCTTGTTCCCAAAGATAGGTTCGCCCGGTGAGCGTCGAATCCTTGCCGAAGAGGCCGAGGACGAAGTCCATCAGCCCGAGATTCAAGGCGACGAAGGCCGTCACGACCAGCAGGCCGGCGCCGATCAGGAAGATGACCCGGCGATAGCGGCGTGACAGAAGTTTGCTCATCGCAAGAAGCGCCACCAGCGCCAGAACCGCGGGTATCGAGGCCATCGAGGTGGCGGAATGCGAGGCGACCAGTACATAGGCCGACAGCAGCACGACGGGCACCGCCAGTATGAAGCTCAGCCGGCCGCGTCTGTAGAACGCAAGGAAGACAACGCAGAAATAGATGCCAAGCGAGCCGACAAAGCCGATCTGATTCTTGGAGGCGAAGGCGCCGACGAAGTTCACGGTGCCGTCGAGGACATCCTCGGAATAATTCCCGACCTTCACAGAATAGAGAAGGACGACGAATATCCCGACCAGCGCCCCTATGGTCAACGTGCGCACGCTGACGGTGCGCGCAGCTATGTAGGCGCAGGCAATATGGGAAAAATACTGGACCGACGTCCTTGCGGTGACGCCGGGAGCCTGCGACCAGAAAACCGAGAAGCAGACATAGGCCGCAAACAGCAGCGGCAGCCAGGCGCTGGACAGATGTCGCAAAAACCGCCGGTAGTCGACCAGGATGAGCGGAAGCCAGACCGCATAGTAGGCCAGGATCAGCACCTGGCCGAAAATGACCGAATAGGAAAACGCCCAGATCGAGACGACTACGGCAAAGGCGCCATAGACCGAATTCTTCTCGGGATCGATCAGCAGGGACTTTGGAATCTTCATCTCAGAGTCTCGCCGACACGACCCAGGGCCGGCAAGCCATGAGCCGGCCGGAATCTTCGCAAATATGGGCGTGCAATAAACGGCGTCTCCATTGTGCAGTGCAATATAACCTATTGCGCCCGGCGCTCAATGGCAAATCCGGTCACCTTGTCTTACAGCGAGGCATCTGCGGAGAGATCAGCTGGTTGCGCGTCCGAGACGCTACCAAAGCGCTCCGCCGGTGATCTGGATGTTCTCCATGGTGATGCCCTTGGCGAGATCCGAGCACAGGAATACCGCCAGAGCCGCAATCTCCTGCGGCTGCAGCATGCGCTGCTGCGGGTTGCCTTTGGCGATCTCGGCCATCGCTTCCTCAGTGGTGCGCCCCTTGCCTTCGCGCTCGACGACCTGCGCCACATTGCGACGCATCAGTTCGGTCTCGACCCAGGTCGGGCTGATCATGACACAGGTGACGCCATGCGCTGCCCCTTCCAGCGCCACGCAGCGTGTGAGGCCGAGAAGGCCGGCCTTGGACGCGCAGTAGGCTGGGTTGTCCTTCCAGCCGACCGAGGCGGCGGTTGAGCCGATGTTGACGATGCGGCCCCAGCCGCGTTCGATCATGCCCGGCAGTACCGCACGCGTGACGCGGAAGGCGCCCGTCAGGTTGGTATCGACGATCTTGTCCCATAACGCATCGGGATGACCGCAGACCGGCTGCTCCGCGGTCGTCCCAGCGGCATTGACCAGGATGTCGGCGGGGCCGATTGCCGCCTCGGCGTCAGCCGCGAACCGATTGGTGACGTCGCTGTCGCGCACGTCGAGATGAGCGGCGTGAACCCTCGTTCCGTGGGCGGCAAGGGCCGCATGCACGCGCTCGATTTCGTCCGCGCCGGGATAGTAAGCGGCGTCGGACCTGTCGGCGCCGGACGGCGCGATGTAGGAGCCGACGGCGACATTGGCGCCGGCTTCAGCCAAAGCCGTGGCAATGGCAAAGCCCATGCCCGAGAAACCGCCGGTGACGATGGCACTGCGGCCGGAAAGGTTCTTCATGGCGCACGGTCTCCGCTGCGTTCCGGACAGGCAATCAGGCCTGACCGGATTTGGCAATCACACCGGCGCAAGCGGTTTGCCCAGCCATTCGCGATAGAAGCCTTCGAGGTCGGGCTCGAAATCGTGGACTATGGGATAACCAGGTGCCGCCGCTTCCACCTCGTGCAGCGTGCCGCACTCAGGACAGATGAACTCGCGGATTTCCATCCATTCGGGATCGGGGAGATCACTGTTGGGATAGATTTCGCGCAGCGCCTCCTCGGTGTTGCGCACGTTGATCGCAGCCTTGAGCTTCCAGTTCTTGCGATAGTCGCCGAAGGAGTGGCCGCATTCGCAGCGGGTTATGCGCTCATCGCCGCTCTGGCAGATGAACAGATGGTCCGAGACCGGCAGCAGGATCGGGTCCTTCCAGGCAACGCGATCCTGATAGACGGCAACCATCTTGAAGAAACGGTCATCGTCCTTGTAGGCACTCATGATCCGCCTTGTCTGTGGCCAGGGCAGCTTGCCTGCGGCCAGATCGCCCAGGACTTCCTTGCTGTACGAGGTCATGGTTTTGCTCCCGGCATGAAGATCGATCTGGCATCGACGTTCCAGAACTCGCTGAATTCGCTGGTGAAGCGCGGCGACAGCTTGATCGCGCTGGCGTACATTTTCTTCACCTCGGGGGCGAAATCGGCCTTTTTGACGCGGCCGCGCTCCTTGGCGATCCAATCCGCCACCGGTACTGCTTTCGCCAGACGCTGCTTGCGCATGGCGGCGCGGCGCTCGACCGTGGCGTCGATATCGGCGATGGGATAACCGTCCTCATCGTCCTTCAGCACGATGCCGAACACCTGGTCCGCCGCTTGCCGGGTGAGAAAGCCGTTCTCGACATCCCAGGCCGTCTTGATCGGATCGCGCTCCAGAACGTCGCCGTAACCGCCGCCGCCATTGTAAGAATGGCTGAAGATGTCGCCGGACTTGTGCGGCGAGGTGATGTAGGGGCCCTCGACCACGACATGGTCGCCACCGATGTTCCGCTCGTAGTCGGAGACATGCGGATCGATGCCGGGCGCATGCGCCAGCGGTTCGCCTTTTGCGGCGAGTTCGTGAATGTCTGAGTTGCGCACCGCGCGATGCTTCTGGCAGGTCGGCGCCGGATAGCCGCCGCACATGCCGGCGTTGTCGAACACACGCGAGGAGTGCTCGGAGGTGTGGAGCCGCAGATGCGAGGTCTTGTTGATCAGCCAGGTCGAGACGAAGGAACAGCCGCCGCGATATTTGCCGGCACCGCCGGAATTCGGCACGATCGAGCGGCCGATATAGACCATCGGCATCGACTGTTCCCAGACCTCGATGTTGCCCATGTCGGATTCCGGGTTCCAGCCGACATAGGCGGTGTCGAGACCATCCTTGATGGCGAGCGCGCCGGAGCCGGCGGCGGCGCATTCAAAATGGGCCATGCCGAACGGCGTGCCGTACTGGCTCTCGCCACCCATTTCGATCATAGGACTGTTGACCTGGCCGACAAAGGCCTCCTCGACGAAGCCGCGGGCGATGAAGCCGCGCGACAGCAGGCGCTGGAAGACGCCATAGGCTGGCAGCAGCAGCGCCCACGAGGTGGCGGTCGCCACCATCTCGTTGTCGGGGTTGGTCCAGGTGCCGTGCGGCAGTTTCAGTTCGGTTGCCATCCAGGCGCCGTCATTGACCAGCCCTTCGAAATTCATGTGCTGGGTCAGCGTCACGAACATGCCGCCATCCATGCCGGCCGGCGTGCAGTTCATCGAATGGTAGCCCCAGGGCTGCGTGCCCTCGAAGTCCATGGTGATCTTGCCGTCGGTGGTGATCTCCATCTCGATCGGGATATTATAGAGCCAGTCGGGATCGCCGAGCAGCTGGAAGCCGGGCTTTCCCGCCGTGACATGGCCGTAAAAAGTGTGGCCGCGATAGATGCCGGGCACGGTAAGCTGGCGGGTGCGGGCGAGCTGGGCGCGGCGGCCTTCCTCGATGAACTCCTTCGAGACCTTCATCCAGTAGTCTAGGCCGATCTCCGAGATCAGCTGCTTGACGCTTTCGCGCATGTCGATGCAGGAGGCGACCTTGGCCTTTTCGTCCAGCACCCAGTAGATCGGCATGCGCAGATTACGTTCGCAGCGGATGACGTAGTCGCGGCGGATCTCGTCATTCTCGCCGATCTTCTCGGCGCAGACGAACAGACCCTCGGTGAAGCGCTCCTGCGCCAGACACACGTCGCCGCCCGGCGTGATGCCGCCGGCTTCCAGCTCGTGGCAGACAGCGCCGGCCCAGCCGACCAGCGTGCCTTCATGGAAGATCGGCACGACGTCCATGACGTCGGGCACCTGCACGGTGCCTATGAAGGCATCGTTGTTGGCGAAGATGTCGCCTTCGCGGATGCGAGGGTTGTCCTCGTAGCCGTTTTTGATCATCCATTTGATGAAGCGGCTCATCGTATGGACATGCACCATGATGCCGTTGGAGAGCGCAATGGCGTCGCCCTCGGGCGTGTAGATGGCGACCACCATTTCGCCGACCTCTCGCACGCCGGGGGAAGCCGAGATGCGGCGGGCCATTTCGCGTGCCGAGACGCAATAGGCGCGCAGCTTGGTGTGCAGCGTCTCGAATTTCAGCGGATCCTGGTTGCGCAGCGTGAGTTCCGTGATGCCGTCATAGCAGCCGGTTTCCTCCATCAGCCGCTCGGAATCGAGCAGTCTTTCGCGAAGGCGCAGGGCCGAGGCAGGTTTGTCCAACATGGCGGTCGCCCTCTCAAGCGTGGGTATAGTGCAGCAGCGTCCATTCATCGACGTGGATGCGGTCCTGCGGATGAACGACGAGCGTGGTGGCGGGATGTTCGATGATGGCCGGGCCGATGACTTCGTGGCCTGGCTGCAAAAGGTCCATCTCGTAGAGATTGGCCTTGTGCCAGCGCCCGCCAATATAGGCCTCGCGCACACCCTTGTGGGCGGCTGCCGGATCCGACTTGCCGAGCGGTCGCTTGAACAGCACCGGCTTGACCTTGTCGGCGGTGGCGATCAGCCCGAGTTCGGTGATGGTGAAGCCGGCCTCGCCATAGCGCGACACGCGATGGTTGACCTTGGCATAGACCGCCTCGAACTCGTCGATAACCCTACGCATGTCGTCGGCCGAATCGACCTTGGCAAGCGGCGCCATGACCTCGACGTCCTCGAGCTGGCCGGTGTAGCGCATCATCAGGAACGGCACGGTCCTGATCTTCTCCCTGGCATGGCCGTCGGCGATCATCTCGTCGACCGCGGCCCTGGTCAGGTCGTCCCAGACAGTGGTGACCTTGGCGCCGAAGGCGGCCAGCGTAGCCTCGTCGGCACGTGACGGGATGTCGTGCTGGGTGGAGACGGAATGACGCCGCATGAAATCGGCCGTGGTGCAGCCGAAGGCGGAGAAGGCGGCCGCAAACTGGAAGGTGATGATGTCCTTGAAGCCGATGCCCCTGGAGCAGCCGGCCAGATGCAACGGGCCGGAGCCGCCATAGGACAGCAGTGTGAATTCCGAGGGGTGGATGCCTTGCCCGGAAATGACCCGGCGCAGCGCGTTGTTGGCATCGGACTCCAGCATGTCGATCATGCCTTCGGCGGCTTCCTCCAGCCCGACGCCAAGGATGTCGGAGCATTTCTCCTGGAAGGCGCGGCGGGCCTTTTCGACCTGCAGCACGACCTTCCCGCCCAGGAAATAGTGTGGGTTGAGGCGGCCGAGAATGGCGTCGCAGTCGGCGATGGTCGGCTCGGTGCCGCCCCTGGCGAAGCAGATCGGACCCGGATCGGCGCCCGCACTTTCAGGCCCGAGCGAAACTTTCTTGGTCAGCGGGTCGACCTTGAGGATCATGCCGGCGCCGGCGCCGATCGTGTCGAGATGCAACGTCGGCACGTTGAGCTTGAAACGGTCCATCAGCGGCTCGTTCTCGATCCGGGTCTGGCCGCGCGTGATGACGCCCATGTCGAAAGAGGTGCCGCCCATATCCGAGCAGATCAGTGAGTCGTTGCCGATCAGCTTGCCGACATAGGCAGCGCCCAGAATGCCGCCGATCGGGCCGGAGATCATGGTTTCATGCAGGCGCGGATGGTTGATCGAGGTCAGGCCGCCGAAGGAGAGCAGCGTCTGCACGCCATACTTGAAGCCGTATTTCTTCGAGACGTCCTCGATACCCCTAAGTTGCTTGCGGCCACGCGAAGTCGCGTAGGCCTCGATCAGCACCGAGTTCAGCCGTGACTGCTCACGGATGACCGGACGAACCTCGTGGCTGGTGTAGACGATGATGTCAGCGCCGGCCTCCTCCACCTCTTCGCGGCAAATCTCGGCGATGCGCTTCTCGTGCACGGGATTGACGTGCGAGAAGATGGTCATGATGCAGATCGCTTCGACCTTGTCGGCGATCAGTTTTTTGGCGGCGATGGAGACCTCGTGTTCGTAGAGCGGCAGCACGATGTCGCCGAACTGGTCGATGCGCTCGGTGACGCCATGCGTGCGGCGGCGCGGCACCAGCGGATCGGGATGATGATGGGTGACCGCATGCAGCCGGTCGGCATAGGAATAGTCGGCCCAGGCCTGCAGTCCGCGGCCCATCAGGATCATGTCCTCGAGGCCCTTGGTGGTGATCAGGCCGAGCCGGCGGCCGGTGCGCGACAACAGCGTGTTGAGCATGCCGGTGCCGGAATAGAGCACGACATTGACGCCGGAAAACAGTGATTCCAGCGAGATGCCCCAGGCATCCGCCGCGTCCTCAGCAGACGCGAGGAAGCCCTCGGCTTCGTTCTTCGGCGTGGTCGCCGACTTGCCGATCTTGAAGTGGCCGTCCTGATCGACAAGGATCGTGTCGGTCATGGTGCCGCCGGCGTCGATGCCGATGACAATTGGATTGCCGACGATGGGGGCGGTGAGATTGGGTTGGGTCACGGTCGCCTCGGGATCTGGTCTAGGTTGACGCCAGGCTAGATTCGACAGGCGGCTTCGCGCCATATGCCTAAAGACACAATGACGGCTGGGCTGACATCGCCGAGAAAAGGGCATGCGCATGGACAATATCTGGGCGCCGCTCGCCAAAGCGATCGCCGCCACCGGCACCGACAGGCATGTCGACTGCCTGATCGACCTGATCGGCGCCGACATCGAGCACGACCTCGTCACGGTGACGCGCTATTCGGCGACGCAGACGCCGGAATTCGTCAAGCACCGGCGCTTCTCGGATGAAATGGTCCGGCGCTATCTCGACAACTACTACGTCTTCGACCCGTTCTATGCCTCGTGGCGGCGCGAGCGAAGGCTGGGCATCATGCCGCTGAAGCGGCTCGCCGACGACGAGGCCAAGCGCGGCCAGTACATTGCCGGCTTCCTGGCACAGTCGGAGATCTGCGACGAGGTCGGCATCATGCTGGCCGATGGCGGTGACTGGTGCCTCGGCATCTTCCTCGATCGCTCGACCGCTTCTTTCAAGGACAGCGAGATCGCCCTGCTGGACGAGCGGCTGCCGGTGTTCGAGGCGCTGCATGCGCTCGACATCAAGGCGCGCGGAACCGAATTCTCCCGCACATCGGCACCGACCAGCCCCGGCGCCTCGCCCCGGCAGGAGCCGACCATTCCGGCCAGCCTGTGGCCGGAGCTGTCGCTGCGCGAGCGGGAGCTGGTCCAGTTGATCCTCGCCGGCCACCCGACGGCGAACATCGCCGAGCGCCTCGGCATCACCGTCGGCACGGTCAAGAACCACCGCCGGCGTATCTACGAGAAGCGCGACATCACCACCGAGCGGGAATTGTTTTTGCAGTTCTTCCAGCATCTGGTCGACTGACAGCCGGGGTTCGGACAGCTAGGCGGTTTACGCTTTTTCCCGTTGCAGGTTAGAGCTCATCCTCCCAATTGGCGCCGCCACAGAACACACGGAAAATCACCACTTGGTCGGATTCCACTGTAAAGGTCACCGTTACACGGCGCTCAAAACCGACAACCCGAAGCCCCGGCCGCAGATCGTCACGGCGTGTTCCGCGCTCCGAGGCGTAGTCGAGACCCTGGCAGTAGGCTTCGATACGCTCGATATAGCGTATGGCCGTGACGTTGCCGGCGGCGATCTCGATGGTGTCGTATATCCATCTTAAGTCCGCTAGGGCTTCCGGCAACAGAACAATATGCCGGCGCTTCACACATCCCTCTTAAAGCGGGCGGCGTGGTGAGCGCGGATGTCGTCAAAAGCCTGGTTGGCTGGGATAACTCGGGAAGGGTCTGCCTTCCATCTGTCATAGGTCGGCACGACTTCCTCGCGCAGCCAACGCTCTACGGCCGCGTCGCGCTCTTGCAGGGCACGAAGCCCGGCGCGGATCACTTCACTGCTGGTCGCATAGGTTCCTGATTCAACGAGACGGTCGATGAAAGCAGCCTGCTCTGTTGGCAGGCTGAAGGTGCGCTTTTCGGTGGCAGCCATGATTTCTCCTATAATGTCGGTGTGATTATATCATACCAATATCGAATAGCGTTAGAAAATCTGTCGGGCGAAGAACCGACATGGGGCCTGCTAGCAGTCTCAAAATTCCTCTTGCGGAACCGCGCCGTCCCGGCTTAGTCTCTGCCTCTTCACAAAAATGAAATTTAATTCCATTTGTGTGCAAACCTTCTAGCCAGCATCGTGCCCCAGGAAAAATGAACGGCCTAATCGACTGAGACAATATTTGATATATCATCTACCAGAACGGAAATAGCTGACATGGTCCAGCAGACATCGATCCAGCCATCGGCGCCCTGGTTGCGGCTAGAGGTTGACGATTCGGACTGGAACGACGCCGAGGTTTCGGGCCTGGTGCGCTGGTACCACCAGATGCTGCTCATCCGCCGTTTCGAGGAAAAAGTGCTCGATCTCGCCAATGCGGGGCTGGTGCATGGTCCGGCGCATGCCAGCATCGGCCAGGAGGCGACGGCGGTCGGCGCCATGTCCGTGCTCGGCACCGGTGACCGCATCAACGGCACCCACCGCGCCCATCACCAGGTGCTGGCCAAGCTTGTCAACGCGCAGACGCCCGGCGGATTCGACCCGCTGCATGACGCTTTCAACCCGGACATGCAGGGCTCGGTGCGCGGCCTGATGGCCGAGATCATGGGCCTCAAGTCAGGCTATTGCGGCGGCCGTGGCGGCTCGATGCATATGCGCGACGATAGCTCAGGGATTCCTGGCACCAGCGCCATCATCGGTGGCAACCTGCCGCATGCGGCAGGCTACGCGCTGGCCGACAAGCTGCTCGGAACCGGCAACATCTCGGTCGCCTTCTTCGGCGACGGTACGATGATGGCAGGGCCGGCCTACGAGGCAATGAACATTGCCGCGCTCTACCGGCTGCCGGTGATCTTTTTCGCCGAAAACAATCTCTATGCCGTCTCGACGCACATCAATGAGCAGACGCGCGAGACGCGGCTGGCCTCGCGCGGACCTATGCTCGGCTTTCGCGGCATCGAATGCGACGGCATGGATGTGGTGGCGGTCCATCACGCCATGCGCGAGGCGCGCCGGACGATCGAGGAAGACGGCGGCCCGGTGCTGGTCGAGGCGCTCTGCTACCGCTTCCTGCATCAGAGCGGCGCCCGCCCGGGCAGCGAATTCGGCTACCGCACGCGGGCCGAAGAGGACGCCTGGAAAGCGCGCGACCCGCTTGCCACCATGGCGGCTCGCCTGAAGACGATGGGCATCCTGAACGATTCGGACCTCGGCACACTCGACCAGCGCGTCATGGAGGTGGTCAACACCGCTGCCGATTCGCTGACCGAAATGAGCGGCAACGCGCTGCGCATTCCTGATCATCTGTGGCCGGACCCAAGCGACGTCGACAACCAGATCCGCGGCGATCTTTCCGAACTGAAGAGCGAGCGCTTCCTCGAGATCGAGGACGTGCCGCCGGCCGAGACCAAGCCGGTCAAATTCATGGTTGCCGCGTCCGAGGTCATCGCTCGCGCCATGGAGCAGGATCCGCGCATCATCATCATGGGCGAGGACGTGCACCGGCTGCGCGGCGGCGTTTCGGGCGCCACAAAAGGTGCGCTGGAACGCTGGCCGGAGCGCGTGCTGGCGATGCCGATCGCCGAGAACGGTTTTGTCGGGGTGGCGCTGGGTGCGGCGCTTTGCGGCTTGCGGCCGATCGTCGAGATCATGTTTGGCGACTTCTGCCTGGTTGCCGCCGACCAGCTGTTCAACGCGGTCAGCAAGGTGCGTCACATGTTCGGCGGCGGTTTTCCGGTGCCCATCGTGGTCAGGGTGCGCGTCTCGCCGCACACCGGCTACGGCTCGCAGCATTCGGGTGATCCGTCCGGCCTGTTCGCCCTGTTTCCCGGCTGGCGCATCGTCGCGCCGACGACGCCCTTCGACTATATCGGCCTGATGAATTCAGCGTTGAAATGCGACGATCCGGTCGTCGTCATCGAGCATGTCGAACTGTTCCCGAGCGAAGGCCCTGTGCCTGCGGACGACCGCGACTATTGCGTGCGGCTCGGCAAGGCGAAGATAGTCAGGCCGGGCAGCGCCTGCACACTGCTCACCAGCGCCAGCATGGTTGCCGTCGCCAGACAGGTGGTCGAGGAGACCGGCGCCGATGCCGAGATCATCGACCTGCGCAGCCTCGACCCGACCGGGCTCGACTGGCCGCTGGTGGAAGCCTCGATCCGCAAGACCAACCGAGTGGCCGTCATCGAGCAGGTGCAGCGTGGGCTATCGCTTGGCGGACGACTGACACAGGAGATTCAGGATCGCGTGTTCGATTATCTCGATCACGAGATCCTGCATGTGACGGGAAGCCTTTCTGCTCCCGTCGTATCGGCCCCGCTCAACCGCGCCGCACTGGGCGGCGCTGAAAAGCTCAAGGCCGCGCTTCAATCCCTCACTGGCGTGGGCGGATAGAGCGAACGCATTGCCACAAAGATCCGACAAGAAAATGGGAGAACTGACATGACCATCCTACCGAGAAGCAAGACCAGAGCGACGATGCTGGCAGCCGTGCTGCTGGCCACCAGCGCCTTCTGGGCACCGGCCACGTTCGCGCAGGACAGCAAGCCGCTGGTCATCGCACGCAACATCGACCTCAACTCGCTCGACCCGCACCGCGCCTTCTGCGACACCTGCCAGATCTACAATTCCAGCGTCTATGAATCCCTGCTGACGCTCGACAAGGACAACAAGCTGATCCCACTGCTCGCCTCGAAGTGGGAAGGCAATGCCGACCAGAGCAGCTTCACCTTCACACTCGACCCGGCCGCCAAATTCTCGGACGGTTCGCCGGTTGAAGCCAAGGACGTCAAATGGTCCTGGGAGCGGCTGAAGAACCTCAAGGGCAGCGCCTCGTTCCTGATGGACAATGTCGCCTCGATCGAGACCCCGGACGCGCATACGGTGGTCGTCAAGATGGTCGCGCCGAGCTCCGAATTCCTCAACATCGCGGCGGCGCCCTACGCAGCGGTCGTCAACAGCAAGGTTGCTTCCGAAGCCGGCGCCAAGGCCGATGCGGAAGCCTCGACGACAGACAATGCCGAGGCCTGGTTCCTGGCGCATTCGGCCGGCAGCGCGCCGTTCGTGCTGAAATCCTATGAGCCCAATTCGGAGCTGCGGCTGGCACGCAACGACAAATACTGGCGCACGGCGCCGGCGCTGAGCGAAGTCGTCATCCGCCAGACCAAGGATGCGGTGGCGCAGGCGCAGATGCTGCAGAGCGGCACCGCCGACATCGCCATGCAGATCGACCCGGATACGGCCAAGACGATGACGGGCAGCGACGTGAAGATCGAGACCGTGCCGTCCTACAACTTCATCTATGTAGCGCTGTCGCCGGGCGCCAAGGCCAACAAGGTTCCGCTGACGCCCGAAGTGCGCGAGGCGATCTCGCTCGGCCTCGACCGTCCGAGCATCCTCGACTTCACCATCGGCTCCGAGGGCCAGTTGATCAGTGCGCCGATCCCGCTCGGCTTCCCCGGCGGTTCGGGCTTCGAGGCGCAGCCCTATGACGTCGCCAAGGCAAAGGAACTTCTGGCCAAGGCCGGACACGCCGACGGCTTCGAGATGGAAGCGGCGTTTCCCGGCATGAACGTCTACGGCGTCGACCTGTCGCTTCTGATGCAGAAGGTTCAGCAGGATCTGGCCAAGATCAACATCAAGCTCGATCTGCAGCCGATCCCCTTCGCCAACTGGCGCGAACGCGTCAATGGCGACGGCATCCCGATGACCGCGGTGTTCTACGCGCCGGACTATTACGGCACCTCGCAATACATCGATTATTTCGCCATGACCAAGGGCAGCCCGTGGGCACGCCGCGCCGGCGCGGAGCGCGACCCGTCGGTGCTCAACCCAAAGGAAGCGGATATCTACAAGGCAGCCCTCGCGGCGAGCGGCGACGAGGCTGCCAAGCTGTGGCACCAGGCCGGCGAGGAGATGATCAAGGACAGGATCATCCTGCCGCTGATCAGCCCGAACCTGATCCTGGCCTACAAGTCGGACGTCAAGGGCGTGCGCTACAGCGCCTGCTGCAACCTGCCGCTGGCGGAACTCAGCCACTGAGCGAAAGATGCGGGAGGCGGCCTGACGCCTCCCGTTTTCTCATCCTGGACGATCAGCAAATCCTGTTCTTCCAGCGCCAAACTCAATATATGATATATCAATGTACGGAGACCTCGCTATGCCTTCCCTGATCAACTCCAAGGACCAGTTGCTGCGCGAGCGTGCGGCCTCGGTCATTCCGGGCGGCATGTGGGGACACATGGCGACGCGCTATCTCGGCTCCGCCTATCCGCAGTTCTTCGAGCGCGCCGACGGCTGCCGGGTCTGGGACGTCGATGGGCGCGAATACATCGACCTGATGTGCAGTTGGGGGCCCAACATCCTCGGCCACCATCACCAGGCCGTCGAACAGGCAGCCGAGAAGCAACGTCGCCTGGGCGATGCGATGAACGGCCCGGGTGAAGTTCTGGTCGAGCTGGCGGAGTTGCTGGTCAAGACCGTCGCGCATGCCGACTGGGCAATGCTGCAGAAGAACGGCACCGACGCCACCACGGCCTGCGTGACAATCGCGCGTGCCGGCACCGGCCGGCGCAAGGTGCTGGTCGCGCGCGGCTCCTATCACGGCGCCGTGCCGTGGTGCACGCCTTCGCTCGCCGGCGTCACCGCCGAGGACCGCGCCCATCTCATCCATTTCGACTACAATGACGTTGCCGGCCTTGAGGCAGCCGTCGAGCAGGCCGGCAGCGATCTTGCCGCCGTCATCGTCACAGCTTTCCGCCACGACATCGCCCGAGATCAGGAATTGCCGACAGCCGCCTTCGCCAGACGGGCGCGCGAACTGACTACCGCCGCCGACGCGGCACTGATCGTCGACGATGTCAGGGCCGGCTTCCGCATCGACCTCGCCGGCAGCTGGGAGCCGCTCGGCGTACGGCCGGACCTTTCCGCCTTCTCGAAGGCTATCGCCAATGGTTATCCGCTGGCCGCCATCACCGGCACCGACCGGTTTCGCGAGGCCGCGACCAAGATCTATGTGACGGGTTCGTTCTGGTACGGCGCCGTCGCCATGGCCGCCGCGATCGCCACCATCAGCACGCTGCGCGATACCGACGCCATTGCCCGCATGACCGAAGCCGGCGACAGGCTGCGCTCAGGCCTCGACGCGGCAGCGAAGAAGCATGGCCTGTCGTTGCGCCAGACCGGTCCGGTGTCGATGCCGATGGTGCTGTTCGACGACGATGCCGAGTTCAAGCTGGCCAATGCCTTCTGCTCGGCCGCCTTGCGCGAAGGCGCCTATTTCCATCCCCGGCACAACATGTTCCTGAGCGCCGCGCACACCGCAAAAGACATAGATCTCGCCCTGCAGGCTGCCGATGCGGGCATGGCTGCCGCGGCGCAGGTGGCGTGACCGGCGCCGATGCGGTTCGGAGAAAAAGTTCGTTCAACCGGCGGCCGACACCAGTCGGCCGTTCTGCGCCGCGCGGCGCAGTTCCTCGGGCGTGACCGCACCGTCGTTCAGCCGCTCGAGCACCTTGACCAACAGGCGGCCGCCTTCGATCATGTCCTGCTGAATGCCCTTGCGCACGCCGTTCTCGTCACGGGCGCGCAGCGCGTCGAGAATATCGAGATGCCGGTGGCGGCCGTCATAGGTCGGCCTCGCGTGCGGGTATTGATAGTTCACCAGCGGTCCGTTGCGCAGCCAGATGCCCTCGATGATGGCCAGCAACTCCGGCATTTGCGCCGCCTGGTAGATCGAGTGATGGAATTCCCAATTGTCGCGGACGGCTTCGAACCAGCGGCCATTGTCCTCGTTGGCAATCAGCTTGTCATGCACCGCGGCCAGACGGTCGATCTCGCGCGGCTCGATGCGCGTCGTTGCCGCGGCACCCGCCATGCCTTCGAGATGCAGCCGGATGCTCCGCAGTTCCAGATACTGGGCCAGCGACAACTGGGCGACGGTGATCGAACGGCCCGCCTCCATCTCCAGGCCTTTTTCGCGCACCAGCTGCATCAGCGCCTCGCGCACTGGTGTCTCAGACACCTGAAGGCTGGCGGCGAGGTCGCGGATCTTGAAGCGATGGCCCGGCCAGAAACGGCCTTCCATCATGGCGCGGCGAAGCTCCTCGTAGACACGCGTCGTCAGATTGTCGCGCGCGATCGGCGCGATAGAAGCAGTCACATCCGCTCTCCGTTCTTGCAGTCGCGCAGGCGGCGCCTGCGTCGCGTGGGCTGTGTATATGATACCACGAATGGCCTGACCACCGACATGAGACAAGCCGCCCCGAAACCGGCAGACATGAGACGGGTAGCATGACCAGGTCGATGCCTTCCCTGCTGTTCGGCGCCATTGCCGACGATCTGACCGGCGGCACCGAGCTGGCGTCGATGCTGGTCGCGCGCGGCATTCCAACAGGATGCACGGTCGGACTGAGTGCGCCGATCCCATCAGGCAATCTTGCCCACGTGATCCTGCTGAAGACCCGCGTCATCGCGGCCAGCGATGCGGTGCGCCAGGTGCTGGAGGCCGCGGACCGGCTGGTTGCAGCGGGCGCGCGGCAGATCTTCTTCAAATACTGCGCTACCTTCGATTCCACGCCCGCCGGCAATATCGGCCCTTGCGCCGAGGCGCTGCTCGAGCGGCTTGGCGGCGGCGTCACGCTGTTCACCCCGGCGCTCTGCGAAACCGGCCGCACCGTTTATCAAGGGCATATGTTCGGTGGCGTCCAGTTGCTGGCAGAGTCGCCCAAGCGATTCGATCCGCTGACGCCGATGACCGATTCCAATCTGGTTCGCGTGCTGCAGACGCAGAGCAAGGGCAAGGCAGGGCTGGTGCCCTATCTCATTGTCGATGCGGGCGCCGTGGCGATCCGCAACGCCATACGAGAGCACAGTGCGCGCGGCGAGACGCTGCTGGTCACCGACACGGTCCGCGAGCGCGACCTGGCGGCGATCGCGGAAGCCGCCTTCGACCTGCCGCTGATGACCGGCAATTCCTCGGTCGCGGCGCATCTGCCGCCGGCCTGGCTGGCGCATGGGCTGGTGAATTCAGGCGACCTCGTTGCCGCCAGCCTGCCGGCCGTAAACGGCCCAGCGGCGGTGCTGGCCGGCAGCGTCGCCGATCGCACCATCGAACAGCTCGAGCGTTTTGCGCAGAACAATCCAATGCTGACGATCGATCTTGCCAGCGCCTTCGCCGGCGCCGATGTCATGGCCGAAGCGCGTGCCTTCGCCCAGCGGCATTTGCCCGGCACGATGATCGCCATTGCCACGACAGCGCCGCAAGCGACGGTCGAAGCGCTGCAGCAGGCGCACGGCCGCGATGTGGTGGCAGCAAGGGCGGAAGAGATCCTGGCCGGGATTGCACAGATTCTGGTGCGTGAACTCGGCGTCCGCCGGCTCGTCGTCGCCGGCGGCGAGACAGCCGGTTCGGTGGTCAAGGCGCTCGGCATCGACCGGATCGCCATGGGCGCCTATGAGGGCCCGGGACTGTCGCGCGCCATCGCCCACCTCCCCGACCTGCCATCCGATCCGCTGGCGCTGATGCTGAAATCGGGAAAGCTCGGCGGCCCGGATATTTTCGCCGACGTCCTGCAAGACATGACACGGGCGACCACCGTCGCGCCGGCGATCGATATATGGCCACCGGCAAAACCTGTCATGCGGCCAACCACAGGAAAGGCATCGTGATGGATACCGAGACTGCACGCGCCAGCCTGATCACCGCGACGCAGACGCTGGACGCTAGTGGGATGAATGTCGGCACCACCGGAAACATCAGCGTGCGCACGACAGCCGGCATGCTGATCACGCCGACGGGAATAGCCACGAGCGCCTCGCGGCCGGAGCAGATGGTGGCGATGCAGCTCGATGGAGCCTGGGACGGTGCGTTCAGGCCATCGAGCGAATGGGAAATGCACGCCGAGATCTACAAGGCCTTTCCCGAGGCCGGCGCCGTCGTCCATGCCCATCCCGACCATTGCGTGGCGCTATCGTGCCTGCGCGAGGGACTGCCGCTGTTCCATTACATGGTCGCGGGTTTCGGTGGCGATGATGTGCGCTGTTCGGACTATGCGCTGTTCGCGTCAAGCGACCTGGCCAAGGTTGCCGTCGTCGCGCTCAAGGACAGGTCGGCCTGCCTGCTCGCCAATCATGGCATGATCGCTTTCGGCGGCGATCTCGACATAGCGCTCATCCGCACCATCAAGCTCGAAACCTTGGCGCGGCAATATCTGCTGGCGCGCAGCGCCGGCACGCCGGTGCTCATCGAGGGCAGCGAACTCGCCGCCATTCGCGGGCGCTACAAGAGCTACGGCCAGCAGAAATAACCGGCCGAGCAATTCCAGGAAAAGTGTGAAGCGGTTTTCCCGGGAAAACCGCATAGCGCTTTCCCTTGGGAATAGCGCCAAAACAAGGAACGGCTCTTCGCGCTCTTGAAGTAGAGAACCACTCAGTCGACCCCACAAATGCGACGAGGGCTGTCACGCTCCGTGAAAGATCAGGCGGGGATCGGTTCGGCGGCAGGCGCATAGACGCTGACAGCCCCAGTGCCGACCAACTGGTAGATGGTCTCGGCGCTGTAGCCGAGCACGTCGGCCAGCACGGCAGCTGTGTCCTGGCCCAGCATCGGTGGCGCGGTGAAGTCGGCGGTCAACTGCGCGGCAAGTCCCTGCGCCGGGCGCACCATGGCGACGGAACCGAGATGCGGATGCGGCAAGGTCTGAACGAGGCCACGTTCGCGCACATTGGGACTATCGAAGACTTCCGGTATCGATTTTACCGTGCCGGCCGGCACGCTGGCGGCGGCACAGGCCGACATCCAGTGATCACGCGGCTTGGTCTTGAAGACGGCGGTGAGGTGCGGGATCAGCGCCTCGCGGTTGGTGGCGCGCGCCCCTGCCTTGATGAAGCGCGCATCCCCAGCCAGATGTGGCAGATCAACGACCTTCTCGCACAGCGCCGCGAACTGGCGGTCATTGCCGACCGCCAGCGCAAAGCTGCCATCGGAGGCTTCGAATATCTGATAGGGAACGACCGTCGGATGGGCATTGCCGTATCGGGCGACCTCTCGGCCGGTGTTGAGATAACCGCTGCCGACATTGATCAGCAGGCTGAGCGCGCAGTCGATCAGCGACAGGTCGAGGAACTGCCCCTTGCCGGTCGTCGTTCGCTCGAAAAGCGCTGCCAGGATCGACTGCGTGGCGACCATGCCGCAGACGATGTCGGTGATGGCGACGCCGACACGCATCGGCTCGCCATTGCTCTCGCCAGTGATGGCCATCAGGCCGCTTTCGGCCTGCATGACGAAATCATAGCCGGGCCGTCCGGCATCGGGGCCGGTCTGGCCGTAACCGGAGATCGAGCAATAGATCAGCCGTGGGTTTGAGGCACTGAGCTCCTTGAAACCAACGCCAAGGCGATCGGCGGTGCCGGAGCGGAAATTCTCGACGACGATGTCGGCCTTCGCCGCCAGCTCGCGCACGATGGCCAGCCCCTGCGGGCTCTTCATGTCGAGCGCGATGCTCTGCTTGCCGCGATTGGCGCAGAGATAGTAGGTCGAGACACCCTTGTAGCTCGGCACCGACCACGCCCTGGTGTCATCGCCGCCGTCGATGTTCTCGATCTTCCAGACTTCGGCGCCGAGATCGGCCAAGCTCATCGTCGCCCACGGACCGGCCAGCACGCGCGAAAGATCGAGAACCTTGATGCCTTCGAGCGGCAGGCGCCCACGGCCCGCCGTGCTGGCATCGTCAGTTTGGGCTTCAGTCACGATAATATCCTTCGTGGGTACAGCAATCGTGAGGACCGGTCAGACAGCCTTTAAAGTGTTGACCGGCTCCGGGAAATGACAGGCGACCCGATGCGAACCGCCAGGCGGATCGAGCGGCGGTTCGACGGCAGCGCAGATCGCCTGCGCCTTGAAGCAGCGCGTGCGGAAGCGGCAGCCTGACGGCGGGTTGAGCGGGCTCGGCACGTCACCGGTCAGCACGATGCGCTCGCGCCTGCGCTCCTTCTCGGGATTGGCGAGCGGCACCGCCGACAGCAGCGCCTGCGTGTAGGGATGCAGCGCACTGGAATAGAGCTCGGCCGCGGGCGCGATCTCGACGATCTTGCCGAGATACATCACCGCGGCCTGGTGCGAGATGTGGCGCACGACGGACAGATCATGGGCGATGAACAGATAGGAGGTGCCGAAGGATTGCTGAATATCCCTAAGCAAATTGAGCACGCCAGCCTGCACCGAAACGTCGAGCGCCGAAACCGGTTCGTCGAGGATCACCACTTGCGGGTTGAGGGCCAGCGCGCGGGCGATGACCACACGCTGGCGCTGGCCGCCGGACAGCTCGTGCGGATAGCGCTTGCCGTGATCGGGATTGAGCCGGACGAGTTCGAGCAGTTCGGCGACGCGCGCGCGGCGGTCGGCCGCCGACATGTCGCTCATGCGCAGCGGCTCGGCGATGTTGTCGGCGATGCGCATGCGCGGATGCAGCGACCCGTACGGATCCTGGAAGACCAGCTGGATGTAGCGCCGCATCAGGCGCATGTCTTCGTGATTGAGCGCGAGCAGGTTCTGGCCCCGGAACCAGCTTTCGCCGCTGGTCGGCTCGATCAGCCGCATCAGGCAGCGCCCGAGGGTCGACTTGCCGCAACCGGATTCACCGACGAGGCCCAGCGTTTCGCCGGGGGCTACGTCGAACGAGACATCAGCGACCGCACGGACATGGGCAACGGCACGGTCGAAGACGAGGCCGCCGCGAACCGGAAAGTCCTTGACGAGATGGCGTACCGAAAGCGCTGCCGCCGGCTTGGTTTCGACTTGAATTTGCTCCGCTGCGCTCATGGGCTCACGCTTCCATTGTCCAGGCTGGCCGCCACCAGCGCAGCGCTGTGGAAGGGCGGCAAGGTCGTCGCGAAATGGCAGGCCGAGAACCGGCCGCCAATATCGTGCAAAGGCGGATCCTCGGTCCGGCAGCGTGCCTCGGCATAGATGCAGCGCGGATGGAAGGCGCAGCCGCCCGGCAAGCGGCCAAGTGCGGGCGGCGAACCGTCGATCGAGAACAGCCGCTCGCGGCTTTCCTCGAGGTTGGGGATCGAGGCAATGAGGCCGCGCGTGTAGGGATGGCGCGGGTCGGCGAACAGCTCGGACACGCCAGCCTGTTCGACGACGCGGCCGGAATAGACGACCGCGACGCGGTCGGCATGACCGGCGACGACGCCGAGATCATGGGTAATCAGCACCAGGCCAAGGCCGAGCCGCTCCTGCAGCGAACGCAGCACCGACAGGATCTGCGCCTGCACCGTGACATCGAGCGCCGTGGTCGGTTCGTCGGCGATTAGCAAATCGGGATCGTTGGCGACGGCCATGGCTATGACCGCGCGCTGGCGCATGCCGCCGGAGAATTCATGCGGATACTGGTTCACCCGGCGCTCCGGCTGCGGGATCGCCACCAGATTGAGCAATTCCACCGCGCGCGCCATAGCCTGTTTGCGGGTGACGCGCTGATGCAGCCTGACCGCCTCGGCGATCTGGGCGCCGACAGTCATCACCGGGTTTAGCGAGGACAGCGGGTCCTGAAAAATCATGGCTATCCGCGCGCCCCTGATCTTGCGCATTTCGCGTGACGATTTGCCCACCAGTTCGTCGCCGTTGAAGCGGACCGAACCGGTGACCACCGCATTCTTCGACGTCAGGCCGAGCGCGGCGAGCATGCCAACGGACTTGCCCGAGCCGGACTCCCCGACAATGCCGACCACTTCGCCCTTGGCGACGTCGAGGTCGATGCCGCGCACCGCTTCGAACTGATCGCCCGCCCGTCGGAAGCCTACCCGCAGGCCGCGTATGGACAGAAGCGGCTCGCGTTCGGCTGCCTTGTCGACTGCGCCCGGTGGCGCTGAAGATATCTGTGCGCTCATCGCTTAATCCGACCTTGGATCGAGAATGTCGCGCAAGCCGTCGCCGATGAAGTTGAAGCCGAGCACGATGGTGAGGATGGCGACGCCGGGACCGAAGGCGATCCACCATTGGTAGAAATGGACGGCGCCATCGGAGATCATCGACCCCCATTCAGGCGTCGGCGGCGTGGCGCCGAGCCCGATGAAGCTGAGCGACGCGGCAAGCAGCACGACCTGGCCGAGATCCATGGTCGCGCTGATCAGCACCGGGGTCCAGCAAAGCGGCAATATGTGCGTGAACAGCACGCGTCGAGGCCTGGCGCCGGCAGCGATCGCCGCCTCGACATGCTCGCGCTCCTTCACCTCCAGCACCTGCGCCCGCATCAGCCGGGCGTAGACCGGCCACCAGACCAGCACCATGGCGATGGCGGCATTGCCGAGGCCGGGGCCGAGCGACGCCGCGACGGCCATGGCCAGCAGCATCGGCGGAAAGGACAGAGTGACGTCGACAAGCCGCATAATCGCCGCGCCGGTCAGGCCGCCGACGAAGCCGGAAATGGCGCCGAGCAGCGAGCCGATGATCACAGCGGAGACGACGACCAGTACCGCGATAGGCAGCGAATGCGCGGCCCCGTGCAGAGTGCGGGCCAGCACATCGCGCCCGAGTGCGTCGGTGCCCAGCCAGTGCGCCCAGCTCGGCGGCTGCAGCCGGCGCGCCACCATTTCGAGCGGATCGAACTGCACGACCAGATTGGCGAACACGGTCATGAACAGCCAAAACAGGATGACGATCGTGCCGATGACCAAAGGCGCGGTCAGCCATTCGGGAATGGCGGCGGAGCGGGATTTGGTGACGACCGTCGACATCAGCTTAATCTCACCCGCGGATTGGCCACGACATAGAGTATGTCGGTGATGAGATTGGTGACCAGGAAGGCGAGGCCGCCGACGATGGTGACGCCGATGATTGCCGGGAAGTCGAGCGCGCGTGCCGCCTCGACGGCATAGGAGCCCATGCCCGGCCAGGAGAAGATGGTTTCGGTCAGCACGGCGCCGGTGATCAGATAGGCGAAGGAATAGCCGATGACGGTCAAGGTCGGCACCATGGTGTTGCGCAATGCGTGGACAATGACGACGCGGAATTCGCTGGCCCCCTTGGCGCGCGCGGTGAGCACGAACTCGCGGCTCATCACATCCAGCATGTTGGCGCGCACCAGCCGCGATATGGTGCCGGAAACCGTCCAGCCGAGCACGAAGGCCGGCAGAAGCAGATGCCAGAGCGCGTCCCTGAAGACTGTCCAGTCGCCAGCCAGAAGCGAATCGATGGTCAGGAAGCCGGTGATGCCGGGCGGCAATGCCAGGCGGGCATCGACCCTGCCCGGCCCCGGCAGCCAGTTCAGCATGACGGAGAAGATGAACAACAGGCCGAGCCCCGACCAGAACACCGGCAGCGAAGAGCCGAACAAGGCGAACAGCCGCGCGCCATGGTCAATCAGGCTGTTGCGGAAATAGGCAGCCAGCACACCAAGCACGATGCCGAGCGTGGTGCCGAAGATCATCGCAGCGAAAACCAGTTCGAGCGTTGCCGGCAAGCGGTAGAGAATGTCGGTGCCGACATTGCGCTTGGTGATGAACGAGGTGCCAAGATCGCCGCTCAGCAGATTACTGAGATATATCATATAGCGTTCCGGCAAAGGACGATCGAGACCCCAGCGCGCCTTGGCGGCGGCCACCACTTCGGGGTTGCTCATCTGCTGTTCGGCGACAATCGCGGTCAGCGGATCGCCCTTGGTCACCGTGGTGATCAGGAAGGCAATGGTGACGATGCCGAGCACCAGAAACGGCATGGCGATAAGCCGGCGCAAAATATAGCGAGACACGTGGCTACCTTCACAAGGAGGGGCTTCGTAAGATGGCACAAGGCGCTTGGAGATGCCATCAAGGGAAGCATATTGACAGTGGGTGAAAGCGCCTGTCAATATAAATGGAATTTAATTTCACTTTTGAGACAGCGCCGGCGACACCGGCCCGACAGGCGGACGACGACGCCAGAAAGACCTCAGCGTGCGCAAGCGAGCCACCAGGGACGAGACGGAGCTTGAAGTCGAAGGCGCGCAGCTTTCGTCGTCGCTGGTGCGCGGGCTCGGCATCCTGCGCGCTTTCCGCCCGGGCGATGCCTCACTCGGCAATCAGGACATCATTGCCCGCACCGGCCTGCCCAAGGCCACGGTTTCCCGCATCACCTATACGCTAAGCGCGCTCGGCTATCTCCTCTACGACAAGGACCTTGGCCGCTACAGCCTGGGACCAGCCACCGTGGCGCTGGGTTATTCGGCACTGAGTTCCAGTGCGGTTGTCCACGTCGCCCGGCCGCTGATGCAGCCGCTGGCCGATTTGACGGGGGCGGCGGTGGCGCTCGGCACCCGCGACAGCCTCAACATGGTCTATCTCGCCAACTGCCGGTCGGAGAGCCTTGTCACGCTGCGCCTCAACCCGGGCTCCTATCTGCCGATCTGGAAGACATCGATGGGGCTGGCCTATGCGGCGGCACTTTCATCCGAGGAGCGTGCCAGCCTTGTGGGGGCTTTGCAGGAGGCCGAGCCGGACAGGGCGGCGATGATCGCGGCGGCGATCGACGATGCGATCGCCCAGTATGCCGACAAGGGCTATGTGACGTCGTTCGGCGCCTGGCACAGCTACATCCATGCAGTCGGCGTGCCGTTCCGTCCGAGTGACGGCTCGCCGCTGGTTGCCATCACCTGCGGCGGCATCGGCGAGATCATCACGGAAGAGCGCGCGCATGCCGAGATCGGACCGGCGCTGGTGGCGATGGTGAAGGCGCTGGGCAGAGAGCTCGAGGGACATGCCGGGTAACGGGATTGGCCCAGACGATCGGCCTCGCATGCCGGCTTGAACTTGCCTGATGGTGACCGCACAGTCGCCGTCGATGGTATGGCGGTCGCGCGTGGTTGGCGTCCATCGGGTTCAGGTGACGGGGGGAGAATCAAATGCCGATGAATTTTGCAGGACGGTTCAGCGGTCGAGCGGCGGTGATCACCGGCGGCGCATCGGGCATCGGTCTGGCAGTGGCTCAGAGGATTGTCGAAGAGGGCGGACGGGTTTCAGTCTGGGATCGCGATCCGGCTCAGATCGAACAGGCCAAGGCTACCCTTCCCGGCCTCCACGGTGTTGCCATCGACGTCGCCAATGCGGCCGGTGTGGAACGCGCCAAGCAGTCGGCGATCGAAGCGCTTGGTGGTGTCGACATCCTGGTCACCAGTGCGGCGATCACCGGACCCAACATGACGACCTGGAATTACTCGGTCGAAGATTGGCAGAAGGTCATCGACATCAACATCAATGGCGTCTTCTATTGCAACAAGGCGCTTGTCCCGCACATGCTCGAGCGCAACTATGGCCGCATCGTCAACATCGCTTCGATCGCCGGCAAGGAAGGCAATCCCAACGCTTCGGCCTACAGCACCTCGAAGGCCGCGGTGATCGGCCTGACCAAGTCGCTCGGTAAGGAGTTGGCCAAGACCAAGGTGACGGTCAATTGCGTCACACCGGCGGCCGTGCGCACCGCGATCTTCAGGCAGATGAGCCAGGAGCACATCGACTTCATGCTGTCCAAGATACCGATGGCGCGCTTCGGCGAGGTCGACGAGGTGGCGGCGCTGATCTGCTGGATCGCCTCGGAAGAGTGTTCGTTCACGACCGCCGCCGTGTTCGACGTTTCCGGCGGCCGCGCCACCTACTGAGGCAGGACGCATCTCAATTCCGCGTGACGACGCAACGAACTGGAGCGTAGGGGCGTATAGTCCAGACGTCGAATCGACGTTGACGCAACAAAGCTATGCGGGAAAGCTATGACGCGGCATGACAGTTCAGCATGCGTGATGACCTGCCGGCGCGGGGCAACTGGTTGGCGGTTGACGGACGCTGCAGCCATCCGGCGGGAGCTTGCTTCCTTTGCTTAGGGCCGAGCCTGGCGCGCTGTCCGACGACGAGCTTCTGGACCGCTATCAGCGCGCCGCCTTCGACTATTTCCTCGAGAACGTGAACCCCGAAAACGGATTGGTCGCCGACACCTCGCGGCCGAATTCGCCGGCCAGCATCGCTGTCGTCGGCTTCGCGCTGTCCAGCTATCCGGTCGGCGTCGAGCGCGGCTGGATGGCGCGCGATGCCGCCGCGAAGCTGACGCTGGCCGCGTTGCGTTTCTTCTCGGCCGGCTCGCAAGGCAATGGCGAGGAGGTCACCGGCCACAAGGGTTTCTACTACCATTTCCTCGACATGCGGACCGGCCTGCGCGTCTGGCGCTGCGAACTGTCGATGGTGGATACGGCATTGCTGATATCGGGCATGCTGGTGGCGGGCGCCTATTTCTCCGGTGATGATGACGAGGAAGCCGAAATCCGCCAACTGGCCGAGGCGCTCTACCGGCGCGTCGACTGGCGGTGGGCACAAGGCTCAAGCCCGACCTTGCGACAAGGCTGGAAGCCGAGGAGCGGCTTTCTCCACTATGGCTGGGAGGGCTACAACGAAGCCACGATCCTCTACGTCCTGTCGATGGCCTCGCCCGACAGCCCGACTTCGGACAACAGCTACGAGGGCTGGACGGCGACCTATCAGTGGGAGAACATTTACGGCTACGACGTGCTGTATGGCGGTCCGCTGTTCATGCACCAGTTCTCGCATGCCTGGATCGATTTCGCCGGCATCCGCGACGCCTTCATGCGCGAGAAGAACTCGGACTATTTCGAAAACAGCCGCCGCTCGACCTATCTGCATCGCGACTATGCACGCCACAACCCTTACGGCTATGGCGGCTACGACGAGAACCTTTGGGGTCTTTCGGCGGGCGACGGGCCAGGCGGTTTTCGCACCAGCGTGGAGCGACAGCGCCGGCGGTTTTCCGGCTATGCCGCGCGCGGCGCGCCGTTCGGTCCCGATGACGGGACGATCGCGCCTTGGTCCTATCCGGCATCACTGCCTTTCGCCCCGGAGATCTGCCTGGCGGCGTTGCGCCATCTCGGTGATCGCTACCCCGAGGTGATCGACAATTTCCGACTGCCGAGCGGTTTCAATCCGACATTGGCGAACCGACGTAAATTCGGGAGGCACGGCTGGGTGTCGGAAGGCCACTATGGGCTGGATCAAGGCATCGTGGTGATGATGATCGAGAACCATCGGTCAGGGTTGATCTGGAGACTGATGCGGTCAAATCAACACATCCGCAACGGCTTGCGCAAGGCCGGATTCAATGGCGGCTGGCTGTCTCAGCCGGCAAGCCCGGCGTCGGGTGGCGGCGATGTCGCGTGACCGGACCAGGGCTGCCGCCTTTCCTGTCGATCACAACGACATTGAGCTGATCAAGGGCGCCCATCCGCCGCACCGGAAGAACCCGCAGCCGGACGGTCCCTACAACCTCGTCGTCATCGGTGCCGGACCGGCTGGACTGACCGCCGCCTACGAAGCGGCCGGCCTCGGCGCAAAGGTCGCGCTCATCGAGCGCAACCTGATCGGCGGAACTTGCGTCAATGTCGGCTGCATCCCGTCGAAGTCGATCATCCGCACCGCAAGGCTTTATGCCGACATGCGCGACGCCGAGAATTTCGGCGGCGACATGCCGGACCGTCTTCACGTCAACTTTCAGCGCGCCATGACGCGGATGCGGCAGATCCGGCAGCGGATCAGCCGCGCCGATTCGGCAGCGAGTCTGGTTTCCGAAGGCATCGACCTTTATTTCGGCGAAGCGCGGTTTTCCGGACGGGACGCTGTCACGGTCGCCGGACAAACCTTGCGTTTCAGGAAGGCGCTGGTCGCGACGGGGGCGCGGGCGAGCCTGCCGACGATTCCAGGCCTTGCCGAAACCGGCTATCTCAGCAACGAAACCATGTTCGATCTCACGGAGTGTCCGAAGCGGCTTCTGGTCATCGGCGGCGGCCCGCTCGGTTGCGAGGCGGCGCAGGCCTTCTGCCTGCTGGGCGCGAAGGTCATCCAGGCGCAGCGCGAACCGATGTTCCTGCCCGGTGAGGAACGCGATGCCGCCCAGATCCTTTCGGACGCGCTGGCGCGCGAAGGTGTCGAAGTTCGCCTCAACACCGAGGTGGTGGCGGTGCGGACGGAAGGCGGCAAGAAGCTCGCCGACCTGGTGTGCGACGACGTCACGACGACGATTTCCGTCGACGAGATCATCACCGGCATCGGCCGATCGCCCAATGTCGACGGCCTCGACCTGGAAAACGCCGGGGTGGCATATGATGCCGACGGTATCAAGGTGGACGATTATCTCCGCACCACAAATCCGCGCATCTATGCGGCGGGCGATGTCTGCCTCGCCTACAAATTCACCCACACCGCCGAGGCGACAGCCCGCATGGTCGTGCGCAATGCCCTGTTTCTCGGACGCCGGAAACTGAGCGAACTGGTCATTCCGTGGTGCACCTATACCGATCCGGAGATCGCCCATGTCGGCCTCTATCCGGCGGAGGCGCGCCAGAACGGCATCCCGGTCAAGACCTATACAGTGCTGATGCACGATGTCGCCCGTGCGGTGATGGACGGCGAGGAGGAGGGTTTTGTCAAAATCCACGTCAGGGAGGGGTCCGACCGCATCCTGGGCGCCACGGTCGTCGCCAGCCATGCCGGCGAGATGATCAATGCGGTGTCGCTGGCGATCAAATCGGACATGGGAATGCGGGCGCTGGCCGACGTCATCCATCCATTCCCGACGCAGGCGCAAGGCATCAAGATGGCCGGTGACGCCTATCGGCGGACAAGGCTCACCTCATCATGGAAGCATCTGGCGGGCCGCTGGTTGGCGTGGTCCAGGCGATGGTGACATTCGGCAGGGCGCGCAACTGGTGCATCTGACATTCAGCGACGATGCGGCGCTTGACGAAAGCGGCGTTCGGCTGAACAAGTCGAAGCCGATTGTTGTGGTTTTGGGGCCGTCGCGCATGTCGTCTGGAATGAAGCCTCCGGCGCAAAGCCCAGAGCGTCCGCTTTGAAACCCGCGGACGCACAACCGCTCGACGCTGTCTCCGCGGCGAAAGCCGGGCGACGTGTGCTGGTTGTGTCCCACGATCCGGCCTTTCCGCCGATCTCCGGCGCGGATTTGCGGAACTACCGCAATGCTGAGTCTGCTGCGCAATTCGGCCCGGTCTGCCTGGTGTCTGTGCTGCCGCAGGCGACGGAAACAACCGATCCGTCGATCCGCACCGAAGCCTTGTCGATCAAGGGAGAGGCCCGCTCCGCCTCGATCGGGTGGTGGCGCATAAGGGCGGAGCGTCGCATCTCGCGCGTCGCCTTGACGCGGCTGGAGGCACTGGTTCGGGACTTCCGCCCCGATACGGTGCTGATCGAGGGCATCGGCCTGTTCAAGCTGCTGCGGCCTTTGCGGGCACTGACGAAACATCTCATCCTCGACATGCACAACGTCGAGTCCGACTTGGCGGGGCAGTTGCGGCACGTCGATGTGAAGCGGCCTGCGGTGGCGACGATCACGCCAAGCCTTGGCATCAGGCGTCTCGAGAGAAAAGCGATTGCCCTTGTCGACCGGGTCTGGGTCTGCTCGAGCCAGGATCGAGAGCGGTTGATGGCGCTTTCCCAGCATAAGTTGCCGATCGACGTCGTTCCAAACGGAATTCCGCACGCCGGGCACAGCCCCGAAACGCTGCCCGCCGAGCCCGGATCCGGCGAAAGCTTTCCGGTGATCCTGTTCGTCGGCCATCTCGGCTATCCGCCAAACGTCGACGCCGTCCAGAGATTAGCCGGCCCCATACTTACGCGCATCCGACTGGCCTTGCCGACCGCGACATTGATTCTCGCTGGGCGCAACCCGACAACGGCCGTGCAAGCGCTGGCAGGATTGCGGGGCGTGGAGCTTGTCGAAGACCCCGAAGACATGGCGCCGCTTCTTTCGAGAGCGCATCTCACCATCATCCCGCTTGCGGCAGGCGGCGGCACCCGCATCAAGATTTTGGAGGCGATGGCGTGGGGCGTGCCGGTGATCGCCACGCCTCTGGCGGCCGAGGGCCTGGATCTGGTCGACGGGGAGGAGCTGCTGCTGTCGGATACCGATGAAGGGCTTGCCGGAATGGCTGTCGGACTCTGCCTGGATGCCGACCGCAGGGCACGGCAGCGCATCCGCGCGCATCAAGCGGTTTGGGCAAGGTTCGGCCCAGAAGCCATCCGCAATGCTGTCCGCGGCGGCCTGGGGCTGGACGAGGCTGGCACATGATCCGTCCCTCCACCAGATATGGAGGAGCCACATCGTTCCACATCGCTTGCAGGAGCCCCGCTTCGCACGTCGTCCAGCCGGAATTTCGTGGTCTGCCCTATCAGGATGCGTGCTGAAGCTCTTGCCGAATGGGGCCGAGATAGGTTTGCGGATGCAAGCGTCCCCAAACACGGCCCCGGTCGGTCAGATGCGCGACCTGCTCTATCCAGCGTCTCGGCGCATCGGGGTCCCTCACCTCATGCCAGTCGTCGACGATAATGACAGGCAGGCCCTGGTAGAGCGGGTCGAGCGGCGAGGTCCTGGTGACGACGATGCAGCCGAGATAAAACAGCTCCCATGTCCTATGGCAGTCCAGGCCATTGCCTTCGGTGGACAGCACGAGCGGGTATTGCGAGTATAGTTGCCAGATCGAGCGCTGCGAGACCCGTTTCGTCAGGAAATCGACGTGCGGGCATCCGCCCAGGGCATCAAGCAGTTCCCGGCGCTGCCTCGAGCCATTGCTGATGCTGAAATCAGAGAACAGCCTGGGCGGGCGGCGGTCCACATGATCCTGCCGGGCGCGTATGATTTCCAGTTGCTTCACAAGCCCTGCCGGCGTGGCAAGAGACCGAGGCGTGTGAAGATCGAGCCCGATCGGGAAAGGCTTCACTCTGGGGTGAGTGCCGTCACAATTCTGGCTGTACCAGGAGACCAGGAAAGGGTTGGCGAGAAGTTGGTCGACGGTGTCCTTCGCCAGATCCGACGGCACCGAAGCATCTCCGTCGGTCGTCAGCAGCGTGAACGGTGCCGTGATCGTCGGCAGCACGATCCTGACGAACGTGTCGAGGTCGCAGGTTTGCGCATCCCTGGACAAGGTGCTCAGGCGCAGCCAGACAATGCCATGCGCGCCGCTGTAATGTTGGCGGAAAAATGCCTCGCTCTGCGTCGATGCAGTTGGCGCATTGCGATACCAGCGCGGCCCGGCGAAATCGCAGAAATGCCCGATGCCCTGCGACCACAGCACGGGCGGAACGTCAAGAAACCTTAGCGCCCTGGAATAGACGGCTCTTTTGACAGCCCTTCGAAACCTGCCCATCGGCAACTCCTAGCGCGGATCCCAATAGCGTTGCAACGTCCTACCTGGCATATTCGCCTTGAGCCGAACCCGGGCCAAAAATTTCGAGCCGTCTGGCGGGGTCGCAACTGGCTGACGATCTCGCCGGCTGCAGTGCCGCGACCAACTCCCGGCACGGCCGGAGGCACGCGGCGGTCTACAGACTTGATCGCGGCAAAGGTCGAAGTGCTTGCGGTTCAGCGCAAGACCGCACGTCTCAATCGTGCAATTCCCGCGATATCGGCGGACCGAGGGAGAAATCGGAGAACGTTACCTCAAAGCCCTCGCGTTGCGGCGAACAGCACATCATGCCGATATCGACCGTCTTCGAGGTCGGGAAATAGGCAAGCCGCACAGGCTTCCAGTGGCCGTCGGAAGCATCGAGGTACTGGACGCGGATCGCCTCGGCGTGACGGGTCAACCGGATCCTGACGCCGTTCGGATCGGCATGAATGGCGACCAGCGACCAGTCTGACGTGTCGTTGGTGACGACAACGGAGAAATAGGCAAGGCCGTCGGTGTACTCGATACCGGCCTTGATCCAGTGCGTTTCGCTGAGCCGGACCATCAGCCCGGCCTGATCATAGAGGACCTCGTAGTCGCCTTTGACCGTGACTTCGGCGCTGAAATCGCCTTCGACCGGCCGGTGCAGGAAGTGGCCGTTGTCGCGCCAGAAACCGTAGAAGGTCTCGCGCCAGAAATCGGTCTCCTTACCGGTGCGCACACGAACGCTGTCGCCGTCGATAGAATGGTGCGGCGGCGGGTTAAGCCAGGTCAGATCTTGCACTGTCATCCTTTCGCGCCGCTCCAATCCAGATGTGTATCGCGGTGTTGCCGGCATGGTCGGCAGTGACCGATCAGTCAGGCTGGTCGGTCGACGGCCGATCAGCCTGCGAACGTATAGGCCGTCTTCACCGTGGTGTAGAACTCCGCCGCATAGTGGCCCTGCTCGCGCGGCCCATAGCTCGAACCCTTGCGGCCGCCGAAGGGAACATGGAAATCGACACCCGCCGTCGGCAGGTTGACCATCACCATTCCGGCCTCCGAATTGCGCTTGAAGTGCGTGGCATGCTTGAGGCTCGAGGTGCAGATGCCGGAGGTCAAGCCGAAGGGCGTGTCGTTGGCGACGGAAAGCGCCTCGTCATAGTCCTTGACGCGAATGACGCTGGCGACAGGTCCGAAAATCTCGTCGCGCGAACTGCGCATCGCATTGGTGGCCTCGGTCAGCAATGCCGGCTGCAGATAGAAGCCTGGCGTCTTGCGGTCGAGCCGCTCGCCGCCGAAGGCGAGCGTGGCACCTTCCCTGACGCCGATGGCGATATAGTCCTCGTCCTGCTTCAGCTGCGTCGCGTCGACGACAGGACCGATCTGGGTCTGCGCGTCGAGCGCATCGCCGATGACCAGTTTGCTCATGCGATCCTTGAGGGCATCGACGAAACGGTCATGGATGGCCTCGGTCACGATCAGCCTGGACGACGCGGTGCAGCGCTGGCCGGTCGAGAAGAAGGCGCCATTGAGCGCGCAATCGACGGCGATCGCAAGATCGGCATCGTCGAGCACGACCAGTGGGTTCTTGCCGCCCATTTCAAGCTGGAACTTGCGCATGTGTTCGATGCTTGCCGCGGCAACGCGCTTGCCGGTACCGACCGAGCCGGTGAAGCTGATGGCGTTGACGTCGGGACTGTCGAGCATCGCCTGACCGACCACCGAACCCTTGCCCATGACGAGATTGAGCACGCCCTTTGGCAGGCCGGCGCGATGCAGGATGTCGACAATGGTCCAGGCGCTCTCGGGAACCAGCTCCGCCGGCTTGAAGACGACGGTGTTGCCGTGTGTCAGCGCCGGAGCGATCTTCCAGGCCGGAATGGCGATCGGAAAATTCCACGGCGTGATGATGCCGACCACGCCGACCGCCTCGCGCGTCATCTCGACGCCGACGCCCGGCCGCACGCTCGGCACGACCTCTCCGGTCAAACGCAACGTTTCGCCGGCAAAGAAATCGAAAATCTGGGCGGCGCGAATGGTCTCGCCTATGCCTTCGGCCAGCGTCTTGCCTTCCTCACGCGCGAGGTTGCGGCCAATCTCGTCCTTGCGCGCCAAAATCTCGTCGGAGGCCTTTTTCAGCACCGCGTGACGCGCCAGCGGACCGGAGCGGGACCAAGCCGGGAACGCTGCCTTGGCCGCGGCGATCGCCTGCTTGGCCTGTTCGACACCCGCCGAGGCATAATCGCCGACGATGTCACCGGTATCCGAGGGGTTGATGTTGCGCGAACCGGCGTCGCCGACCCACTCGCCATCGATGAGGTTCTTTCGAAACAGCGTCATATCGTATGTTCCTGCTTGTTGGCCGCGCGGGCATCTGTCTGAACTGGTATTTGCCAGACAATTGCCTCGCGGGAAAGCAAACAGTGAACCAGCAGCCGCGACAAAAATCCCCGCTTGCGCCGCGCGGATGGCGGGCGACGACAATGCCCCATCGAGCCTCGATGCAGCCAACAGCCACGATGCATCGTTCGGCTTGGGCCCGATTTGGTCTGTACACAAATGTCCATAGCCTTGATTTGCCTGAGGCAGCGTGTCATGCGTCGTGTCGATGGCAGCTCTCGAAACGACGATTCAGCGCGCCGGCGCCACCGGCAATATCAAGGCCACTCGCGAAGACTGGCTGAAGCTTGCGCTTGAAACGTTGATCTCTGACGGTGTCGAACGCGTCCGCGTGCTGACGCTTGGACAGAAGCTCGATGTGTCGCGTTCCAGCTTCTACTGGTATTTCAAGAGCCGACAGGATCTGCTCGATCAATTGCTGGATTACTGGCGGCAGACCAACACCAGGTTCATCGTCGAACGGGCCAGGCGGCCTTCCGCGACCGTGATCCGCGGGGTGATGAGCATTTTCGAATGCTGGGTGGACGAAAAACTGTTCGATCCGCAGCTGGATTTCGCGATCAGGGCCTGGGCCCGCCGCTCGCCCGCCATCAGGCGCGCGCTCGACGAGGCCGACGAGGAGCGCGTCAACGCCATCCGCGACATGTTCATGCGCCACGGCTATGAGGAAGAAGACGCGTTCGTGCGAGCCCGTGTGCTGTATTTCATGCAGATCGGCTATTACTCGCTTGAGCTCAACGAGCCGATGAGCAGCCGCCTGCCTCACGTCGCCGGTTATCTGCGCAGCTTCACCGGCCAGGAGCCTCCGGCGGAGGATGTCGAAGACTTCTCGCGCTATGTCGAGAAAACGCTTTCGCGCAACCGATAGTACGGCCCGTTCGGCCCCCGCGGCTGGCGACTTCGCGGGCGCGCATCGGCCCAAATAGCAAGCACGTTTGCTGCCGATAGCAGCGGAGGCGCCCCTCTGCCGCATCGGCGCAAAGCGACATCATGGACCGTTCATTCCGTCCTCCGCCAAGCTCTGGACACATATGTACAATACCGATAGGGTACGCCACACTGACTGGGTGGAGTGCGACAGGATGAAATCCCAATACAGGGCGATCGTCATCGGCGGCGGCGTGGTTGGAGCCTCGGTGCTCTATCACCTGGCGAAGTTCGGCTGGAGCGACGTCGCGCTTATCGAACGCGAGGTACTGACAGCGGGATCGAGCTGGCATGCGGCCGGCGGATTCCATGCGCTGAACGCCGATCCCAACATCGCCGCCCTGCAGGCCTATACGATCGACCTGCTCTCCGAGGTCGAGAAGGAATCGGGCCAGAGCATCGGCATGCACATGACCGGCGGCATCTCGGTCGCCTCGGCGCCCGAGCGCTGGGAATGGCTCAAGGCCTCCTACCGCATCTTCCAGACCATGGGCATCGACGATGTCCACCTGGTCGGTGTCGATGAGATCAAGCAGCGCTGCCCGATCCTCAACACCGACGGCATGCTGGGAGGCCTCTTTGCCGCGCGCGAGGGCCATATCGATCCCTCAGGCGTCGTGCACGCCTATGCCAAGGCAGCCAGGCTGCGCGGCGCCGACATCATCGAGCACAACCGGGTGCTGGAACTGAACCGCCGCGCCGATGGCGGTTGGGACGTGGTCACCGAGAAGGGCACGGTGATTGCCGAGCACGTCGTCAATGCCGGCGGACTGTGGGCCAAGCAGGTCGGCAGGATGGCCGGCATCGACCTGCCGGTATCGCCGATGGAACACCATTATCTCGTCACCGAGGCATTGCCCGAAATCCAGGCGCTGGACATGGAATTGCCGCTGATCGTCGATCTCGAAGGCTTCACCTACATGCGCCAGGAGCAGAAAGGCCTTCTGCTTGGGATCTATGAGGTCAACCACAAACACTGGAACATGGACGGGGCGCCCTGGGACTACGGCATCGAACTGATCCAGGAAAATACCGACCGCATCGCCGACGAGCTGGCGCTCGGCTTCAGCCGTTATCCCTGCCTGGAGACAGCCGGCATCAAGCGCTGGGTAAACGGCGCCTTCACCTTCTCACCGGACGGCAATCCGCTGGTCGGCCCGGTGCGCGGCGTGCCCAATTACTGGGTGGCGTGCGGCGTCATGGCCGGTTTCCTGCAAGGCGGCGGCGTCGGCAAGTCGCTGGCCGAATGGATGATCCATGGCGAGCCGGAAGCCGACGTCTACGGCATGGACATCGCCCGCTATGGCGACTTCGCCTCCAACCGCGAATACATCAGGCAGACCACCGGGCAGTTCTATTCGCGCCGCTTCGTCATGAGCTATCCCAACGAACAGCTGCCGGCGGGACGGCCCTTGAAGACAGCCGGCGCGCATGACGCGATGGATGCCGCCGGCGCGCGCTGGGGCAATTCATGGGGCATGGAAGTGCCGCTCTATTTCGCGCCGCAAGGCTTCGTCGAGACACCGACGCTGAAGCGCTCCAACGCCTTCGACATTGTCGCACAGGAATGCCGCAAAGTGCGCGAAGGTGTCGGCCTGCTCGATATATCAGCTTTCTCGCGCTACGAGATCACCGGTCCGCGGGCCGAGGCTTGGCTGGACCGGCTGCTTGCCTGTGCGCTGCCCAGGCCGGGACGCGCCAAGCTCGCGCCGATGCTGGGCGAAAACGGCAAACTCAAGGGCGACCTCACCGTCTTCAACTGGGGCGATGGCTCCTGGTGGATCATGGGATCCTACTATCTGCGCCAGTGGCATATGCGCTGGTTCGAGCAGCATATGAGCGAAGGCGTCACCGTCCGCGACATTTCGGACGCCATTGTTGGTTTCTCGCTCGCCGGACCGAATGCGCGAATGCTGCTCGAGCGGCTGACACACCAGGATGTCTCGCACGAGGCTTTCGGCTTCCTCGCCTGCAAGACATTGGATGTCGGCCTGGTGCGGGCCAAGGTCGGTCGGCTGTCGGTCATCGGCGAGCTCGGCTACGAGATCCATTGCCAGGCCAATGAGCACGCGGGCCTGCGCCGTGCGCTGCTTGCCGCAGGCAGCGATCTGGGCGTCACCGAATACGGCTTCGGCGCGGTCAATTCGCTGCGCCTCGAAAAGAGCTTTGGCATCTGGTCGCGCGAGTTCACGCAGGACTATACGCCTGATGAGACCGGGATGGACCGCTGGATCGCCTTCGACAAGGGCGATTTCATCGGGCGGGAGGCGGCCCTGAAAGAGCAGAAGGCTTCATCGAGGCGCACGCTGGTGACGCTCGAAATCGACGCGGCGGATGCCGATGCCAGTGGCTACGAGCCGGTCTGGAACAGAGGCAGGCTTGCCGGCTTCGTCACCTCCGGCGGCTATGGCCATACGGTCGGCAAGAGCCTCGCCATGGCGCTGGTCGAGCGCGAGGCGGCCGAGATCGATACGCAGTTGACAACCCACATCGTCGGCGTCGAAAGAGGTGCGCGCGTCATCGCTTCGTCGCCATACGATCCACTGGGCAAGGCGATGCGGGCATGACCGATCGAACCGGCGGCATCCGTGCAAAAGACCATGCAATGATCCACGTTCCCTTCAGAAAATCAGATCTGTCCGGCACGCCATGACCAGACGCTATTCCGCATTGTCGCTGTTCAAGGAGGGCCTGGCCGGCCAGACCGGCTGGAAGCCGGCCTGGCGCTCGCCCGAGCCGAAGCCAGCCTACGACGCGATCGTCATCGGCGGCGGCGGCCATGGGCTGGCGACGGCCTATTACCTGGCAAAGAACCACAACATCACCAGGGTCGCTGTGCTGGAAAAGGGCTGGATCGGCGGCGGCAACACCGGCCGCAACACCACCGTGGTGCGCTCCAACTACTATTACCCGGAAAGCGTTGAGCTCTACGGGCTGGCGCACCGCCTTTACGAAGGGCTGGGCAAGGACCTGAACTACAATGTCATGCTGTCGCAGCGCGGCATGGTCAATCTGTGCCACTCGACCGCGGAGATGGAGATCGGCGCGCGCACCGTCAACGCCATGCAGATCAACGGCATCGATGCCGAATTGTTTTCTCCCGAGGATGTGCGCCGGGTGGCGCCGATCTACAATTTTTCGCCGGACGCGCGCTTCCCGGTGTTCGGCGGCATCTGGCAAGGCAGGGCCGGCACGGCGCGCCATGACGCCGTCGCCTGGGGCTACGCGCGGGCGGCGAGCCGGCTCGGCGTCGATATCATCCAGAACTGCGAGATCACTGATTTCATCATCGAAGGCGGCCGCTGTCGCGGCGTCCAGACTTCGCGTGGCGCGATCCGTGCCGACCGCATCGGCATGGCGGTAGCCGGGCATTCTTCGGTGCTGGCGGCAAAGGCCGGCTTCCGGCTGCCGATCAATTCCTATGCGCTGCAAGCCTGCGTGTCCGAGCCGGTCAAGCCGATCCTCGACACGGTGGTGCTGTCGCCCGGCTGCGGCGTCTATGTCAGCCAGTCGGACAAGGGCGAGATCGTCATCGGCGGCGGCCTTGACCGCATCCCTTCCTATGCGCAGCGCGGCAATCTGCCGACGCTGGAGGAGGTGATTGCCGGTCTTTTGGAAATGTTCCCGATCTTCGGCCAGCTCAAGCTGATGCGGCAATGGGCCGGGATCGTCGATGTCGTGCCGGACTCCTCGCCGATCATAGGCGAATCACCGCTGCCCGGCCTGTTCCTCAATTGCGGCTGGGGCACGGGCGGCTTCAAGGCCATTCCCGCCGGCGGCACGCTGCTTGCGAACCTGCTGGCGACCGGCAAGCACAACGACATCAGCCGCCCCTTCGACCTCGATCGCTTCGCCAGCGGGCGGCTGATCGACGAAGCGGCCGGCTCCGGCATCGCGCATTAGAGGCAATCATGCAGTTGTTCCCTTGCCCATTTTGCGGCCCGCGTGACGAGACCGAATTCCACTATGGCGGCGATGCCGGCAACATCAGGCCTGACGGTGCCGACGTGCCGATCGATCGCTGGGCTGAGTACCTCTATCTGCGCGGCAATCCGAAAGGCACGGCGCGCGAGATCTGGGCCCACATGATTTGCGGCGAGTTCTTCGCCATGGAGCGGGACACCATCACCCACAAGGTGCTGTCTTCGGCCGCTCTCGACGGGGAGCATGCCGCGTGACCGCCTCGCGTCTTGCCACCGGCGGCAGCGCCATCGACCGCTCGCGCCCGATCCGCTTCAGCTTCGACGGCGCCACCGTGCATGGCTTTGCCGGCGACACCATCGCCTCGGCGCTGCTGGCCGGCGACGTCGCGGTCGTCGGCCGCAGCTTCAAATATCACCGGCCGCGCGGCATCTGGGGTGCCGGCGTCGAGGAGCCGAACGCGCTGGTCGATCTCGGCGGCAGCGTGCCGGCGAAGCCCAACACGCGCGCCACGACCGAGCCGGCGCGCGACGGGCTGATGGCGAAAAGCGTCAACGCCACGCCCAGCGCGCTGGCCGACCGCAACGCCTTTCTCGACCGTTTCGCGCGCTTCATACCGGCGGCGTTCTACTACAAGACTTTCATGTGGCCGGACTGGCACAGGTTCGAGCCGCGCATCCGCGCCATGGCGGGATTGGGCACAGTCGACGCCGACTGGATCTCGCCGGGCACGGCGGACCAGATCAACCATCATTCCGATGTGCTGGTTGTAGGCGCGGGACCCGCAGGGCTGGCGGCGGCAAGGCTGGCGTCTGGTGCTGGCCTGACCGTCACACTGGTCGACGACCAGCATAGCCCCGGCGGATCGCTCAGCCATCGTGCCGCGGAGATCGACGGCAAGCCGGCGGCCGTATGGGTCAAGGAGACGATTGCCGAGCTTGCCGCTGGCGGTCACCTCATCCTGCCTTCGACCACCGCCTTCGGCATTTACGACCACAATCTGGTCGGGCTGAACCAGCGTCATCTCGACGGCCGGCCGGATACGCTGTGGCGGGTCAGGCCGCGCCAGATCGTGCTGGCGGCCGGCGCCATCGAGCGGCCGCTGCCCTTCGCCAACAACGACCTGCCGGGCATCCTATCGGCGGATGCGGCGCTCGCCTATCTCCGGTGCCACGCTGTGCTGGTCGGCCGCCGCATCGTCGTCGCCACCAACAATGACAGCGCCTATGAGGTGGCGGGGGCGCTTGCCGAGGCCGGCGCCGAAGTCAGGCTTGTCGACATCCGGCGCGACGGCACGCCTGCCGCGCCGGCCAATGTCCGGCTGGCCAAAGGGCGTTCTCTCATATCCGCCAGCGGCAGGCTGCGCGTCGACGGCGTAACGCTCGACGACGGCACGAGGTTCGATGCCGATTGCATCCTGATCTCGGGCGGCTGGACGCCGACCCTCCATCTCTTCGGCCAAGCCAAGGGCAAGCTCGCCTGGAGCGAGGCGCGCGCGGCCTTTCTGCCGGGCGATCCGGTCGATAACATCGCGGTGGCAGGTGCGGCTGCCGGCGCGGTTTCCTTGTCGGAGGTGTTTGCTGGCGCCAGCACCGCCGTTGCATCGCTCGGCCAGACGAAGGCTCCCCTACCGCGGAGCACCGGGCCGGAGGCAACGGACGGCATAGTCGCGGCATGGCCAATGCCGGGCTCGAAGGGACGCATCTGGATCGACTATCAAAACGACGTGACGGTGAAGGACGTCGAGTTGGCAGCGCGCGAAAACTTCGTCTCGGTCGAACATCTGAAGCGCTACACCACGCTCGGCATGGCGACCGACCAGGGCAAGACCTCCAACCTGCCCGGCCTGGCGCTGATGGCCGGCATCACCGGCCGCACCGTGCCGGAGGTCGGCACCACCACCTATCGTCCGCCATTCACCCCGGTGCCGCTGGCAAGCTTTGCCGGCGCGCGCGTCGGCGAATTGATGGCGCCGGTGCGCCGGCTGCCGCTCGAAAATGTCCACCGCGCCAATGGCGCCGTCTTTCAGGAATATGGCGGCTGGCTGCGCCCGGCCCACTATGGCGGCTACGCAGATGCGGAGCGTTCGATCGCGGACGAGGCACGGCGCGCCCGTCAATCCGTGGCGCTGTTCGATGGTTCGACGCTCGGCAAGATCGAGGTGATCGGGCCGCAGGCGGCCGCATTCGTGGATTTTCTGTACTACAACACCATGTCGACGCTGAAGCCCGGCCGCTGCCGCTACGGCTTCATGCTGTCGGAGAACGGCGTGGTCTTCGACGACGGCGTTCTGGTGCGGTTGGACGAGCATCGCTTCGTCGTCTCGTGCTCGTCCTCGCATGTCGCTGCCGTGCACGCCCGGCTGGAGGAATGGCGTCAGGACCGTTTTGGGCGCGACGCCGTCTACATCCACAACGCCACATCAGACATGGCGACGCTGACCGTCTCGGGGCCAAACTCCCGAAAACTGCTCGAAACGCTTGGCCTCGGCCTCTCGCTCGACGATGCCGACCTGCCGCATATGGCGATCGCTCATGGCACCTATGCCGGCGACGATGTCCGTATTGCCCGCGTCAGCTTCACTGGCGACAGGAGCTACGAAATCTCCATCCGGGCCGATCGCGCCGAGCCGTTATGGGCGCATCTGCGCGAGGCCGGCCAGGCGCTCGAGGCCGTCGTCATCGGCCTCGAGGCGCTGATGATCCTGCGGACAGAGAAAGGCTTTATCGTCATCGGCAGGGACACTGACGGCACCACGTTGCCGCATGATCTCGGCGTCGACGGTCCGCGCGCCAAGCGCCAGACCGAGTTCGTCGGCCGCCGCTCGCTGTTCACAGAGGAGGCCTCGCGTGACAACCGCATGCAGCTTGTCGGATTGGCGGTGCCGCAAGGCGAAGCGCCGCTACCGACCGGCGCGCACGGCATCAAACGGAGCGACGGCAGATTGCGCAGCCAGGGCTTTGTCACCTCGAGCTACCAGAGCCCGACGCTCGGCCGCCCGGTTGCGCTTGGGCTGATCGAGCGCGGCGCGACGCGGCACGGCGAGACGATCGACATCCAGCATCTCGGCAAGATCAGCAAGGCGACGATTACCGCCCCTTGCGCCTTCGACCCGGCAGGAGAGCGGCTGCATGCGTGATCTCGCGGAAAAATGGTCCGTTGCACCGGACTGGCAGGGCGCGGTCATCGCCACGCCGGGCCTTGCGGTCAGCGCGATCTGCGGCCTCAACCAGCTTCTGGTCAGTGGCGACCTCGACGCGTGGGCAAGGGCTTCCGGTGTCGACGGAACTGGCGTGGGTGCTTTTGGTACCGCACAGGGCGACCGCTATGCGGCGCGGCTGGCGCGCGACCGGTTGCTCGTCGTGTCGAAGAGCCCGCTCCCCATCCCCACGGGCTGGCATGCAGACGGGTTCGCGGCGACGGCGATCAGCGCCGGGTTGCAAATATTCGAGGCCGAGGGCACGGCGCTCGATGCTTTCATCGCGCGTGGAACGACGCTCGATCCCAGCCAGCCAAGTGCCAGTGCAGCGCTTTCCTTCGCCGGCATCAGCGCCGTCGTCTATTGCCATGACGGCAAGCTGCGCATCCATGTCGATCGCGGTCTTGCCGCCTATCTCTGGACATGGATGGAAATTGCCATCGGCAACATCGCCGCCGGATCAGCCGATTAGCCGGCGGCAGTGCGATCCGGTCAGAGCGTGAACGACCAGAACAGGCAGGCCAGCGTCGCGGCGGCAAAGACCACGAAGAACAGGCTGCGCAGCAGCACGTTGCGGCGCAGCTCGTTCATGACGAAGTGACAACCTACGATCGCCGCCGCAAACAGGAACCGCCAGTTCAGCAATGCCCACACGGCGCTGCCCTGCCCGAACGCCCATCTGGCGACAAGACAGCCGACGATGGTCGCAAACAGTGCAATCACGGTCCAGAAGAGGGCATCGGCGGCATGGGTCAGGACGATGCCGGCCGCCCTGATCGGCAGGATCATCATCAGCATTGCGCTGAAGAAATAGACAGCGGCAATCGGGATGAACACGCCGGCGTCGGCGATGCCGTCAAGGCGCCTGACGCCGATGGCACCATAGGGATAGCCGTGCCTGGCGACAGCCAGGCTCAACGCCATGAGCAAGGCGGTCAGCACGGCGACCAATGCGAAGGATGTGAGGGCTTTGCTCATGACGTTCCTGTCCCAGACGAATCAGACAGGAACGTTTTTAGCGGGCAGTCGTAAATTGCGTAAGCGAGATCAATCATTACGCGAATTTCGGTTGCGGCGTAATCCGCCGACGGCGTCTATTCGGCGGCGATCCTGCCTGCCGAGCGGTTGGCCAGCACGAAGCCGACCTCGTCGACCGCCTGCGCGGCACGCTTAAGGATCGCCTCGGAGTGTAGCACGCCGTCGGTGAAATCCTTGTCGGTGGCGTAGACGGCGGTGGGCAGCGCAAAGGCCTCAAAGAAGCCGAACAGCGGCCGCAGCTGATGTTCGACAATCAAGGCGTGGCGCTCGCCACCGCCGGTCGCCGTCAACACGATGGGCTTCCCCCGCAGCGCTGCCGGATCGATCAGGTCGAAGAAGTGCTTGAACAGGCCGGTATAGCTGCCTTTGTAGGTCGGCGAGCCGACGACGAGCACGTCGGCAGCGAGGACTTCGTCCAGGATCGCCCGGGCCTGGCTATCGAGGTCGCGGGCCCATCTTGCCGTGCCGAGCGACGGGCCGAGATCCTCGATATCATAAGTGGTCGCCGACAGACTGTGGCTGGCGGCGATGTCCCTGGTGACCAGATCGACGAAGGCGCGCGTCTTTGACGGCCGGGTGATGTTGCCGGAAAAGCCGACGACTGTTGGATTTGACATGGCAGTGAACCTCTTGGGGTATAGTGGCCGAAAAATTTTGCTGTGGCGAGCCTCTCGCCCGCCGGTGAGAAATCAGCTCCAGGCGTGCAGCGGCGGGTTTTCGCCGTTGAGGAAATATTTGCCGAGGATCGAATATTTCCAGCGCACCGGATCGTGCAGCGTGTGCGTGCGCGCGTTGCGCCAATGCCGGTCGAGATTGTGTTCGGCCAGCGTTGAGCGGGTCCCCGCAAGTTCGAACAGCTTGTTGGTGGCGGCAATGGCGATCTCGGTCGACAGGATTTTTGCCTCGGCGGTGACGATCTGGGCGTGCGCCACCGTGTCGGCGGTCGGCTCGATCACCGCCCGGTCGATTGCCAGGCCGGCCTTTTCCAGCAGCGCCTGCGCCGCGTGCAGGCGCAGCGTCAGGTCGCCGATGGCCTGGATGGTGTAGGGATCGTCCCAGGCATTGTCGACGCCACTGTCGATCCAGGCTCGGCTCTTGGTCCTGACGAATTGACCGTCTCGTCGATCGCTGCCTGGGCGATGCCGGTGTCGACCGCCACTTGGATGATCTGGAAGATGGCGCCGTCGGCGGTTGGCCTGTCAAAACCCTTGTAGCCTGGCACCAGATGCGTCTTCGGCACCTTGACGTTGTCGATGATGACGGTGCCGGACAGCGTCGTGCGCTGGCCGAAGCTCGACCAATCGTCGATGACGGTCAGGCCGGGCGCGCCGCGGTCGGCGATCGCATACCAGGCACGGCCTTGGTCATCGAGCGCGACGATCGGCACGAGATGAGCGAGCAGCGCGCCGGACGAATAGAATTTGCGGCCATTGACGACGACATGGTCGCCGGCATCGGTGAAGCGGGTTTCGAAATCGGCGGCGCGTTTGGAGCCGAACTCGGAAAAGGCGTTGCCGAACCGCGTGCCTTTCAACGCTTCGGCAAACAGCAGCTTCTGCTGGTCCGCGTCGGACACGGTGCGGATGGCGGCGACCACGCCGAGATGGTTCTGGGCAATCTGGCCGATCGAGGAATCGGCCGCCGAGATGATCTCGATCACCTTCGCCAGCGTCGCATAGGACAATTCCGGCCCGCCGAATGCCTTGGGCACGTTGATCGACCACAGGCCGCTTTGCGAAAAGGCATCGAGTTCGGCAACCGGCCAGATCCGCTCGCGGTCGCGCCTTGAGGAGTCCTTGACGAATTCGGCGGCGAGCGCGTGGGCGATAGCAATCGCCTCGGCGGCGTCCTTGATGATGTGCGCCGGCGCGGTCGGTCTTGCGACTGCCGGCACGGCGGCGGAAGCCTGGTCGGTCTTGACGGTCGAAACGGTCATTTCACTGCTCCTTGGGATTTCATTTCAGGCAACGGCATGGAGATGGGCTGGTTTGACGGCGGGCGAAGGCTGTTGCCCGGCGGTCGATTGACCGAGGTAGAAGGCCCTGATGTCCTCGCGCTGGCGAAGCTCGGCGGCCGCACCAGTGAGAACGGAGACGCCGTTTTCGAGCACAGTGGCGTGGTCGGCATAACGGAGCGCCACCGCCGAATTCTGCTCGGCGACCAGGATCGACAGGCCGGTCTCGCGGTTCAGCTTTCTGAGCGTCTGGAAGATGTCCTGGACGATGAGCGGCGCGAGACCCATCGACGGTTCGTCGAGGACCAGCAGGCGCGGCCGCGACATCAGCGCCCGGCCGATGGCGGTCATCTGCTGTTCGCCGCCAGAAGTCAGGCCGGACGATGTCCGGCGCTTTTCCCTGAGCCTCGGGAAATAGCCGTAGATCCGCTCGAGATCTTCGTTGATCTCGGCGCGGCGGCCACTGCGGCCAATGCCGCCGGCAACCAGATTTTCCTCGACGGTGAGGCTCTTGAAGCAATGCCGGCCTTCCAGCACCTGGACCAGGCCGGCGCGCACGAGATCGCCCGGCTTGCGGCGCGAGACATCCGAGCCTTCATAGCGGATGGTGCCTGCATTGACCTGGCCACGCTCGGCCGGCAGCAAATTGGAGACGGCCTTGAGCGTCGTGGTCTTGCCGGCGCCATTGGCGCCAAGCAATGCCAGGATCTGGCCGCGCCGAAGTTCGAAGCTGACGCCGTGCAGCGCCGTGATGGCGTGGTTGTAGGTGGCATGAACCGTATCCACGGCAAGAATGACGTCATCGTCCGGCATGGGGCTCTCATTTTGTGGTTCGATGAACCGAACAGGCCGGGCGCTGCGGAACCCTATCCGCTGCGCCCGGCTCTGCCCTGATCAGTTGGTGGTCACTGCGTTGGCATCATCCGCGGTGCGCAGCTTGATGCCCTTCTCGGCGGCGTAGGCCTCGGCGGACTTCTCGATGATTGGCCGCAGCAGCGCCCAGTCCGGCGCGATCCAGTCGGAGACGACGTTCCACTTCTTGCCGCCCCACTGCTGGAAGGTCACGTAGCCCTCGCCTTCGTGATTGTCCCAGCTGACATTGATCGAGTGGAACAGGTCCTTGGCGCCAAGCGCCTCGACTTTGGCCGGATCAAGCTTGAGGTGCTCGAAGCCCCAGCGGACCTCGTCGCCGGTCAGCGTGCGGTGGCCGAACTTCTCCTGCGCGACGCGGATCGCCTCGACATTGAGGATGCCGTTGACGATGCCGAGATTGTGGTAGACCGAGCCGATACGCGCCTTGTCTTCGAGGTTACCCTTGCCGGCGCCGTAGACCGTCTTCACGATCTCCTGAACCACCGGGTAGGAGTTGCCGGAAGCCTGGGTGGTGATGGCGGTGTAACCCTTGGCGGCGTCGCCGGCCGGGATGACATCCTCTTCCGAGTTCGACCAGACATTGCCGACGATGTGATCGACGGGAAAGCCGACCTTGACCGCCGTTTTCAACGCCACCGGGTTCATCACGCCCCACCCGCGCAGGACGACGAAGTCCGGCTTGGCGCGGCGGATCGTCAGCCACTGCGACTGCTGCTCGTTACCGGGATGCGGCACCTCGATCTGCTGCACGGTGAAGCCGTATTTCTGCGCCAGCAATTCATAGATCGGGATGGTTTCCTTGCCGTAAGGCGAGCCGTGATAGAGCACGACGATCTTCTTGCCCTTCAGTCTGTCGATGCCGCCTTCCTTGGAGGCGATGTAGTTCACGATGCCTGATGTCTCGCTGTAAGGATTGAGCAGCAGCGGGAAGACGTAGGGGAAAACGCGTCCATCTGTGGAATCGGTGCGGCCGTGGTTGACGGTGATCAGCGGCACCTTGTCGGCGGTGATGCGGTCGATCATGGCGTAGGCGATGCCGACCGAGAGCGGGTTCCAGGCGGCGGCACCGGCATGGCTCTTCTGCCGCTCGTAGCATTCGACGCCGCGCTCGACCTCGTACTGGGTCTCGCATTCGTCCCAGGTCAGCTTGACGCCGTTGACGCCGCCGTCGCGGATGTTGATGAGGTTGAGATAATCGATGAAGCCGCCGAAGAAGCCGGTGCCGCCGGCCGCATACGGCCCGACACGATAGCTCTGCAGCGGGAAATACTGTTCGTCGGCGTGCGCGGCGGGCAAGGCCACCGACACGATCATCGCCGCGGACAGCGCCGCCGCCTTGATTGTGTTCAGGAAATTCATGGTTGAGGTACTCCCGGTATGGGCCGTCTTGGGTTCGGCCTCTGGTTCATTTTCGATGCGTCAGCTCAAGTCGACTGCCAGGCGGACAGGAGCCGTCTTCGGACCCTGTCCCACAGCGCCACCAGCCCGTCGGGTTCAAGGATCAGAAACAGGATGATGAGCGCGCCCAGCACGATGCGCTGGCTCATGTCGAGCACGCCCGAATCGAAAAGATCGCCAAGCAGGAAGCCGCCGAGGCGCGAAAGAGCGAGCGGGAAGACCACGATGAGGGCGGCGCCGAAAAATGCGCCGCGGATCGAAGCCAGGCCACCGATGATGATGATGAACAGTATCTGGAACGACCGGTCGAGGTCGAAGCCATCCGGCTCGACGGTCCGCAGATACGCGAAGGCCCAGATGACGCCGGCGACGCCGATGATGAAGGACGAGATGGCGAAGGCCAGCAGCTTGGTCTTCAGCACCGGGATGCCGATGATGCGGGCAGCGGTTTCATTGTCGCGGATGGCGATGAAGTTGCGCCCGGTCTGCGACGAGACCAGCCGATGGGCGAGGAAGGTCAGCACGGTGACGATGGTTAGCGCGAAGAGATAGCGGCCGATGGCGCCGTCGAGCGCGAAGCCTGAAATCGACAATCTCGGCGCGTCGATGACGCCGGAAGCCGAGTTGTTGGAGAACCAGCTGAACTTGGTCAGCGCCCATTGCACGAAGAACTGCGCGGCGAGCGTCGAAACCGCGAGGTAGAAGCCTTTGAGCCGCAGGCTAGGCAGGCCGAAGACGATGCCGATCGCGGCGGCGACGATGCCGGCCAGGAAAATGCTGCCGATCAGCGGCAGGCCTTCGACGCGCAGGTTGAAATTATAGGCGGCGAAGGCGCCCGCCGCCATGAAGGCAGCACTACCCAGCGAAACCTGGCCGGCATAGCCGGTCAGGATGTTCAAGCCCACGCCGGCGAGGCTGAGCGCCAGGAACGGCAGCAGGATGGCCTCGAACAGATAGCTCGAGCCGATCAGCGGCACGACGCCATAGGCGAAGGCGAGCAGCAACACGGGCACGACCCATTTCGGCAGCACCGGCGCGGACGAGAAATCGCTTGTTATGGCGGTCATGGCTCAGATCCTCTCGACGAGCTTCTGGCCGAACAGGCCGGAAGGACGGATCAGCAGGAAGACCAGCGCGACGACATAGGCGAACCAGCTCTCTATGCCGCCGCCGAAATAGTCGCCGATATAGACCTCGGCGAGCTTCTCGCTGGCGCCGATCAGCAACCCGCCGACGATGGCACCGAGGATGGAATCGAAGCCGCCGAGCACCAGCACCGGCAGCGCCTTGAGCACCACCAGCGACAGCGAGAACTGCACACCGAGGCGCGCACCCCAGAGCAGTCCCGCCACCAGTGCGACAAGACCGGCAGCAGCCCAGACGGTGGCCCAGATCAGCGGCAGCCTGAGACCGACCGCGAGGGCCGCGAACTGATCGTCGGCGACGGCGCGAAAGGAGAGGCCGATGCGGGTGTAGCGGAAAAACAGCGACAGCAAGAGGACCATGCCGGCGGCAACCACTGCGGCAAAAATGTCGAACTGGCTGATCAGCACGCCGCCGATTTCCAGCGGCACGTCCTCGATGCCGAGATCGAGGCCGTGGACCTGCGTGCCCCAGATCAGCTGGGCGGCGCCCTCGATGATGTAGGACAGGCCGAGCGTCGCCATGAACAGTGTGATCGGCGGCTTGTTGGTCAGCGGCCGCAGCACCGTGCGCTCGATGGCGACACCCATGGCGACCATGATGGCGAAAGTGATCACCAGCGCCAGCGCGAACGGGATGCCGCGCTCGATAAGGCTGACGAAGGTGAGTGCCGCGAACAACAGCATCGCGCCTTGCGCGAAATTGAGCACGCCCGAGGTCTTGTAGATCAGCACGAAGCCGATCGCGACCAGCGAGTACATGACGCCGGAGAGCAGGCCGCCGACGAGCACTTCGATGAAGAACTGGTAGTCGAAATCGGCGATCATATGCCTGCCCCGTCCTCATTGTCCGAGGCGACGCCGAGGTAGGCATCGATGACGCGCTGGTCGTTCCTGACCTCGTCTGGCGTGGCGTCGGCGATCTTGCGGCCGTAGTCGAGAACGGCAATGCGGTCGGACAGGCCCATGACGACGCCGACATCGTGCTCGATCAACACCACGGTGGTGGCGAAACGATCGCGCGCGGCACGGACGAAAGCCGCCATCTCGCTCTTTTCGCTCGCGGTCATGCCGGCCATCGGCTCGTCGAGCAAAAGCAGGCGCGGCTGGGCGACCAGTGCGCGGGCCAGTTCGACACGCTTCTGCAGTCCGTAAGGCAAGGTGCCGACAAGACGGTCGCGAATGGCGGTGAGGTCGAGAAATTCGAGGATCTGTTCCGCGCGGCTGCGTGTTTCGCGCTGCTCGCCGCGCGAGCGGCCGATGCCGAGCACCTGGCCGGCAAAGTTGGAGCGAACCTTGTAGGCGAGGCCGGAAGCGACATTGTCGAGGACGCTGAGACCCTTGAACAGTGCAAGGTTCTGGAAGGTTCTGGCGACACCGAGGTGAGCCAACTGCTGCGTCGGCACCTGGGCATAGAAGGTGCCGTCGAGCCGGACGTGGCCGCGATCCGGCCGATAGACGCCGCTGATGACGTTGATCAGCGAGCTTTTGCCGGCGCCGTTCGGGCCGATGATGGCGCGAATTTCGCCTGGGTGAACCGACAGGTCGATATCGGCCAGTGCCACGACGCCGCCGAACGACAGGCCGATGCCCTGGAGCGAAAGCAGCGGAGCGGCGACACCAGCAACGGAGCCGATCGGCTCGCCGTCGTCTTCGGACTGCTGCTGCAGACGCGGGCTTGACGGCAGGCCGCGCGCAAAGACTTCCGGCGCATAGACCGAAGCGTCCATCACTCCGAGCGTATAACTGGGCAACGGCATTCCAATCGTCCTTGATTAGGCGCGCAAAACCTCATTGCCGCTCGACGGATCGAGCGCGCCGGCAACCTTCATGCGTGTACTGGCCGGACCGTGGCGGGCCAGGCTGCGGGATGGCTACTCCGCCGCCAGCGACGCCGCCGCCTCGGCGTTTTCCAGTTCGCGGACCAGCGGGATGACATGCTTGCCGAAATACTCGACCTCTTCCTGGAAGTGCAGGAAGCCGAGCAGGATGAGATCGGCGCCGGCGCGCTTCAGGTCGACGATGCGTTGAGCGACCTGCCTGGGGGTGCCGATCAGGTTCGAGCGGAAGCCGTCATTGTACTGGACCAGATCGTCGAAGGAGGATTTCGCCCAATTGCCCTCGCCTTCCGGCGAAGCCTTGCCGGCATTTTTCACCTCATGGCCAAAGGCGTTGACCGCCTCGGGGTTGGCCTTGGCAATGATTTCGGCGAGCACCGCCCTGGCCTCATCCTCTGTCTCGCGGACGACCGCGAAGGCGTTGACGCCAACCTTGACGGAATGGTTATTGGCCTTCGCCTTGGTCCTGAGGTCGTCGACCTGCTTGGCGACCTCGGCCGGCGTGTTGCCATTGGTGAAGTACCAGTCCGAGACCCGCGATGCCATGTCGCGCGCGGCGCGCGACGAGCCGCCCTGGAAGATTTCGGGCAGCGGCTGCGGCGGTTTCGGCTTCAGCGAATATTCGTTGAAGCGGTAGAAATCGCCACGGAAGGTGAAGCTGTCCTCGGTCCATATTCCGCGCAGCGCACGAATGAATTCCTCCGAGCGGCGATAGCGCTCGTCATGGTCGAGCCAATGCTCGCCGATGGCATGGAACTCGCCACGGAACCAGCCGGAGACGAGGTTGATCGCGACGCGGCCATTGGTGAGATAGCTGATGGTGGCGATCTGCTTGGCCGCCAGCGCCGGGTTCCACGGTCCGGGCAGGATCGCCGCGATGACCTTGAGCGTTGTGGTCGCCGCCAGCAGATCATGGCTGAACGCCACCGATTCATGCTGCTCGTCGGCGCCGTAGCCGGCGGTGAAGCGGATCTGGCTGAGTGCGTAATCAAAGCCGGACTTCTCGGCGATCTGCGCCAGCTTGCGATTGTACTCGGCCGAATGGTTGGTGCGCTGCTCGATGTTGGAGATCACAAGGCCGCCCGAAACATTCGGCACCCAGTAAGCAAACTTGATCGAGTCGGTCTCTGCGTGTGCCATGAACTGTCTCCCATTCAGGCCATCTCGTTGATCGATCCGACCGCAGCCGGTTTCGTCGGTATTTATTATGTTTATAGAATCTATATACAAAGAAGGATTTTCCGTTTTTGAGCCCCTCTTGGGACGGAAATACCAATTTTGCTCGGCCAACCCGGTTTGCCGGTGTCAGCTCATGACCGGACCCTGCGCGGCATTGGCGCCGATGGCCTGCGCTGACGGCAGCGTTACCAGCAGCTTGGCAATTTCAACCGCGACCGCCTGGGCATGGCGAGCGACTTCCGGCAGACCCATGAGCTCGCCGAAAGTCCCTCGTGCCAGCGGGCCGGCGACCAGGAGTGTCGCGACCGCCTCACCGTCCCGGCCGATCGCGCGGCTGTCGAGACCTGTCTCGATGCCAAGCCCATATTGGTCCGTCCTGATCAAGCCGGTTTCCGCCAGCGAGCTCAGCGCCGGGTTCAGCTGCAGCGCCTGCCCATGAGCCGGACCGGTGGTGTTGATGACGGCAGCGAAGCGCGCCGCCTCGATCCGGGTCTGCCCGCGCCGTTGAAAGCTGACAGCTAGGCTGCCGTCCTCATCGTTCGACGCGACAAGCCTGGCGGCAATGGTGTCGACTGTACCGGCGGCATGGCGCCGGTCGAGCACGGCGGCGACCTGCGGGGCGATCCTGAAACGATGCACGTCCCAGAACACGCGCAGCTGGCGGACCAGCCTTGCCCGCTCCGGCGGGGCAAGTGCGGCCCACAGCACCGGCCCCTGCAGGCGCAACTGGTCGAAGACCGACTGCCAGTTGACATTGGCCGCTCTTGCCGCTGCCAGCGTCGCGCGAATGGTCCTGAGCAGGCCGAGCGCCGTCGTCGCCGGCGCGGATGCAAAATCGCCAAAAGGCTCGCCCCTGACATCGGGGTGTCCGCGCGAGCGTAAGCCGCGGCGCGACAGCGTGAGGATGCGGCCACGATGGCCACGACGGTCAAGTTCGGCGACCATGTCGGCCGAGGTCAGCCCGGAGCCGACGATCAGCACCGAGGCGTCCGGCCCGATCCCGGCAAGCGCCGCGGCTGCGTATGGGTCGGCGATGAAACCCGGCGCTTCCGTCAGGTGGATCAACGCGGCTGGAATTGCAGGCTGCGGATGCGTTGCTGCTAGAACGACGATGTCGGAGGCGACCGGTCCGGCAGAGGTGTGCACGGTCCAGCCCGCGCCACTGGCATCGCGTGTCACGCGTGTGGCGGAACCTTCAACATGATGGACAAGGCCGGAATTGAGATGCGGCGCCAGATGCTCGGCAACATAGCGACCGAACACGCGCCGGCGCGGAAAAGCGTCGCCGTTCATCCAGATCGCATCCGGGTCGTGTTCGAGTTCTCCGCTGCCAGTCAACCAGCGTGCAAAATGCTGCGGGTCGTCGGGAGCCATGCTCATCCTGACCGCGGGAACATTGACCCGATGAGAGGGTTCCTCGCTGGAATAGGCAAGGCCACCGCCAATCAAGGGTCGCGGCTCGATCACGGAAATGGAAATGCGCTCCGGTCGAGGCATTTGCGCCAGGTGCCACGCCACCGCCGCACCGGAAAAGCCGCCGCCAATAATGGCGACGCGCAACCGCGAGGACGCAGGAAGCAAGTTCACGAGGCGCTGGCGAGCGACTTCGGCCGGTGGTCGCCGGCGATGGTTTCGCCGAACGGACCGGTGTTTACGGACGAGCCGGCTGCCTTGACCGGATGGTCGGTCGGCAGTTTCGGCAGCACCAGCTCGCCGAAGCGATAGGCTTCTTCGAGATGTGGATAGCCGGAAAGGATGAAGGTATCGATGCCGAGGCGCCGGTACTCGTCGATGCGCTCGGCGATCGTGTCGGGATCGCCGACAAGTGCGGTACCTGCGCCGCCGCGCACCAGGCCGACGCCGGCCCAGAGGTTGGGGGCGATCTCGAGCTTGGCGCGATTGCCGCCATGCAATGCGCTCATCCGCGCCTGGCCGACCGAATCCATGCGGGCAAAGACCTTCTGCGCCGAGGCGATCGTCGCGTCGTCGAGCCGGCTTATCAGCCTGTCGGCAGCGGCCCAGGCCTCCTCGGTGGTTTCGCGGGCGATGACATGCAGCCTAATGCCGAAGGAGAGCTTGCGGCCAGCCTTCTGCGCCAGTTCACGCATGCCGTCCAGCTTGCGCTCGACATCGGCTGGCGGCTCTCCCCAGGTCAAATATTTGTCGATCTCCTGCGCCGCCACCACGGACCCAGCGTCGGACGAGCCCCCGAAATACAATGGCGGATATGGCGTCTGCACCGGCGGAAACAGCAGCCGGCCGTCCTCGATGTGGAAATGCTTGCCCTCGTGCCCCACCGTCTCGCCGCTCAGCACCCGCTTGTAGATCTGCAAGAACTCCTGCGTCACCTCATAGCGTTCGGCATGCGACAGGAAGATGCCGTCGCCCTTGTTCTCCAGCGGATCGCCGCCGGTGACGACGTTGATCAGCAGGCGGCCATTGGAGATGCGATCCAGCGTCGCAGTCATGCGCGCGGCCAGCGTCGGCGACTGCAAACCGGGCCGCACGGCGACAAGGAAACGCAAGCGCTCGGTAATCGGCACAAGAGCCGATGCGATCACCCAGGAATCCTCGCACGAGCGGCCGGTCGGCAACAGCACGCCATAGTAGCCGAGCGTGTCGGCCGCCTTCGCCACTTGCGTCAGATACGGCAGATCGACCGATCTGCCACCCTCGGCCGTGCCGAGGTAGCGGCTGTCGCCATGCGTAGGCAGAAACCAGAGCACCTTGATGCGGTCTGGCACGACCCGGCTCATGGCCTTTCTCCCGCTGCCTGGCGAAGGCGGCCGGATATGCCTGCTTTGGTGAGTAGCTGATGCGAAAGAGTGGGCATGGCGTGGTCCTGTCCGGGTGGAAACCAGATCGCCAGTGCAGATTGCTTATTCCACAAACTCTGTAGAGTTAGTTTATTCCAATTCTGTCGCCGCTATTAGAATTTCTCTCTCTGGCAGGGAAAGGGGGCCCGGCCGAATAACCGGGGCGGCCCCCTTCGTATCAGAACGCGGGTTCGACCGCGTTGACGTTGTCCTTGGTGACGACGGTCAGCGGGATGGGCAGCCGGTCCTTGACCTGCTTCCCGTCGATGATCTCGGCCATCGTGTTGATCGCCAGGCGGCCATCCTCGACGGGCGACTGGACGATGGTCGAGTACATCTCATTGGTGCGGATGGATTCGAACGCATCCTTCTGGCCATTGATGCCGACAATCGGCGGTGCGGCCTTGGAGGGGTTGGCCTCCTTCCATGCGTCGATGAAGCCGCGGGCCATCGTGTCGTCATTGGCGTAGACACCGCTGATCTGGTCGCCGAAGCGTGTGATCAGATCGCGGCTGACCACCAGTGCCTTTTGCTGGTCGAAGTCGGCATTGACCGTGTCGAGCACCTTGATGTCGGCATTGGTTTCCTTGAGACGGTCGGTGAAGCCGCTGACACGTCCGATCGTGGTGCCGTTGCCGGCCTGGCCGGCGATGATGACGACGGAGCCCTTGCCGCCGAGCGCCTTGCTCAGCGAGTCCGCCGCCAGCTTGCCTTCCTCATAGACATCAGGCCCGGTGAACGACTTGATGAACGGCTTGGCATCGTCGCTCATCGGCGAATTGATGAGGATCGCCGGAATGTTCGCCTGCTGCGCGCGCGCCAGTCCCGGTATGTAGGCCTGCGGGTCGAGCGGCCACAGGATGATGCCGTCGACCTTGCGCGCAACGCAGGTGTTGAGCTGCTCGGTGCCTTTCTGGACATCAAAATCCTGGCTGAGGCTCAGGATCTCGATGCCGAGTTCCGCGGCGCGCGCCTGAAGCGCCTTGTTGGCCGGCGTCGCATAGGCATGCGAATCCGCTGCCGTCACGTAGCAGACCGTCTTGGCGCTGGCCCAGCCCGTCGATGCCAGCACAGCCGCCATGGCGGCGACGTGAAGCATGCTTTTCTTGCCAATCATGTGTTCCTCCCAATCATGTGGTTCCTCCTTGAGTGATTGGATTGTCGCGAACGAGCGCCGGGCGCGTGCCCGGAGCCCTCCCCTTGGTGGTAACGGCCCGATCGAGCACGACGAGCAGGATCAGGATAAGCCCGGACACGACCTGCTGGACGTATGCGGGAACGGACTGGAACTCCATCGCGATGGTCAGCGAGCCGATTGTCAGCACGCCGCCGAGCGTGCCGAGCGCGGATCCCCTGCCGCCTTCGAGACGAGTTCCGCCGACAACGACCGCGGCAATGACGGCGACCGTCAATTCCGAGCCGAAGACGGGTGAGCCGGTGTTGGTGACGAGGCTCTGGAGAACCCCCGCCAGGCCGGCAAGCGTGCCGGCAAAGACAAAGCCGAGAAAGACGATACGGTCCGAGGCGATACCGCTTTCCTTGGCAGCCGCCGGGTTGGATCCCACCGCAAAGACGTTACGCCCAGGTATGGTGCGCGTCAGCCAGAAATGCAGCAGCACGATCAGGGCGATGAACAGCGCGCTGCGGAGGGTGAAGACATCGAGATAGATCTTGGCCAGCGCCAGGGAAAGCATGATGTCGGTTCCGGTCACCGGCTGGCTGTTGGTGATCCAGTGCGCGAGCGAGCGGAAGATGAGCATCGTCGCGAGCGTCAGCACGAGCGAATTCACCTTCAGGCCGACGACCAGCATGCCGTTGACGGCGCCTGCCAGGGTACCGACCAGGATGCCGACGATCGCGGCAGGGAGGATGCCGATCTCTCGCTGCAGGATGACCGATACGATGCCGGCCAGGGCAAACACCGCGCCACCGGAGAGGTCGATCTGGCCCGATATCAAAAGCACCGTCAGGCCGATCGCGATCAGGCCGATCGTCGCCGCCCGGTCGAGGCCGAGGCCGAGGGTCGATGCCGAGAGGTAGCCGGGGACCACCAGCGCGGAAATGACGAGCGTCAGACCGAGAATGACGATGACGCGATACTGCGAGACAAGCGAAAGAAAACGCATCACGACACGCCCCGCTTGCGCAGCGCCGCATCCATGCCGACGGCGCCGACGATCAGGATGCCGAGCACGAAACCCTGGATCGGCGTGCGCACACCGTCGAGCACCATGACGTTGGTCAGCAGTTGCACGAAGATGAGGCCGGCAACGGCCCGTGGCACCGATCCGAAGCCGCCGACGATCGACACGCCGCCGACCACCACCGCCGTGATGGCACTGAATTCGTAGCCGCCGCCGATGAGCGGCCGCGCGCTCTGCAGCGTCAGCCCGAGCAGGCCGCCGCTGATGCCGGAAGCGAGTGCTGTGATCACGAAGGCGCCAGCCTTCACGGCCTGCACCGGAACCGCACTTGCCTCGGCGGCGCTGTAATTGCCGCCGGTGGCAAGCGTCCATCTGCCCCAGAAGGAGCGGGACAGGACGAAATGGCCGACAAGAGCAATGACCAGGAAGATCAGCACCACGACCGGAATGCCGAACAGCCGGCCCTTGGCGAGTTCGGCGGAGGCGGGATTGCTGCCATAGACGATGACCCCGCCGACAGCCGCCTGGACGATGCCCAGTCCGATCGTGCCAATGCCGAGCGTGGCAATGATTGGATTGATGCCGACATATCCGACCAGGACCCCGTTGAGCAGGCCTATGAGGCCCGCGAGACCAACCGCCAGCACGAAGGCCGGCAGCGGTCCGATCATCGGCTGCAGCCCGAGCGACAGGATGGCGCCGCAGGCGATGGTGGCCGGCACCGACAGGTCGGCCAGGCTGCCGACCACGAGCACGAAGGTCATGCCGACGACGACGATGCCGACGATGGACATCGAGGTCAGGACGTTGAGCAAATTGCCTGATGTGAAGAAGGCGGGGCTGACGAAGGAGCCGTAGAGCATCACGGCGAGGATAGCGAAGGCCAGCCCCGCCTTCGACAGGACATCGACAAGCCTGCTGCCACGCGTAAAGCGGTCGTTGCGGTTCACGCCGCCGATCTCCATGGCAGCTTCGGTCACGCCGTCTCCTCCCCCGTGGCTAGCGCCATGATGCGCTCCTCGCTCAATTCGCTGCGCAGGAGAGGCTCGGAGGCATAGCCATCGCGCATCACCACCACGCGGTCGCAGACGCCGAGGATTTCGGGCAGCTCCGACGAGATCATCACGACCGCCATGCCGCCGGCGACGAGTTGGCCGATGATGTGGTGGATCTCGGCCTTGGCGCCGACGTCGACGCCCCGCGTCGGCTCGTCGAGGATCAAGGCCGAAGGTTTGGCGGCAAGCCATTTGGCGATGACCGCCTTCTGCTGGTTACCGCCCGACAGAAGGCTGATGCGCCGTTCGCCGTCGGGCGGTGAAATCGAAAACTGCTTGACCGAGTCCGCGGCAAGCGAGTGATCGGCGCTGCGGCTGATGCGCCCGAAACGGCTCAGGCGGCGCAGTATGGGCAGGCTGATGTTTTCCCGGATCGACATTCCAGGCACGACGCCGTCGCCCTTGCGATCTTCCGGAACATAGGCAATGCCTGCCCTGACCGCCTGGGATGGCGAGTTGATCGAGACCTCGCGTCCGTTGACGCTGACCGAGCCCTCGACAAGCCGCGACAGGCCGAAGATTGCGCGGGCGACCTCGGTGCGGCCAGCGCCCACCAGCCCCGTCAAGCCCAGTATCTCGCCGGCGCGTACATCGAAGCTGACATTGCGGAAGCGCGTGCCGTCGCTGATGCGTTCGACGCGCAGCACCGACTTGCCGATCTCGGCCGGGCTTTTCGGGAAGACATTGCTGACTTCGCGACCGACCATCAGCCTGATCATGTGAGCGGCATTTATGCCTTCGATCGGACGCGTCTCGATCATTGAGCCGTCGCGCAGCACAGTCACCTCGTCGGCGATTTCGAGCACCTCCTTCAGTCGGTGGCTGATGTAGATGATGGCGATGCCGTCATCGCGCATCTTGCGCAGGATCCGGAACAACGCCGCCGTCTCATGCTCGCTGAGGCTGGATGTCGGTTCGTCCAGGACGATGATCCTGGGCTGCGCCGCGTAGGCCTTGGCGATCTCGACGAGCTGCTGCTGGCTGATCGACAGGTTGCCGAGCCGTTCACGCGGGTTGATGCCGCTCCGAGCTCATCGAGGACGGCGGTCGCAGCCCGGATCATCTCGCCCTTGCGCAGAAAGATCCACTTGCCCGGCATGCGGCCGAGATAGACGTTTTCGGCGACGCTCAGGTCGGCGACCAGATTGATTTCCTGATGCACCATGCGGATGCCGAGCGCCTGGGCGTCGGCGGGCCGGCGCATGCGCACCTCGGCGCCGCCGACCCTGATTGTGCCGCTGCTGGGTGCGTAGGACCCGTTGAGCACTTTCATGAGCGTCGATTTGCCGGCGCCGTTCTCACCCACGACCGCATGAACCGTGCCGAATTTCACGGCGAAATTGACGTTGGACAGAGCCTTCACGCCCGGGAACGTCTTGCTGATGCCTCGCATGTCCAGGGCGCAATCGGCGGCGACAGTCATATCTGGCTAGGTTCCTCCTGGCGGGTGGCCGATCATCCTTGGTATCGGCCGTCGATATGTTAGTATAATAGTCGCTTCAAACGCAATTCGACCCTCTTCGAACTGGCTTGAACGTCCGCGCTTTTGAACACGCGGCTCAGTCCAGGCTCTCGGTTGCGGATTGAATTTCTCGCCGCGGACGATGACTATTGCACTAATATAACAGTTCTGGCAAGCTGGATTCCGGCGGTCGTTATGGACATCAGGTGTCAACCGACCTCACCCTTGCATTGGGTGCATTCTAATTGACATTCTAATATAATCTGACCATTTCTGGTGAACGAAGACACGGATTTGCAATGGACCTGGATCCTTCGACGCTCAATCGGGCTCTTCCGCTCCGCGATCAGATCTATCACAAGATCCGCAACCTGATCGTCGTCGGGCAGTTGAAGCCGGGGGAGGTCATCAACGAGGTCGCCATCGCGGAGGCCCTGGGTGTGTCGCGCACCCCCGTTCGTGAAGCGGTCAAGCGCATCAGCGACGAGGGTCTGGTCAAGATCCTGGCGCAAACGGGCACCTATGTCGCTCCGATCAGCCGGGCCGACCTGGAAGAAGCCTATGTCATCCGGCGGGCACTGGAGATGGAGAGCGCCCGACGCGCGGCCGCCAAGTTCACACCGGCCGCCAGCGAATTGCTGGAAGACAACATGGCGGCGCACCGCCTCGCCATATCGCGAGGCAGATATGCCACCGCGATACAGCTCGACGATGTCTTTCACCGCACCATCGCCGAGATCTGCGGCCTGCCGATGATCTGGAGAGCCGTCGACATCTCAAAGGCACAGATGGATCGCGGCCGCTATCTCGCCATCCCCAAGCCGGGCTATGGCGAACAGACGATCGAGCAGCACGAGGCCATTTTCGACGCGCTGAAGCGCCACGACGCCGAGGGGGCGGCAAGGGCCATGGAACATCATCTCGAGACGTCGTTCCGCAACACGCTCGAAGTCGCCGCCGACCTTCTCGACTGAAACACCGCGAGCCACCGGCATGCAAAGAATGGGACTTTGTATCGGCGTGAAAGCCGAGGCGATCGCGGACTACAAGCGCGTCCACGCCGCCGTCTGGCCGGAAGTGCTCGACGTCATCAGTCGCGCCGACATCCGCAACTATTCGATCTTCCTGCGCGAACCGGAGAACCTTCTGTTCGCCTGCTGGGAGTATCACGGCAGCGACTTCGCCAGGGATGCGGCGCGGATGAGCGAGTCGCCGGCCATGCGCAAATGGTGGGAACTGTGCGACCCCATGCAGACGCCACTGCCGACGCGCGCCGACGGCGAATGGTGGGCGGCCATGGAAGCGGTCTTCCATCTCGATTGACCGTGTCCCGCGTGCGGCGGTCCGTTGTTTCATCCAGCCGTTTGCCGCCCTCAAACTGCGCCGCAAGGCGCACTCATTGCACGCTCACCTAACCGATCCGCCACTACGCCCCTGCAATCCAAGCCTTTCGCAACCGCACCTTGACCACTGACATTCTATTATATTAGTGTTCCAAATCACTTTTGCCTCTCGGCGCTCCTTGTCGGGGGGAGCTTTTTCAGAGTTTGGGTCATGGCACGGTTCATCAAGCTGTCGGATATCGACAACATTCTTCTGGCGGTCGATCCGTTGAAAATCGGCGACAAAGCCGGGGACGTGGCGGCCAGGGCACGCATACCGCGCGGGCACAAAATGGCCTTGCGCGACATCGGCTCGGACGAGCCGATCGTGAAATACGGCCAGACCATCGGGTTTGCGCGGGAACCCATCGTCGCCGGCGACTGGGTTCACGAGCACAATGTGTATCTGCGCAATTTCGAACGCGACTACGTCTTCGGCACCAATACCAGGCAAACCGAGGTCGTTGCCGAGGCCGAGCGCGCTACTTTCATGGGTTACCGCCGGCCGAGCGGCAAGGTGGGCACGCGCAACTTCATTGCCGTCCTGACCTCGGTGAACTGCTCTGCCAGCGTCGCCCGGTTCATCGTCGACGAGGTCAACCGGTCTGGCATCCTGCGCGACTATCCCAATGTCGACGGCATCATCGCACTCGTCCACGGCACTGGCTGCGGCATCGACACCAAGGGCCCCGCTTACGACCTGTTGAAACGGACGCAATGGGGCTTTGCCACCAACCCCAATGTCGGCGGCGTGCTGATGGTCGGACTCGGCTGCGAAGCGTTCCAGATCCCACGCTGGATGCAGTCGTACAACATCGAGGAGAGCACGATTTTCCGCACGATGACCATCCAGGAAACCGGCGGCACGCGAAAGACAGTCGAGGCCGGCGTCAAGGCGATCGTCGACATGCTGCCTACGGTGAACGCCGCCGAAAGGACTCCGCAGCCGGCCTCCGAACTGGTGCTTGCGCTGCAATGCGGCGGATCGGACGGCTATTCCGGCATCAGCGCCAATCCGGCACTGGGTGCTGCGGTGGACCTGCTTGTCGGGCAAGGCGGCACGGCCGTGCTCTCGGAGACGCCCGAGATCTATGGCGCCGAACATCTTCTCGCCTTGCGCGCCGAGAGCCGCGCGGTGGGTGAAAAGCTGATCGAGCGCATCCGCTGGTGGGAGGATTATACCGCCAGGCACGACATGGAGATGAACAACAACCCTTCGCCCGGCAACAAGCTGGGTGGGCTGACGACCATCCTGGAGAAATCGCTCGGCGCCTCCGCCAAGGGCGGCACCACCAATCTGCGCGCGGTGCTGGAATATGCCGAGCCGATCAACGAGCGCGGCCTCGTCTTCATGGATACGCCTGGCTACGATCCGGTCTCGGCCACCGGGCAGGTCGCCGGCGGAGCCAACATATTGTGCTTCACCACCGGCCGCGGTTCGGCCTTCGGCTGCAAGCCGACGCCCTCGATCAAGCTCGCCTCCAACAGCTTCATCTTCGAGCAGATGCGCGAGGACATGGACATCAATTGCGGAGACATACTGGACGGCGTCTCGCTGGCCGAGAAGGGCGAGGAGATCTTCGCCGAGATCCTGCGCGTCGCTTCCGGCGGGCGCACCAGGTCGGAAGCGCTCGGCTATGGCGACAACGAGTTCGTGCCATGGAGCCTCGGCGCGACGATGTAGCGATATCGCCCGCCTGCACAGGCCGGCCTTTATCCCGGAAGTAGCTCAAACGGAAAGAACCGCTCGACATGAACAGGATTGATCTTGACGGCCAGCACGCTGTGGTCACCGGCGGCGCCCAAGGCCTCGGCTTTGCGATGGCCAGACGCTTCGTCGCCTCCGGCGCGACGGTAACCTTGTGGGATCTCGATGAGGCTCGCCTCGAAACCGCCAAGAAGGAACTCGGCAACGCCGCCACGACAGAGATCGTGGACGTCGCCGATTGGGTGTCGGTGGACGCGGCGCGCGCCAGGACCGAAGAGCTGGCCGGCAACATTTCCATTCTGGTCAATTCCGCCGGAATCGCCGGCCCGGCCGTCCCGCTCGACGTCTACGACATCGAGACGTGGAAAAAGGTCATCGACGTCAACGTCAACGGTACGTTCTACGTCAATCGCGCCGTGGTTCCCGGGATGAAGGAGCGCAATTACGGGCGGATCGTCAACATCGCTTCGGTCGCCGGCAAGGAGGGCAACCCCAACGCCTCCGCCTATTCAGCCTCGAAGGCGGCGGTCATCGGCTTGACCAAGTCGCTCGGCAAAGAACTGGCGCAGTACGACATCGCCGTGAACTGCATCTCGCCGGCCACGGCACAGACGCGCATCCTTGAACAACTGACGCCGGAGCATATCGAATATATGCGCTCGCGCATTCCGCGCGGCCGCCTGTTGGAGGTCGATGAGGCCGCTGCCATGGTCGCCTGGCTCGTCTCCAAGGAGAACAGTTTTACAACCGCCTCCACGTTCGACCTGTCGGGTGGGCGGACGACCTATTGAAAGGCAGTTGACGTTCAGCCAGGCAACCGACCGAGACCAATCGCAAAGCGCTCCACCATCGCGAGGCCAGGCTCGCTGGGCCGCATCGCCGGAGCCCGGGCGTGTATCGGGATGCCTGCGCGGGCGCCGAACAGCCGCTTGCCATAGCAGATCAAGTTTTCGATGCCTTGCATGACGAAGACCGCTGCCGGCAACATTCTTGCATATTCAGCCTCGGCCGTGGCTTCGCCTCCGGCGCGGAACGCATGATAGGCGCGCACGGCATAGTCGGCGCAATCCGGCGCCAGGATCATGCCGCGGCAACCGATGCGGAAATTGTCGATCAGTTCCAGGCCGCCACGCCCGTTGAAAACCGGTATCCGGCCATCGGTGCGCTCGATCAGCCCGGCGATGTCGGTAACCGGACCCTCGCCCTTGATCAGCCTAACGTTGGGATACAGCGTGACGAGGTCGCGGATTTCGTCTGATGAAAGGCCGCGCCCGAAAAACGCCGGCGCGTTCTGGATCGCCACCGGCAGATCGGTCGCCTCGGCAACGCGGCCGAAGAACTTGATGTATTCCGGCGCACCATAGGACCCAACCGGCGGCGGCTGCAGGATCACCCAATCCGCTCCCACGCTTTCAGCATGGCGAACCTGTGCGACCTGCTCGGCCACCGAAGCGCCGAAGATGGTGAAAGCGAGTGGCACTTTTCCGTCGGTGTCTTCCGCCGTCCAGTCCATGATCGTCCGGCGCTCGGCCTCGGACAGCTTGGCGACTTCCGTCGCCAAGCCGAGCGCCGCCATGCCGTGCACGCCGCTCGCCAGGCAGATCTCGACCTGCCTGCGCATCGCCGCGCGGTCGAGTTTTTCGTTCTCATCAAAGAGCGCGTAGAGAATGGCGTGAATGCCGTGGAAATCATAAGGTTTGAATTTTGTCACGCGGACCTCAATGGCTTTCGCGTTGAATGGCGTGGCCACGGCATCCGACGAGAAAATCGAGGTCGGCGCCGCGATCCGCCTGCAGCACATGGTCGACGTAAAGACCCTGATAGCCGCCGCGCATAGCCGGCTGCGGCGGAGCCCAGGATGTCCGCCGCTTTGCGAGTTCCTGTTCTGACACGTCGAGATGCAGCTTCCTTGCTTCGACATCGAGCTCGATCATGTCGCCGCTCCTCACCAGCGCCAGCGGGCCGCCGACAGCGGCTTCGGGTGCGGCATGCAGCACGACGGTGCCGAAGGCGGTGCCCGACATGCGGGCATCGGAGATACGGATCATGTCGCGGACGCCTTGCTTCAACAGCTTCTGAGGCAGCGCCATGTTGCCGACCTCGGCCATTCCCGGATAGCCCTTGGGGCCGCAATTCTTCAGCACCATGATCGAGCCCTCGTCGATGTCCAGCAAGGGATCGTCGATGCGCGCCTTGTAGTCGTCAATGTCCTCGAAGACGACGGCGCGGCCGCGATGCTTCATGAGAGCTGGCGACGCGGCTGACGGTTTGATGATGGCGCCGTCGGGCGCCAGATTGCCGCGCAGCACCGCGATGCCGCCGTGCGATGTCAGCGCCTTGTCGCGCGGGCGGATCACCTCCGGATTGTAGTTTTGGGCGTCAGTGATGTTCTCGCGCACGCTCTTGCCGGTGACGGTCAGCGCATCGAGATCGAGCATGTCGGCGATCTCTTTCATGACGGCCGGAATACCGCCGGCGTAGCAGAAATCCTCCATCAGGAAACGGCCTGACGGCATCAGGTCGAGGATGGTCGGCACGTCGCGGCCATATCGATCCCAATCATCCAGGGTCAGCTCGGTGCCGACGCGGCCGGCGATGGCCAGGAGATGCACGACCGCATTGGTGGAGCCGCCGATCGCGCCATTGACGCGGATGGCGTTGGCGAAAGCTTTTCTCGTGAGGATAGCCGACGGGCGCAGATCCTCATTGACCATCACGACGATGCGCCGCCCCGTCATGCGGGCGATGCGGCTGCGGCGCGCGTCGACCGCCGGATAGGCAGCGTTACCGGGCAGCGCCAGGCCGAGCGACTCGACCATGGAAGCCATGGTCGAGGCCGTGCCCATGGTCATGCAGTGACCGGGCGAGCGCGACATGGCGCTCTCGGCATTGGCGAAATCCTGCTCGCTCATCACACCGGCGCGAACGTCTTCCGAAAATTTCCACACATCGGTGCCGGAACCGATTTCGTGGCCCTGGAAGCGGCCATTAAGCATCGGCCCGCCGGAGATGGCGATCGACGGCAGGTCGCAGGAGGCCGCGCCCATGACCAGCGACGGTGTGGTCTTGTCACAGCCGGCCATCAGCACGACGCCGTCCATCGGGTTGCCGCGGATCGCCTCCTCGACATCCATCGAGGCGAGGTTGCGAAACAGCATCGCCGTCGGCCGCAGATTGGACTCGCCGCAAGAGAAGACCGGGAATTCGAGCGGCAGGCCGCCGGCTTCCAGCACGCCGGCCTTGATGTGCTCGATCAGAGCACGGAAATGCACGTGGCAAGGCGTGAATTCGGAGAATGTGTTGCAGATGCCGATCACCGGACGGCCGTCGAAGGCATCGTCGGGCAGGCCGTTGTTCTTCATCCAGCTGCGGTGGATGAAGGCATCCTTGCCCAGCCCGCCGAACCAATGCTGCGATCGTCTCTTGGTCATGGTCTTTCCGGCGTTCAGGCGGGATGCTGCAGCTGGCTCAGCCCGCCATCGACGACGAGCGTCGCCGCGTTCATGAACGGGCATTCGTCGGAGATCATGAACACCGCAGCCCGCGCGATCTCGCGCGCCGTGGCGATGCGGCCGCCGGGATGCAGCGCCATGGTGTTGGCGCGTGCTGCGGCCGGATCGGCAAAGCTGTTCCAGTAGTCGATCGCCTTCTGCGTCTCGACATAGCCCGGCGCCAGCGCGTTCACGCGCACGCCTTGCGCCGCATATTCGAGCGCCAGCGATTTGGTCAGGCCGAGCAGCGCGTGCTTGGCGACGGGATAGGGGAAGGTGTGCGGAATGATGGTGAAGCTGTGCGTCGAGGCGATGTTGAGGATGGCGCCGCCGCCGCTTGTAATCATGCCCGGCAGCACAGCCTTGCTGCAATTCCAGGCGCCCTTGACGTTGACGTCGAAATTGCGGTTCCACTCTTCCTCGGTCGCCTTGAGCGGCGTCGAGAACACATTGACCCCGGCATTGTTGATCAGCGCGTTGATGTGGCCGATTTCGTCGGTCGCTTGGCCGACGGCAGTGGCAATCGCGGCTCCGTCGCTGATGTCGGCTGCCGCATGCCCGACATGGCCGTGCGGCGCGGCAAGGCCGGCGACGGCCTTGTCCAGCAGTGCGCCGTCGCGGTCGACGAGGAACAGTCTTGCGCCTTCGGCAAGGCAGGCCTCGGCGATGGCCAGCCCGATGCCTTGCGCGGCACCCGTCAGGAAGATGCGTTTGCCGGAAAGGCGCACAGCCATTTTTTGTTCCTCCAGCCTATCGCCGACCCAGTGCCGATGAGCGCAGATTGTCGAGCAGCACGGCCAGCAGCAAAATAACGCCGCGCACGATGTACTGGTAGAAGGCCGGTATGTTGAGCAGGTTCATGGCGTTCTCGGCGATGCCCATGATCAGCACGCCGACGATGACGCCCGACATGGTGGCGCGGCCGCCGGCGAGCGAGACGCCGCCGAGCACGCAGGCCGAGATGACCGAAAGCTCCAAGCCCACCGCCGCGTTGGGCTGGCCCGAGGTGATGCGCGACGCCAGCAGGATGCCGGCGATACCGCAGACGACGCCCTGCAACGCGAATATCCAGATGCGCGTCCAGTCGACATTGACACCGGCAAGCCGCGAGGCCTCAGGATTGCCGCCGATGGCCAGCGTGTTCTTGCCAAAGACGGTGCGGTTGAGCACGAAACCGAAAATGCAAAACAGGATGGCAAGCACCCAGACCGGCGTCGGTATGCCGAGCAGTTTCGAGAGCGCCAGCTGATAGAAATCCGAGCTGTTGATGCCGACGGCGCGGCCGTCGGACGCGATCAGCGCAAAGCCGCGCACGATCTGCATGGTGGCCAGCGTCGTGATCAGCGCGTTGATGCGAAATTTGGCGATGACAACGCCGTTGATGAAGCCGACGAAACCACCGCAGGCGATTGCCGCCAGCAGGCCAAGCAGGATCGAGCCAGTGTAATTCGACGCCATCACAGCGACCATGCCGGCAAAGGCGACGATCGAACCGACCGACAGGTCGAAGTCGCGCGCGGCGAGGCAGAACATCATGGTGCAGGCGACGATGCCGACGGTGACCACCGACTGCAGCAGGCCGAGCATGTTGCGGTCGGTAAGGAAGTTCGGCACCAGAGCCGACACCAGCGCGAAGGCGACGACAAAGATGACGACGAGGCCCTGTTCGCCGAGCAGGATTTTTTTCAACTGGTCGGTCATGCCAAAGTCCTCAGGATGCGATCGCGTCGGGGGTTTTCTGATCGGGGAGAGCGGCGGCCAGGATCGCCCTTTCGGCGAACTGGTCGCGGGTGAGTTCGGCGCTGACGCGGCCACCGCACATCACCAGAATACGGTCGCAGATGCCCATCACTTCCGGCAGTTCGGACGAGACGACGACGATCGCCATGCCGTCCTGCGCAAGCTGGTAGAGCAATTCGTAGATTTCCGATTTGGCGCCGACATCGATGCCGCGCGTCGGTTCGTCGACGATGAGAACCCGCACCCCTTGTTCGGACAGCCAGCGGCCAAGGATGACCTTCTGCTGGTTGCCGCCGGAGAGATTGATGATGTCCTGCTTGCGCGACGGCGTGCGCACCTTGAGCTTCTTGATGAAGGTTTCGGCGGTGGCGATCTCGCTGGCGCGGTTGAGCACGCCGAAGCGCGTGTGATGGCGCCGCGACGAGATGTTGATGTTCTCCTCGACCGAGCGGCCCTGGATGATGCCGTCATGCTTGCGATCCTCCGAGCACAGCACGATGCCGGCCCGGATCGTGCCACGCGGATCGGCGGCACGGACCAGCTTGCCGTCGACGGTGATGCTACCGCCCGAGCGCGGATCGGCGCCATAGACCAGCCGCATCAGTTCCGAGCGCCCGGCGCCGATCAGGCCGAAGAAGCCGACGATCTCGCCTGCCCTCGCCTCGAAACTGGCCGGCGTCTTCAGTTTGGGGCCGCTGAGAGCGTCGACCTTCAGGCGGACATCGCCCGTTTTTCGTGCGCGAAAACCCCAGATATCCGAAATCTCGCGGCCGACCATCTCGGCGACGACCTGGTCGCGGGTGACGCCTTTCAGCGACGCATGGTGCGCCGCGAGCTTGCCGTCGCGCAGCACGGTCAGGCTGTCGCAGAGCCGGAACACTTCGTCGAGCCTGTGCGAGACATAGATGATGACCTTGCCTTCGCCGCGCAGGCGGTCGATCAGGGCAAACAGGATTTCGCTTTCGCGCGAGGAAAGCGACGAGGTCGGTTCGTCCAGCGCGATAACGCGTGCGTCGAGCATGACCGCCTTGGCGATCTCGACCATCTGGCGTTCGCCGATCGACAGCGTCTTGACCTTGCGGCGCATGTCGATGTCGATACCGGCCGATTTCAGCTTGGCGCCGACGTCGTCCAGCATCCGGCGGCCGGCGATGATGCCGGCGTTGGCGGGGAAACGACCGAGGCTGAGGTTTTCGGCAACGGTGAGTTCAGGAACGAGTTGCAGTTCCTGATGAATGACAATGACGCCATTGTCGAAGGCATCCCGGGTCGAGGTATAGGCCTGAACCCTACCGTCAATGCGGATCTCGCCCTGATCGGCATGCTGGTCACCGGACAGTATCTTGATCAGGGTGGATTTGCCGGCGCCGTTCTCGCCCATCAAACCATGCACGGCGCCTTTGTCGACACCGAACGAGACGTCCGACAGCGCCTTGACGCCCGGATAGGTCTTGGTGATGTGCGAGAAGTCGAGAAAGGACACGGGCAGCGATCCTCTTATGGAATGGCAAACAGGCGGCGGGATGAGCCGCCGCCTGTCTGTACAGGGAGGATTATTCGATGCCGAGACCCTGGCGGACCTTCTGGTAGTCGTCGCGCTTGGCGAGTGCACCCGAGGTCAGGATCAGCTTCTCCGGCTCCTTGTTGTTGGCAACCCAGTCATACATGTTGAGCGCCGTCTCGTAGCCATGACGCTTCGGCGAGATGATCACGGTGCCGACGAAGCCGGTGGCCGTCGGCTTCTTAAACTCGTTGATCGCCGAATCCGCGCCGCCAATGCCAACACCGATCATGGCGTCCGCCGGAATGCCAACGCTTTCGGCTGCACGCACGGCGCCGAGCACCGCTTCGTCGTTGAGGCCGAAGGAAACCCACTTCTTGATGTCGGCATGGGCGTTGAGCACGACCGTCGCCGCATTGAGGGCAGCTTCCGTGTCGGTCTTGGCCTGCGGGGCGTCAAAAATGTTCTCGGCCTTGAAGCCGTTTGCCTTCAGCACCGAGATGGCACCTTCGACGCGATCGACCGCCGTCGGCAGCTGGTCGTAGGAGACGCGGATGGCGCCAACCTCGTCGGCTTTCCAGCCGCGCGCCTTCATTTCGTCGACGATCGCCTGGCCGACGGCTTCGCCGATCTTGGTGGCCGAAATGCCCATATGCGGGACGTCTTCCAGCGCCTTGCCGTCGGCGCCGACCAGACGGTCGTCGACAGTCATCAGCTTGAGATTGTTGGCGGCGGCCTTGGCGACGATGCCGGGGCCAAGCTTCACGTCCGGTGTGCAGACGATGAAGCCCTGGGCGCCCTGGGCGCCGAGATTGTCGATCGCCGACATCAGCTTCTCACCGTCCTCGGCGCCGATCTTGACCAGGGTAAAGCCCTTCTCCTTGGCGGCCTGGTCGGCGAACTTCCATTCGTCCTGGAACCACGGCTCCTCGGGCTGCTTGACGATGAAACCGATCTTGGTGTCCTGAGCATATGCAGCGATGGTCGTGACGGACAGCACGGCAAGCGCGCCCGCGACGAGCGCGGTCTTCAAAAGTCGCATGATTACCTCCCAGCGATAGACCGGGCGCTCAGCCCGGATGCCGGAGTGTCTAATCGTTTTTATCATACTCGTCAATTGATCTGGTATGATAATTAATGTACATGCTCTGACCAGCAATCGCTGGCGCAATCAGTCCGCATCCGTTAATGGCGGATCGGTTGTGCGAAACCAGCGGTTCGCCGCCTTGGAGGAGGGCTGAGGTGACCGGGACTTTGAAGAAACCGCAAGGCGACACAGCCACTCGCCGCCCGCGCGTCATGCCCGATGTGACCAAGGCAATGGCCTCAGACATCTTTTCCGGGCGCTACCCGGCCGGATCCTCCTTGCCGACCGAAAACGAACTCGGCGTCGAATATGGTGTCAGCCGCACTGTCATCCGCGAGGCCCTGAAAGTGTTGGCGGCAAAGGGGCTGGTGCTGTCGCGGCCGCGCGTCGGCACGATCGTCTGCAACGAGGACGACTGGAACATCATCGACCCACAGGTGCTGGCCTGGCACGCGCCGCATGCACTGGACGACAAGCTGTTCGACGCCATCCTCGAAACGCGCCGCGCCATCGAACCGCTGGTCGCCGAACTGGCGGCCACGCGCGCAACGCTGCAGGAAATAGCCGATCTCGAAGCGGCATGGCGCGGCATGGCCGGCGCCGGCGAGGATCTCGCCGCCTTCTCGCGCAGCGACATCGCTTTCCACCAGATCGTCTATGCCGCGAGCCATAACCCGATCTTTCGCCAGATCGGCAATCTCATCGACACCGGGCTGAAATTCTCGCTCGAGGCGACGGCGGTGATTTCGCTCGACCGGCGCATGGAGGCCGTGGCGGCGCACCGCGAGGTGGTCGAGGCGCTGCGCATGCGCGACGCCGAGGCGGCGCGTGGGGCCGCAAACAAGATCCTCGACCTTGCGGCGCGCGACCTCGTCAGCGCCAAGAAACTCAAGAGCAACTGAGATTGCGCATGAAAATCATCTCGCTCACCACCTACATCGTTCCGCCGCGCTGGCTGTTCCTGAAGATCGAGACCGATGCCGGCGTCACCGGCTGGGGCGAGCCGGTCGTCGAGGGCCGGGCTCTGACCGTCGAGGCAGCGGTCAAGGAGCTTGGCGATTACCTCATCGGCAAGGATCCCCGCCTGATCGAGGACCACTGGACGGTGATGCACCGCGGCGGCTTCTACCGTGGCGGGCCGATCCTGATGAGCGCCATTGCGGGGATCGACCAGGCACTGTGGGATATCAAGGGCAAGGCGCTCGGCGTTCCCGTGCATGAGTTGCTCGGTGGCAAGCTGCGCGACACGATCAAGGTCTATTCTTGGATCGGCGGCGACCGGCCGGCCGAAGTGGCCGCTGGTGCCCGGGAAATGGTTGCGCGCGGCTTCCTGGCGCTCAAGATGAACGGCACTGAAGAACTGCAGATCGTCGACAGCCACGACAAGATCGACGCCGCTGTCGAACGCGTCGCCATGGTGCGCGAGGCCGTCGGACCCAACATCGGCATCGCCGTCGATTTTCATGGCCGCGTGCACCGGCCGATGGCGCGTGCCCTGGTCAAGGAACTCGAACCCTATAGGCTGATGTTCATCGAGGAGCCGGTGCTCAGCGAAAACCGCGAGGCGCTGAAGGAGATCGCCGCGCTCGGCTCGACGCCGATCGCGCTCGGCGAGCGGCTCTACAGCCGCTGGGACTTCAAATCCGTGTTCAAGGAAGGCGTCGTCGACATCATCCAGCCTGATCTGTCGCATGCCGGTGGCATCACCGAATGCCGCAAGATCGCGGCGATGGCGGAAGCCTATGACGTCGCGGTGGCGCCGCACTGCCCGCTCGGGCCGATCGCGCTTGCCGCGTGCCTGCAGCTCGACGCGGTCAGCTACAACTGCTTCATCCAGGAGCAGAGCCTCGGCATCCACTACAACGCCGCCAACGACCTGCTCGACTATGCCGCCAACAAGGATGTCTTCCGCTACGAGGATGGTTATGTCGCCATTCCCGACGGCCCGGGCCTGGGTGTCGAGATCGACGAGGAGTATGTCAAGGAACGCGCCAAGGAAGGCCACCGCTGGCGCAACCCTGTCTGGCGCCACAAAGACGGCTCCTTCGCCGAGTGGTGATCGGGCCGGCTTCCAGTCTCTAGAGCGATTCCTATTTTGAGAGAATCGTAGGATTCCCAAAGCCGGATGTTGTGATTCAAGATGCTGGCTGGATTGGAGGCCAGCATCTGATGACGCGAGCGCTTTCAAATGATCTTCGTGAGCGTGCAGTAGCGGCGGTTGGC